>JAEUHA010000081.1 GCA_016793535.1 Opitutaceae bacterium | reverse complement strand
ACTGTTCGCGGGGTGAGGGCACCCCGCCTACAGCGAAGATTCAAGTCTACGGCGCTGCCGGCGAGTGCGGCAGCGCAAACGCCACGACCTTGCCACCCTGCGGACCGCCCCAGCGGCTGCCGCCGGCGGAGATCACCACATACTGCCGGCCATCGACCTGGTAGGTGCTCGGCGTGGCGATGCCGCCGAAGGGGAGTTTCGCCTGCCAGAGGACCCGCCCGGTGTCCTTGTCGAACGCACGGATCATCTGGTCGGCCGTCGCGCCGATGAACAGCAGCCCGCCCGCCGTCACCACCGGACCGCCGTAGTTCTCCGTGCCCGTCTGGGGAATGCCCCGCTCCGTCAGCTCCGCGTATTCACCGAGCGGCACCTTCCACTTGATCTCGCCGGTGTTGAGGTCGACCGCGTTCAGCGTGCCCCAGGGCGGCTTGATCGCCGGGTAGCCCTGCTGATCGACGAACTTGCGGAAACCGGTGAACGCATAGCGCGGATACGCCTGATCCGCGGCGGCCGCGGGCGCTTTCGCGGCGCGACCTGCGGCCGGTGGCACGCCGAGCACGAAGTCGAGCACGGCCCTGCGCTGGGTTTCCCGCAGGCGGTCGAACGGCGGCATCATGCCGGCGCCCTGCACGAGCAGCCGCTCGATGTCCGCGCGGGTCCGGCGCTGGCCGACATCGATCAGCGAGGGAAAACCAATCGATGGATTCCCTTTGCGATCCAGCCCGTGGCACGCGGCGCAGAGCCCGCGATAGTCCTGCTCTCCCGGAGCCAGCGGTGAGCCGTCCGCGTTGCGCGTTTCCACCATCTGCAGGAACCAGGGAATTTCGTTCACATTGACGTAGTAGATGCCGTCCGGATCCGCCGCGCCGCCGCCCCATTCCATGCCGCCGTTGTAGCCGGGGAACATGATCGACTCGCGCAGGCTGGGCGCGGGAAACGGACCGAAGTTCGGCGAATTCCGGATGCGTGCCAGCGTCAGGGCCTGGGCTTCGGGCGAGATCGTCGAAACGTCCGCCTCGGTGTAGAACTGCCGCATCAAGGGCGCCGGCTTGGTCGGGAAGGGTTGCGTCGGCCAGGCGCGTTCGCCCTCCAGCGTTGACGCCGGCACCGGCCGTTCCTCGACCGGCCACAGCGGCTCGCCGGTCACGCGGTCGAAGACGAAGAGCAGCCCGTGTTTCGTGCCCTGCGCCACCGCATCGATCTTCCGGCCCCCGTGCGTCACCGTCAGCAGCACCGGCGCGCAAGGCAGGTCCTTGTCGAGCAGGTCGTGATGTACGATCTGGAAATGCCAGAGCCGTTTGCCGGTCGCGGCGTCGAGCGCGATGACGCAGTTCGCAAACAGGTTCTGTCCCTGCCGTTTTGCCCCGAGAAAATCCGGGGCGGCCGTCTTGGTCGACGCGTACACGATCCCGCGCGCCTCATCGAGCGCCTGCCCCGACCAGTCGTTGGCCGAGATGCTGCCGCGGTCGTACCCGGCCGGCCAGGTGTCGTAACCGAACTCGCCCGGGAGCGGCGCGGTGTGAAAGTGCCAGCGGATCTTCCCGGTGCGTGTATCCATGGCGCGGATGCCGCGCGGCGAGCCGGCGCTCACGCCGAAGATCAGCAGGTCGCGGTAGATGACGCCGGGCGTGTTGTAGTTCACCGCCGTCGTACCCAGGTCGTCGAACCCGGTGCCGAGATGCGCGGCGCCGTCCTCGCCGAAGCTGCGGATCGTCGCCCCGGTCTCCGGGTCGATGGCGTAGAGGTAGCTGCCCTCCGCACTGAACAGGCGCCGTTCACCGCCCTGTTCATTCTGCCAGTAGACCAGTCCCCGGGACTGACGCGCGGCGCCCACCTGGCCCGGCCTGCCCCCATCCCAGACCCAGAGCTCGCGTCCGCTGGTGGCCTCCAGCGCGATCACCCGGCGGCTTGCCGGGGCGACGGTGTAAAGCACGCGGCCAAGGATGAGGTTGTTGGTCTGGTACGGCGCCTTCTCCCCGGTGTCGTAGGACCACGCCATCTCGAGCCGCGCGACGTTGCCGCGGTGAATCTGGGCGAGGGGCGAGTAGAGGTTGCGCGCCTTGTTGCCGAGGTACGTCGGCCAGTCGGCCTGACCGTGCATCGCGCGTGAGGCGTCCGCCGGGCGCGTCGGCGACGCGAGCACGGGCTGCGCCTTCAGCCCGGCGCAGACGCCAAGGAAAACGACGGGAGCGATCCCGCGGAGAAGGAGTGCGATCATGGGGAGATGGCCGTTGCGTGGGTGGCGTGCGGGCGGGGCTGGAGGGTCCGGGAGACAAGCGCTGGGCCGTGCCAGCCTGTGGCCGTGATCAACCGGACGGCTAGCGGCGCAGGCTGATGACCTGGTAGCGGTTGATGCCGAGGGGCGAGGGTTGCCAGTTCTGGACGGAGGGGTGCAGCGCAAACGTCCGGGCGCGGAAAACGACGGGAGCGAGCGGCGCTTCGTCGAGGAGGATCGTCTCGGCCCTCTGCAGGAGGGCCAGGCGCTGCGCCGGATCGGTCACCCGACCTGCCTCGTCGAGCAGGGCGTCGAAGTCCCGGTTGCCCCAGCCGGTCCAGTTGTTGCCGTTGCCCGTGCGAAAGATCTCCAGGAAGTTGATCGGATCGGGGTAGTCGGCGTTCCAGCTCAGCGTACCGATGACGTGGGCCAGGTTCTGCTGATTCTGGAAAAGGGTTTTCTGCTCCATTTGCTCGAGCGTGACGCGCACGCCGAGTTCCTTTTGCCACATCGCCTGGATGGCCTCCGCGGCCTTCGCCACGCTTTCGTGGTTCAGGACCTGCATCGGAATGACGGGCAGCCCCTGGCCGCCGGGAAAACCGGCCTCGGCTAGCAGCGCGCGCGCGGCGGCGAAGTCGTCCTTTTGTCCCGGTGGCGGCGTGTAACCGCCACAACCCGGCGGCACCAGGGTCGGCGCGCGGGGAAAGGTCGATTCGTGGATGCGGGCGGAAATCGCGCTGCGGTCGATGGCCATGGCCAGGGCGCGCCGGACCTTGACGTTTTTCAACGGCGGCTTGGTCACATTGAAATTGAGGTAGGAAACACTGAGCATGGGATCGACGCGCAGGGTCTCCGGCGCCTGCCGGCGGTAGGCGGCGATCTTCGACGGCGGCAGGCTGGCGGTGACGTGCAGCTGGCCGGCGCGAAACGCGAGTTCCTCGGCGTCCGCCTTCTCGGTGGGAAACAGCCTCACGTGCTCGATCTGGTTCTGCGCCGCGCCCCAGTAGTGCGGGTTTTTCGTCACGAGGATGTGCGCGTTGGGCCGCCACTCCGTCAGGACGAATGCGCCGTTGCCGACCAGGTTGCCGGGTCGCGTCCACGCCGTGTCGCGCGCGTCCAGGCGGCCGAATTTTTCCACCGTGCCGCGCGGCACGGGAAACCAGGTCGAGTGGGCAGCCAGCGCGGGCAGGTAGGCGGTCGGGCGTTCCACGGTGAGGCGGAGCGTCAGGTCATCGAGCGCCGTGACGCCCACGGCGTCGAAGTCGGCGAGCTTGCCGGTGTTGAATGCCTCGGCATTCCGGATCGGCCACAGCATGTAGGCATACGTGGCGCCCAGCGCGGGCGTGAGAATGCGGCGGAACGAGTAAACGAAGTCGCCGGCGGTGACGCGCTCGCCATTCGACCACTTGCCTTCGGGGCGGAGGTGAAACGTGTAGGTGAGGCCGTCGGGTGAAACGTCCCAGCGTCGCGCCGCGCCGGGCAGCGGCTGGGCGGATTTCTCGTCGAGCACCGTGAGTCCCTCGAAGAGCGCCATCGCCACGCGCATGTCCGTGAGGGCGTTCAGCAGGTGGGGATCGAGCGAGGCAGGCTCGGCTCCGTTGCCGACCAGGAGAGTGCCGGTGCGCCGGCCCGCTTCGACGGGCGTCTCGCGCCGGCTGCAGCCGCTTTCGAGCAGGCTCAGGCCGACGGCGCCAACGATCGCGCAGGCCGAAAGGGGAATTCGCATGGCAGGCGAGGAGGCGGAGCGCGGGGAAAATTGGCAAAGCGAAACGGGTGCCGGGCGGCTTGGCCCCACGACGGCCTGACCGGCGGGCGCATACCGTAGATTGGGGACCGCAGGCGAGAGATCGGTCTCGTACCCGATGGGCCGATTTCGATCGTGGAGACGGTCGGCGAAAACAACTCCGGGATGGCCGCAGCTGAATCCAACATCGCGCCCTACATCCGCACCCTGCGCGGGCAGAGGGTGATCCTCGATCATGACCTGGCGGCGCTCTATGGGGTGCCGACGAAGCAGTTCAACCAGGCGTTCAAGCGTAACCGGAGTCGTTTTCCGGACGAGTTTGCCTTCCAGCTCTTGCCGGAGGAACTCCCCGCGATGAACTGGTCACAATCTGCTGCCAGTACGAGCCAAGATATTGCGGATTATAGCCTTGAGGGCGCACTAGATTCGCGGGCGCGCACGCGGAAGCACCGCGGCGCGACCTATAGACCGTGGGCCTTCACCGAACACGGGGCTCTCATGGCGGCCAACATTCTCCGGTCGCCGCGCGCCCGCGAGATGAGCGTCTTCAGCATCCGGGCGTTCGTGCGGATGCGCGAGGAACTGGTCGCCCATTCCGCGATTCTGACGCGGCTCGCGGAAATCGATCGAACGCTCCTCGTCCACGATGCGGCACTGCGCGAGCTGTACGAAAAACTCCTCCCGTTGCTCGAGCCGCCGGCCGAGACGCCCAAGCCGCGGATCGGCTTCCATCCCGGCAATCGGTGAGTTCGCCCCCCCGGACGGGGCCCCGTGCCGGAAGCCCGCGCGTGCCGGATCGCTCGCGGGAGGACGCGTGGGCGCTGGTGAACGTGTTCACTGGGCGAGCGGTTGATTTTTGCGGTGAAGGGGTGTCAGTTTCCCTCCTCCCGGATGCTTCGCCTACCCCGACTGTCTCTCCTGTGATCAATCGCTGCTTATTGCTGCCCGTACGTTGGGCCGTCGCGGCCTCCACGTTGAGCCTGGCCGGGGTCGCAATCCGGGCGGCCGACACCGCCGCGCCGCCCTTCGAAATCAGCGGCATTTATCCGCACCTCGCGGTCTTCAACCAGGAGCAGGAATGCGGCACCGGGGCCGTGGTGCCCTGGGCGGACCGGCTTTGGGTGATCACCTACGCGCCGCACAAGCCGCGCGGGTCCTCCGACAAACTCTACGAGATCACGCCGGACCTGCGGCAGATCGTCCGGCCGGAAAGCATCGGCGGCACGCCGGCCAACCGCTTCATCCACCGGGAATCGCAGCAGCTCTTCATCGGGCCCTACGCGATCGATGCGCAGCGAAACGTCCGCGTCATTCCCTATGAGAGGATGTTCGGCCGGCCCACCGGGAACGCTCGTCACCTGCACGATCCGGCGGGAAAGCTCTACTATGCCTCGATGGAGGAGGGATTTTACGAGGTCGACGTGCGCACGCTCGCGGTGACCGAGCTGTTTCGCGACGAGCAGGTCAAGGAACCCTTCCGCCGCGCCGGGCTCCCGGGTTATCACGGCAAGGGCCTGTATTCCGGCCAGGGCGTGCTGGTCTACGCCAACAACGGTGAAAACTCCCCGCTCGCGCGGCAGAAGCCCGACATCCCCAGCGGGGCCCTCGCGGAGTGGGACGGGGTATCCGAAACGTGGACGGTCGTCCGCCGCAACCAGTTCACCGAGGTCACCGGCCCGGGTGATCTGTCCGGCAACGCCAATCCCGCGACCGACCCGATCTGGAGCATCGGCTGGGATCATCGCTCGCTCCTCCTGATGGTGCGCGCGGCCGGTCGCTGGCACGCGTACCGGCTGCCGAAGGGCAGTCATTCCTACGACGGTGCGCACGGCTGGAACACCGAGTGGCCGCGCATCCGTGACATCGGGGAAAAGGACCTGCTGATGACGATGCACGGCACGTTCTGGCGCTTCCCGCGCACGTTCTCCCCGGCGCAGTCCGCAGGCATCGCGCCCCGCTCGAACTACTTGAAGGTCGTCGGCGATTTCACGCGCTGGGGCGACCGGCTCGTGCTCGGCTGCGACGACACCGCGCTGAGCGAGTTCCTCAACAAGCGCCGCGCGAAGGGCAAGCTCGCCGCTCCCGGCCAGTCGCAGTCCAACCTCTGGTTCCTCGACCCCGCCCAGCTCGACCGGCTCGGCCCGGCCCTCGGCCGCGGCGCCGTCTGGCTCGACGAGGCGGTGGCGCGCGACACGCCCTCGGACGCGTATCTGTTCTCCGGGTACGAGCAGCGGACGCTGCACCTGGCCCACGCGGCCGCCGCCGCCGTGACGTTCACGCTCGAGGTCGATCGCGCGGGCGACGGCCGGTGGACGACGCTGCGGACGGTCGAGGTGCCGGCGTCGGGCTATGCCGTGACGTCGTTTGCCGCCGACGAACGCGCCGCGTGGATTCGGGTGCGCGCGGACCGCGACCTCGGCCGGGCCACGGCCTGCTTTGCCTATCGGGCCCGCGACGAGCGTCCGGTCACACCGCCCGAGGCGCGGTTCGCCGGCCTGGTGCGCGACGGCGCGACGGCGCCGGCGAGCGGCGGACTCCTGCACGCGCGTGGCGCGGGTCGCAGGACCCTGGGTGTGGCCGCGGGCGACCGGTTCTACGAGATGGGGCCCGACATGAAGCTGCAGCGCAGCGACGAGGCGGGTGCGCTGGCGTGGATGCGCGAGAATGTGGCGATCCCGGCCGACGCCGTGACCTTCGACGCGGCTTCGGTGATCTACACCGACGAGGCCGGGAAACGCTTTCGTCTGCCCAAGGGGCGCCGCGACTATGCCGCGCACGGACCGCTGGGGCCGGAACGCACCGTGCGCGAAGTGTGCACCGAGCGCGATCTGTTGAACTGCGCGGGCACGTTCTTCGAGCTGCCGGCGGAGAACGCCGGCGGCATCGCCAAGGTCCGGCCGGTCGCGACCCACCGGCGCCGGATCCACGACTTCGCCACCTGGCGCGGCCTGCTGGTCATGACGGGCGTCGAGGCGAAGGCTCCGGCCGACAACCGGCACCTCATCCGTTCCGATGATGGCCAGGCCGCGGTCTGGGTGGGCGCTGTCGACGACCTCTGGAGCCTGGGCAAGCCGGTGGGCGAGGGTGGACCCTGGCACGAGACGTCGGTCCGCGCCGGCGAGCCGTCGGAGCCGTATCTGATGACCGGTTACGACCGCAAGACCCTGCGGCTCTCGCACCGCGGGGCGCAGCCGGTGACCGTGCAGGTCGAGGTTGACGTCTCGGGGAACGGTACCTGGGTCCCATACCGGAGCGTCACCGTGCCGGCGGGCCGGACGGAGGAACATGTCTTCCCCGCTGGCTACCAGGCCTATTGGATCCGGGTCGTCGCGAACGCGGATGCCACGGCCACGGCGTGGCTGGTCTATGAATGAGGATCCGAAAAGGGGTTTTACAGGAAGGCGCGGAGAGCGCAGAGGTCGGCGTGGAGCGGCCCTGCCTCCGGAACACGCTCAACCCGACTCGATCGGCGGGTGCGGACCCGACTCCGCGCCCGTCCTCTCCGCTGGCTGCGTCCTCCTGTAAAATGGCTCGGTCCCATCTCCTCCCGTTTTCCTTTATGAAAAACCTCCCCTCGCTCCTGTTGGGCCTCGTCCTCGCGGCTTCGCCCGCGCTCGCTGCCGACCGGCTCCTGGTTGAAGCCGAGAGCTTCCAATCGCCGGGCGGCTGGTCGCTCGACACGCAGTTCATCGACCTGATGGGCTCGCCCTATCTCCTCGCGCACGGCCTTGGCCAGCCGGTCAAGGAGGCGACCACGACGGTCGATTTCCCGGCGGCTGGCACCTATCGGGTTTGGGTGCGCACCAAGGACTGGGTGGCGCACTGGGGCGCGCCCGGAGCGCCGGGCAAGTTCCAGGTGGTGATCAACGGCCAGCCCCTCGCCGAGACCTTCGGCACCAAGGGCGCCGACTGGTTCTGGCACGATGGCGGCACGGTGAAGATCACCGACCGCAAGGCGCCGCTCGCGCTGCGCGACCTCACGGGCTTTGACGGTCGCTGCGACGCGATCTACTTCACGACCGACCTGGGCGAGACGCCGCCGAACGACACCGCGCCGCTCTCCGCCTGGCGCAAGCAGACGCTCAAGCTTCCCCCGGCCCCGGAGGACATGGGCGAATTCGATCTCGTCGTGGTCGGCGGCGGCTACGGTGGCATGGGCAGTGCGCTCTCCGCCGCCCGCATGGGCCTCAAGGTCGCGCTGATCCAGAACCGGCCGGTCCTCGGCGGCAACGGCAGCTCCGAGGTCCGCGTCTGGGCGATGGGCCTCATCCGCCGCGGCAAGTACCCGCACATCGGCGAGATGATCGAGGAGTTCGCCGACAAGGCGAAAAACTCGCCCGGCACGTATGAGGAATTTGGTGACGCGCAGAAGGAGGCGCACGTGCGCAAGGAGAAGAACATCTCGCTCTTCCTCAACGAGCACGTGTACGCGGCGGAGACGAAGGACAGCCGCATCGTCGCCGTGACCTCCCTCAACACGTCGACCAGCCGGGAAAAGAAGTTCCGCGGCAAGTTTTTCGTCGACTGCACCGGCCACGGCAACCTCGCCCATCTCGCCGGCGCGAAGTACGAGATCGAGCTCAAGGATCTGCTCGGCATGAGCAACATGTGGGTCTGGAGCAACGCGGAGACGCCGCGCTCGTTCCCCGAAACCCCGTGGGCGCTCGACCTGACGATGGACGATTTCCCGTATCCGAAGATGGGTCGCGCGGACATGAAGGACAAGGGCAAGGGCGAATGGTTCTGGGAGAGCGGCTTCAACAAGCACCCGATCAACGATCTCGAGCGCATCCGCGACTGGAACCTGCGCGCGGTGTTCGGCGCGTTCAACGCGATGAAGAACCGCGACGGCAAGGCCGAACACCCGAACGCCAAACTCGACTGGGTCGCCTACATCGGCGGCACGCGCGAGTCCCGCCGGATTGTCGGCGACGTGATGCTCACCCATGAGGACATCATCACGAAGAAGGAATTCCCCGACGGCTGCGTGCCCAGCACCTGGAGCATCGACCTGCATTTCGCGAAGCAGGAGTACGCGAAGAAATTCCCCGACAATCCGTTCATCTCGATCGCCGAGCACGACCGGCGCATCGACCGCGAGTTCGGGTACCCGATCCCGTACCGCACCCTCTACTCGGTGAACATCTCCAACATGTTCATGGCCGGCCGGAACATCAGCGTGACGGACCAGGCGCTCGGCACCGTGCGCGTCATGAAGACGATCGGCATGATGGGCGAGGTCGTGGGCAAGGCGGCGTCGATCGCCGTGCGCCGGAACTGCAGCCCGCGCGATGTGTATCATCTCTACTGGTCCGAGATGGACCAGCTGCTCAAGCTCCCCGGCCGGGCCCGCCGCATGCCGGACAATACGTTCGACGTCAGCGGCGCGCCGCCGCCGCCGGTCGACGACACCGGCGGTCGCGGCGCCGGCGTCAGCCTGGCGAACCTCAAGGGCGTCGTGGTCGACAACAAGACCGCCAAGCTCACCGGCAAATGGGCCGTCGGGTCCAACCTCGCGCACGTCGGGACGGACTACGCCTACGCGCGCGGCGCGGGCAACAAGGCCGTCTTCGAATTGGCGATCCCGGCCACGGGCCGCTACGAGGTGCGCTTCGCGACCTCGCCCCACGAGAACCGTGCCACTAATACCGCGGTCACCGTGCGCAGCGCCGACGGGGCCAAGAGTGTCGTCGTGAACCAGCGCCGGGAAACCGAGATTGTTCCCCACTGGGTCTCGCTCGGCGTCCACCGCTTCGTGGCCGGCCAGCCGGCCGCCGTCGAAGTCGACGCCACGAACGCCGACGGCACCGTGCACATCGACGCCGTGCAGGCGCTGCCGGTGCCGTGAGCGGACGCCACTGACTCCTTCGGCAGGGCGCTGAAAACGCGGAGATGGTGAACCACGAAACACACGAAACACACGAAACGAGTGGGCGGATTTTCGTGTATTTCGTGTGTTTCGTGGTTCCTCTTGGTTTGCCTTGATGAAACAGGCCGCGCTTCAGCTTTACCGTCTCGCGGTCATCGCCGTCATTGCCTGGCTCATCCGCGACCTCGCGGTCCGGCAGCGCACGCACGGTGATTCGCCGATCGCCGTCGACGAGGTGAAGAAGCTGCTGCCGGACGCCGCCTCGCTCCGGCCCGACAGCTCGGAGCGCGACGGGCTTTTCGTCCTCGACCGCCAGGGCCGTGAACTCGGCTACGTCGTGCGCACCCAGCCGTATTGCCGCGACATCATCGGCTACTGCGGCGTGACCGATGCGCTCGTCGTGCTCGGCCCGGATTGGAAGATTCTCGGGATCACCGTCCACGCCTCCGACGACACGAAGGAGCATGTGCACGACGTGGTGACGGACCGGCGTTTTCTCAAGAAGTGGAACGGCATGACGTGGGACACCGCCGCCGGCCTCGACCTCAAGCGGGCGGGCATCGAGGGCGTCTCCGGCGCCACGATGACGAGCATGGCGATCGCGCGCGGCGTGAAGGCGCGGCTTCAGTTGAGCAGTGGCGAGATCGCAGCCCGGCCGCCGCTGCAGTTCGGCTGGCGCGACTGGGGATTGCTGGCCGTGCTCGCGCTCGGGACGGTCATGGCGTTCGGCCGGCCGGAGTGGCGCCAGCGCTGGCGGCGGCCTTTCCAGGTCGGCATCATCATCTACGTCGGCTTCATCAGCGGCGACATGGTGACGCAGCAACTGCTGGCCGGATGGTCCCGCGCCGGCATCCCGTGGAGCACCGCGCCGGGGCTGGTGCTGCTCACCGTCGCGGCCCTGCTCGTGCCCTGGGCCACGCGCAAGCCGATCTACTGCCACCAGCTCTGCCCGCACGGCGCGGCGCAGGAACTGATCGGCAAGCTGCGTCCGGCCCGCCTGCAGGTCACGCTGTCCGCCGGCGTCGGACGTGGACTCGAATTTCTTCCCGCCGGCCTGCTGCTGCTCGTCGTCGTCGTGGCGATGATGGCCGTGCCGCTCGATCTCGCGGGCATCGAGCCGTTCGACGCGTACCTCGTGCGCACCGCGGGTCTCGCCACGATCGGCGTCGCGCTCGTCGGCCTGGTCGCTTCGTTCTTCGTGCCGCAGGCCTATTGCCGTTTCGGTTGCCCGACCGGCGCGCTGCTCAACTTCGTCCGCGCGCGGGGCCCGACGGATCATTTTTCCCGGCGCGACGCCGCCGCCCTCGGCCTGGTCGCCGTCGCCGTGCTCATCAACTGGCAGTACGTGTCGCTCATCCACTGGGTGAAGGGCGTGCCGTGAGGATCGGATCTGTCCGTCGCGATGGCCTTGCAGGAGCGGCTCTGCGCCGCGACCGAAATGCGAACCAGCCTGCGTCCCGGCGCAAAGCCGCTCCGGCGGCGTGCTGGCTGGTCGTCGTGGGTATCCTCGTCGGCGCGTGCCTTCCCGGCGTCGGCGCGGCGGAGGTCGCACTCACCGGCCGTGCGATGGGGACGGTTTGGACGGTGAAGTTCGTTTCGACGGGACTCGCGTCCGCGCCCGACGCCCCGGCCGTGGCCCGGACCGTCAGCGAACGCCTCGAACACCTGGAACAGCTCTTCTCCACTTATCGTCCGGACTCGGCGCTTTCCCGCTTCAACCGCCACCGGGGCACGGACTGGGTGCCAGTGGCGCCCGAGATGGCGGTCGTGGCGCAGGCGGCGCGGCAGGTCAGCGCGCTGACCGCGGGGGCGTTCGACGTCACGGTGCTGCCGCTGCTGGAACTCTGGGGCTTTGGCCCGCACGGCGGCTTAGGAACGGTGCCGTCGGCGGCGGTCGTGGCGCAGGTCCGGACACGCGTCGACTGGCGGCAGCTTGAAACGCGCGCGGAGCCGCCGGCGCTGCGGAAAGGGCGCGCGGATCTGGCCGCGGATTTTTCCTCGCTGGCGAAGGGGTGGGCCGCTGACGAAGTGAGCCGCGTGCTGCGGGACCTCGGCCTGTCCCGCCACCTGGTGCAGGTGGGGGGCGACGTGAAGGCCGGCGGTGACGACTGGCCGGTGGCCATCGAACGTCCGCTGGAGAAGGGGAGCGAACTCGAGGTCGTGGTGCGGCTGGACGGCGACGCGTTGTCCACGTCCGGCGACTACCGGAATTTCCACCGCGTCGGGGCGCGTCGTTACGGCCACATCCTCGATCCGCGCACCGGCGAGCCGGCGCACCACGCGCTCGCGGCGGTCAGCGTGATCGACCCGTCGTGCGCGCGTTCGAGTGCGCTGGCGACGGCCCTGTTCGTGCTCGGCCCGGACGACGGCTGGCGGCTGGCGCGGCGCGAAGGGCTCGCGGCGCTGTTTCTCGTGCGCGCCGGGGACGGTTTCGAGCGCCGGGTGACGCCGGAGTTCGAGCGCCGGGTGCGCCGGCGCTGAACGGTGACGGCCCCCGGGAGCGCGGACGTCCTCGTCCGCTCCGAGCAGGGTGCCCCTGCGGCCGGGGACGACCGTGCTCCCAGCGACGGCGCTGTAGGCGTCAGAACGGCCGTCCGTCCGCCTTCGTCCCGCAGAGGGAGACCTCCAGCCCGAGTTCCGCGGCGAGCGCGGCCTTGGCGTACAGGGCGAGGTCCGCTTCCTTCGCGGAGTGCGCGTAGGCGACCTGGATGTGGTTGGCCTGGTGGCGCGCCATCATCTGGTCGCGCGTCACGCCGTAGGTCACGGCGTGCTTGATCGGCCACTGAACGGTCGTCTCCTTCCAGCGGCGATCGGTTTCCTCGCGGGGCAGGGCGATGACCTTGGCGCGGCCGAGGTCCATCTTGAGTTTGCCCTCGGCGACGAAGACGCGGCTCCAGACGATCTCGCCCGGCTTCGCGATGCCGCGCACCGTGCCACCGCCGAGCCGGAAGTACATCGGCGGCTGGCGCAGCGAATCGGTGCCCTTGTATCCGCCGATATGATGCGCGGGCGGGGCGCTGCCGGAGATGAGGAACACCCAGACGTACTCGTCGGTGGTGCCGCTGTGGTCGCGGTCACCCCAGCGGAGGTCGTGCAGGGTGTTCTCGACCGGCTGCCCCAGGGCGCGGTGGACGCGGTTCGTGAAGAGGCCGTCGAGGCCGGCGCATTCGTCGACCTCGTTGAAATGCGTGACGGGCTCGCCCGGGCGAATCACCTTGCCCGCGGCGTTCTTCACCGGCGGGCGGTCGCTGTTGTTGAGAATGCCCTCGACGAGATCGCTCGCCGGCAGGAGGTCCTTCAATCCCTGCTGGTACTGGATGCCGATCGTCTCGCAGCCGAATTCGTCGGCGATGCGCACGGCGGCGATGTACGTCTTGCACTGCCAGAGCACCTGGCGCTCGGTGAGCTCGGTCGCCTCATCGGTGCCGAGGTGGAAGGTCATGCCCTTCTTGCGCAGCCACTGGTAGACGGCCCGCGCCTCGTCGTCGCCGACCTGGGTCGCGCCGGCGTAGAGCGCGGACTGCGAGAGCCGTTCCTTGTACACACCGGTGGGAAACAGCAGCTCGTCGGGGATGATGGCGTTGAACATGCCCATGCATCCTTCGTCGAACACGCCCATGATCGACTTCCGGCGGCGCAGGTCCGCGGCGATTTTCTTCGCGACCGCGCGGGCCTTGGGCGGCACCGAGGTCTGCGCGAGGGGCTTCACGTGCGTCGTGCGGTGCTTCGCCACCCCCGTGGTGAGCCAGGACTGCAGGCCTTTCAGGAAGTATTCGTCGGTGAAGTCTTCGCTCCAGAGGGTCGAGTACTTCACGCCGGCCTTGGTCAGCGAGCCGTTGAGGTTGAGCATCCCGACCAGGCCCGGCCAGGTGCCGCTCCAGTTGGCGACGGTCAGGATCGGCCCGCGGTGTGAAATGAGGCCGGCGAGCACGTGATGGGAATACTGCCACACCGCCTCGGCGACGATCAGCGGTGCATCGGGGTCGACGGTGGCGAAGACCTCCATGCCTTCCTTTTGGGAGCCGATGAAGCCGTGCTTGAGCGCGGGCTTGTACGGATGGGCCCGGACGAGCCGGGCGCCGAGCTTGGCGACCGCGGCGGAGAGCGCTTGCTCCATCGCGTGCTGGGCCGGCCAGCAGGTTTCGTTGGCGGATTGACGGAGGTCGCCGCTGGCGACCAGAAGGACGGATTTGGTTTTGGCCATGGGGCGCAGGTGGGGCCGGAGCGAAGCACTGCGACGCCGCGGGCGTCAAGCGGACCGGAGCCGCCGCCGCAGGACGGACGGTGACGGATCGACGGTGGGAGCGGCTTCACGCCGCGACCGCATGGGCCGTCGATTGTTTGGTCGCGGCGTAAAGCCGCGCCTCCCGTCCCACGCTCCACCCGGTGAGCGGCGCCGGGATTTCTTACGCCGCGCGCATCGCGACCACGGGTTTGAGGCGCGCGGCCTGGAAGGCGGGGAGAAATCCGGCGGCGACGCCGACCAGGACGGCGAGCGCCACGCCGCCGAGCGGGACGGCGAGCGGCAGCGTGTAGTCCCACGCCGCGCGCCAAGCGATCACGCGGGTCACCAGGGCGCCCAGGGGCGCACCGACGGCGCCGCCGATGCCGCAGAGAATCAGGGCTTCGCACAGGAACTGGGATTGGATGTCGCCGCGCAGCGCGCCGAGGGCCCGGCGCAGGCCGATCTCGTTCCGTCGCTCGGTCACGGCCAGCATGAGTCCGTTCATGATGCCCGTCCCGCCCAGGACGAGTGCGATGCTCCCGGTCGCGCCGAGCAGCAGGGTGAAGAGCCGCAACTGGCGTTGCATCTCCGCCACCCATTCGGCGGCACTCGTGGCCTGCAGGGCGAGGCCTTCGACCTGCGACTGGAGCGCTGCGACGGCCTCGGCCACCACGTCAGCCGGCGAGGGCCCGTAGCGGTGCCGGGCGTAGATGACGCTGATCTCCGCCCCGTCCACGATGCGGCCGAACGTCTCCGCGGGGACCAGCGCCGCCTGGTTCAGGTCGCCGGTGTGGAGCCGGATGGCGCGTGCGGGAGCGAGCACGCCGACGATCGTGAGCACGCGGCCCTCGACCTGAAGCTGGCGGCCGACCAGCGGTGCGCCGCCGCCCCCGCGGAGGTTTCCCGCCAGCTCGCGACCGATGACCACGTAGGGCTCCGCGTGATCGAGATCCGTGAGCAGCCGGCCCTCGGCGGCCTCGAGCGCGTTCAGCTCGGCGAACGACTCCGTTACCCCGAGGACCGTCGCCTGTGCAGTCCGGCCGTTGAAACCGAGGGTGCCGCGGCGCTCCTGCAGCGGGGCGATCAGGTCGAGGGCCGGGACGGCGGCCGCGAGGTGCCGCAACGCGGCCGCGTCGATCTGTGGCGGACGCCGGACGGTGGCCGGCGACGGCGTGGACGTCTTGCGCAGGGCCAGCACGTCGAGTCCGCTGCGATCAAACTGGCGGAGCGCCTCCTGCCGCACGATCAGGGTCAGGCCCAGCATGGCGACGACGGCGGCAATGCCCACGGCGAGCCCGGCGAGCGCGAGCAGGTTGCGCCGCCACGCGTCGCGCAACGCGCTCATCGCGATGCGCAGGTTCAGCAGGAGTGGCGTCATGCGGCGGCCTTTCCCGTGGCGTTCGCGCCCTGCAGCCGGCCGGCCGTGAGCATGAGGCGCCGGTCGGCCTGTTCGGTCTCGACCGCCGAGTGGGAGATCATCACCAGCGCGGCGCCGGCGGTCCGGCAGGCGTCGATCAGCAGGGCGGTCACCGTGGCCGCGGTGGCCGCGTCGAGGGCCGACGTCGGTTCGTCCGCGAGAATGAGCCGCGGATTGCCGACGAGGGCGCGCGCGAGCGCGACGCGCTGCAACTGGCCGCCCGACAATTCGGCCGGGTGATGATCCGCAACCGCGAGCAGCCCGACCTGGTCGAGCCGGTGGTTGGCGCGGGCGGTGGCTTCGCTGGAACTCACGCCGCGGTAAACGAGGGGCACGGCGACGTTCTCGCGGGCGGTCAGCCGCGGGAGCATCGGCGCGGCTTGAAACACGAAGCCGATCTTCCGGTTGCGCATCAGGGTCAACTCGTCGTCGCTGCAGGCCGCGACGTCGCGGCCATCGAGCCGGTAGCACCCTTCGTCGGCGCGATCGAGCAGCCCCATGAGATGGAGCAGGGTGGATTTTCCCGAACCCGACGGACCGGTGATCGCGACGAATTCGCCCGGCTCGATCCGCAGCGAAACCTCCTGCAACGCATCCAGGGTCACCGGGCCAATCCGGTAACGCCGGCTGACGGATTCGAGCTCGACCACGGCCGTCATGGGAGGAAGTACGGCCGCGGCACGGTGCGCGGAGGGAAAGGTGACGTGGACGCGCGCGCGTTCATGGCACGGATTTCGCGTGGGTCGCGACGACGTCGCCGGCGTTGAGTCCGGTGCGGATTTCCACGGCGTCAGGCAGGACCGCCCCGGTTGTCACCGTCACCGCTTCCGGACGCCCGTCCGGCCCGCGGCGGAAGACGACCGCGCTGGCGCCGGTGCGGCGTATCGCCGTGGCGGGTACGACCAGGGCGTCGGGGGATTGGTAGACGGTGATGTCCAGGCGGGCGGACATCCCGAGCCGGACACGGGTGAGTTCCCCGGGGGTGAGCGTCCCGGTGCGCACGATCACGTCGAAGTAGGGCCGCGCGCCGGAGATCACGGCCTGCGAGGAAAGGTAGGCCACGCGACCGGCGAGTTGCTGCGGGGCGAAGCCGTCACCCGTGATGGTCACGGGCTGTTCGTGCCGGATCCGGGCGATGTCGATCTCGTCGGCCCGGGTCTTGACGGCGATGCCCTCGAGGTTGCCGATCGCGAGCAGGATCTCGGATTGGTTGAGGCTCATGCCCTGCTCGTAGAACCCGTCGTTGCCGGGCGCGCGGCCGGCGGTGGGCCGGGTGTTGGGCAGGATGACGATGCCGGAGAACGGCGCGACCAAGGTGGCGCGTGCGAGTTTGCCGCGGAGGTCCTCGACGCGCAGCCGGTGGTTTTCGACGTCGTAGCGGGCGGCGGTGCGGCGGTCCGGGGTCGCGGTGGCCAGCACGTTGGTGAGTTCCTCGCGGGCGGACTGAAAGTCGGCCTCCTGCGTGGCGAACTGCTGCCGGGCGCTTTCAAGCGAGGTCTGCGCGATGATGCCGAGGCGCGAGAGCTGTTCCATTTCGCGCAGGTTCCGCTCGTTCGCCTCGAAGTTCAGCTTCGCCTTCGCGAGGGCGCGTTCGGCCCGCGCCACCTCGGGGCTGCGCGCCCAGTTCTCGAGCCGGCTCAGTTCCGCCGTCGCCTTGAAAAGGGCCGCTTCGACGTTGCGCAACTCGACTTCGACCTCCGTCGGATCCATGCGCGCCAGCACCTGGCCCTTGGTCACGAGCTCGCCGTACTCGAAGTTCTTTTCCGCGATGCGGCCGCGGAACGGCGCGGTGAGGTTGCGCACTTCGAGCGGCTCGATGTGGCCCATGAGCACGATGCCGCTGCGCACCGGCGCGCGGGCGACCGTGTGCCAGGCGATCTCGCTGGGCGGGGCCGTGCGGGCGGCGGGTTTCTGCTGGCCCGTGCCGAGCCAGGCGAAGACGCCGATCGCGACGAACAGCGCGACCCCCGTGAGCAGCGAGAACAGCCGGACACGCTGGATCCGGCGATTGAGCAGCGTCTGGGCCGCCGCGTGCTCCTCGATCTTCAGGAACGCCTTCTGCAGCTCGGCATGCTTCGCCGCGAGTTCGACATGCAGCGCCTGCTGCGAGGCGTGCTCCTTCTTCAGGCGCAGGAAGAGCTGCGCGTTCTCGATCGCGACGCCGGCCTGACCGCAGATCGCGTCCAGCAGCGTTTCGTCGCGGGGCGTGAGCGCGCCCGTGCGACGGTTGAGCAGTTGGATGACGCCGATCCGCTGGCCCGTGCTGTCATTGATCGGGCGGCAAAAAACGTCGCGGGTGCGGAAGCCGGTCTGGCGGTCGACCGTCCCGTTGAAGCGCGGATCGGCGTAGGCGTCGGCCAGGCGCACGATCTCGCCGGTCGCGAAGACGTGCGCGGCGATGCCGCGTCCGCGGGGCACCCGGATCACGCCCGCGCCCTGCGCCACGGGCGACCAGAGTTCATCGGTGGCGGGATCGTGGACGAAGAGCGTGCTGCGCTCGACGTCGAGAAACTCCGTCACGCGCTCCATGATGCGGATGAGGATCCGGGCGAGTTCGGGCGAATCCGGCGGTGGGGCGGGTGAGTCGGGCATGGGGATCACGGCCGCGGAGTCGCGGCGGTGGATTCGGCTGGCAGGGCGCGGGCCGGCCCGGAGTCCTGATCGAGATCGTCGATCCGGATGCCCCACGCGTTCAGGGTCGTGCCGAGCACCTGTTCGAGCAGCGTGAGGGCGTTGAGGTAGGTGATCTGGGCGCCGATCTCGTTCAGGCGGGCCGTGACGAGATCGTTCTGGAACGTGATGATCGCGAAATTGGTCGTCCGGCCCGCTTGCAGCCGGCCCTTCTCGATCTCGAGCTTGCGTTCGGCCAGCTCGCGCGCGACGGCGGCCACGCTCACGCGGCGCTGGGCCAGCTCGATGGCGCGCAGGCTTTCCCGCACCTCGATCTCGATGTTCTCGGTCGTCTCGGTCACGTCGATCGCGGCCTTCTGGGCGCGTCCCCGGGCGCGCAGGTAGGTCTGCTGCCGCGTGAGATCGCCGAACGGCATCTGCAGATTCAGGCCGACGTTCCAGTCCTCGTTGAGGCGGTCGAACGACTGGTCGAAGGCGCGGCGATAACCGGCGTCGGTTCCCGCGATCCGGTACCGCGACGTGAGATTGAGCGTCCAGAGCCGGTTGTTGCGCGCGACGTCGACGGCGAGATCGAGGATCGCCTTGCCCTGGAGCGCCTGCAGGTAGTCGGGTCGGTGCGCAAACGCGAGCTGGCGGCACGTCTCCAGGTCGAGCGCGAACTGCGGGAGCGCGATCTCCTCGCTGGCGACGAACGTGGTCTCGCGGTCGACGTCGAGGAGCTTCACCAGCGCGAACCGCGCCGAGTCGCGCGCGGCCTGGGCGGTGAGGAGGTTGAACTCGCGCGTGGCGATGTCCGCCTCGGTCTGGATGATCTCGACCGGCGGCAGGTTGCCGGAGGTGACGAGCGCGCGGTTGACCCGCAGTTGCTCCTGCGCCCGCGTGAGGGCGGTGCGGCTCACCTCTTCCTGCAGCTGCGCCTGCTGGAGGTTGCGGTAGGTCAGCACGACCGCCGTGACGGTGGCGATCACGCTGCGCTTGAACTCGAGGACGTTCGATTTTTCCGCCAGGCGGGCGATGCGGAGATTGGCCAGGTTCACCGCCACCCCGCCGCCGCGGAGAAGCGGCTGGTCCAGCTGCAGGAACACGCTCGAGTCGTAGACCTTGTTCGTGGCCGCGGAGCGGTCGGTGGCGGCGCTGTCCCACGCCAGGGCCACGCGCGCGCCGGTGGGGATGCGCTGCGTCACCGCGACCGAGGACGTCGCGCCCCGCGTGGTCACTTCATTGCCCCGCGTGGTGACGGGGTTGTGGCGCACCCCCGAGCTGACGCTGACGTCGGGCACGAATTCGTCCTGGGCGACCTTGAGGTCGAAGCGCTGCACTTCGCGATCGAGTCCCGCCTTGGCGAGGCCGCGGTTGTGGAACAGTGCGAGGTCGATCGCCTGGCGGGTCGTCAGCGAGCGCCGGGTGCGGGTCGGCTCCGGGTCGTCCGGGGACCGGGACGCCGGCGCGGGTGCGTCCGCCGCCCCCATCGCACCGAGCAGGGCGACGGCACAGCCGACCGAGCGACACGAGCGCGCGATGCAGGCGAGACGCCGACGAGGCGGGGGCCGAACCATGGGACCAATCCGGAGGGAGGAAACGCGGGACCCACCAAGGCCACGGCCCCGGAATTTTTTGTCAAAACCTTATCCCGGTGCCGGATGCGATCGGACGGAAAGGCGGCCGATCCCGTTTCGACCTCATTGGCTGTCGATCCGGACGGGCCGCGCGGGCGTCATGCGGACCGGAGCGGCAGCGCGCGCTTGCGGGAGGGCGGGGGAGGCTTTGTCCTCCCCGGATGAGTTCATCCGTCACGATCCAGGCGTTCACCGTGGTGCCGCTCGACATTCCCCTGTTCGAGCCCTTCGGCATCTCCGGCGGCGCACAGGCGGTCGCGGCCAACGTGCTCGTCACGCTGGGGTTGAGCGACGGCACCCGCGGTTACGGCGAGGCGGCGCCGCTGCCGCCCTACAACGGGGAAACGCAGGCCGAGGCGCTGGCCGTGCTGCGGTCGGCGGCGGCCTGGCTGGCCGGGCGTACCGTCACGTTGGATACATGGCGCGGCCTGGCGGCCGAGTTTCGCGTCCGTGGCGGAGCGCGCTGCGGCTCCGCGCAATGTGCGTTCGAGATGGCGCTGCTCGACGCGCTCACCCGGCACGCCGGCCTGCCGCTGGGGCGGTTTTGCGGCGGTGCGGGGACGGAGCTCGAGACGGACATGACGGTGACGACCGGGTCTGCGGCCGAGGCGGCGGCAGGGGCGCGGGCGATTCGCGCGCGGGGGATTCGGATGATCAAGGTGAAGGTCGGCGGCAAACTCGGACCGGCCCACGATCTCGCGCGGATCGCGGCGATCCACGACGTCGCGCCCGATTCGCCGCTGATTCTCGATGGCAACGCCGGGGTATCGCGGGCGGCCGCCGCGGAGTTGGTGCGGGGGCTGAGGGCGCTGGGGGTCGTGCCCGCGCTGCTGGAACAGTGGCTGGCGAAGGATGACCTCGACGGCGCGCGGGCGCTGGCGGCGGAGAGCGGCTGGCTGGTCGCGGCGGACGAAACCGTGACCACCGCGGACGACGCGCGGCGCGTGGTCGCGGCGCAGGCGGCGCAGGTGATCAACATCAAGCTGATGAAGGGCGGCCTGGCCGAGGCCTTCGACATCGCCGCCGTGGCGCGCGGGGCCGGACTCGACCTGATGATCGGTGGCAACATCGAGTCGATCCTGGCGATGACGGTCTCGGCGTGCTTCGCCGCGGGGCAGGGCGGCTTCCGTTTTGCCGATTTGGATACGCCGCTGTTCCTGGCGGAGAACCCCTTCGACGGCGGGTACCAGCTCGACGGCGGGCGAATCTCGATCGCGCACATCACCGCGGGCCACGGCGTGGTGCCAAAGCTTGGGTCCTCGCCCGGCGGGGAGGTTTAACCACGAAACACACGAAACACACGAAATTGCCGGCCGGGTTTTCGTGTAGTTCGTGTGTTTCGTGGTCCTCAGGCTTGAGGGCTTGATCCCTTTCGGCGTGACCGCTTCGCTCGGCGGTCATGGCCCAGAAAACCGCTCTTGTCACCGGCGCGTCGCGCGGCATCGGCCGCGGCATCGCCCTCGAACTTGCCCGCGCCGGTTGCCGCGTGGCGATCAACTACGCCGGCAACGCCGAGGCGGCCGCCGAGGCGCTGGCGCTGGTGAAGGCGGCCGGCGGTGACGGGTTCGTCGTGCAGGGCGACGTGGCCGTGGCGGCCGATCGCGCGCGCCTGGTGGCGGAGACGGTGGCGCGGTTCGGCCGGATCGACGTGCACGTCAATAATGCCGGCGTGGCGCCCAAGGTGCGCGCGGACCTGCTCGACGCGGGCGAGGAGAGCTTCGACCGGCTCGTCGCGATCAACCTCAAGGGCCCGTATTTCCTGTCCCAGCTCATCGCGAAACAGATGCTGCGGCAGGAGCGCGACGCGGAGGGCCTGCGCGGTCGCATCGTGAACATCACGTCCATTTCCGCGTACGCCGCGTCGATCAACCGCGGCGACTACTGCATGGTGAAGGCCGGGCTGGCGATGATGACCAAGCTCTTTGCCGACCGCCTCGCGAACGACGGCATCAACGTGTACGAGATCCGCCCGGGCGTGATCGCGACCGACATGACCGGCGGCGTGAAGGAGAAGTACGACAAGCTGATCATCCACGACGAACGCGGGATCACCCCGATCCGGCGCTGGGGCGTGCCCGATGACATCGGCCGCGCCGTGCGGGCGATCGCCGAGGACCGGTTTCCGTTCTCGACCGGCGCGGTCTTCGACGTCGACGGCGGGTTTCACCTGCACCGGCTGTAGCGTGGCAGGATGACGGGTCTGCGACCCGCCCTGCGACGCGCGCGGAGATTGAACCGGAAGCGCCGGAGGTCGGGACGGAAAACTCTGTCGTCCCGCCTTTCCCGGCCTTCCGGTTCATCACCTCCGGGTGCGGTCACCGCCCCGCGCGGGTAAACGGACTGTCAGGTCGCGGTCGGGTCGCGTTGCCCCGGCGGGCGGACATCGCTTGCGCGGAGTGGCCGTGGCGGATTTCACCCGGCCGCGCACCGTCAACCGCAAACCCTGTCCCGTCATGACCACCCTTTCCTTTTCGCGCCCGCCGTTGGGCCGCTCCCTTGGCCGTCTGGCCATCGCGCTGCTGGCCGCCCTCGCCGGCGTGTGCGGCCTTTTCGCCCAGGGGGCGGGGACCGGTTCGGTGTCGGGCCGTATCCTGAATCAGGGTACGGGTGAGTACCTGCGCAACGCCGTCGTCACGGTCGTCGGCACGCGGGTGGCCACGACCGCCGAGGCGGGCGGCGTCTACGCGCTCTCCGGGGTGCCGGCGGGCGCGCAGCGGGTGCGGTTCTCGTTCGAGGGCCTCGATCCGAAGGAGGAGACAGTCACCGTGGTGGCCGGGCAGACCGTGACGCTCGACGTCGCGCTTTCGAGCGCGGTCTACGGCGACGTGATCAAGCTGAGCCAGTTCGTCGTCGCGTCCGAACGCGAGGGCAACGCCAAGGCGATCATGGAGCAGAAGAACTCCATCGAATCGAAACGCGTGCTCGCCACCGACACCTTTGGTTCGATCTCCGAGGGCAACGTGGGCGAGTTCCTGAAATACCTGCCCGGAGTGATGATCGACTACGTCGAGGCCGATGCACGTTCGGTCAGCCTGGGTGGACTCGACCCGAAGTACACTTCGGTCACGCTCGACGGCTCCCCGCTGGCGAGCTCCGGCATGGCGGCGGCGAGCGGCACGGGCGCCAACCGCGCGTTCGAGTTCGAGCAGATGTCGATCAACGGCATCGAGACCGTCGAGCTCAGCCGTACGCCGCAGCCGGAGAATCCGGGCAGCGCGCTCGCGGGCGTCGTCAATCTGCGCAGCAAGGGCGCGTTCGACCGCGCCGGCCGCCTGATCGGTGTGCGCGCCGGCTTCGCGTTCAACTCGATGAGCGGCCAGTTCTGGAAGAAGCAGCCGGGCTGGGACGACGAGGACCACTACCGCCTGCAGCCCAACTGGGGCGTCGACTACTCCGACGTGTTTCTCAACCGCCGCCTCGGCGTGCGCGCCGGTTACAACTACTCCTACACCTTTGCCGAGCAGAAGGCGGAGGTCGCGAACTACGCGTTCGACACCAACCTGACGAACAACGACAGCGAGGTGCCGCGCGTGACGAGCTTCAGCTTCCGCGACTCGCCAAAGCCCACGGTGCGCTACAACGGCAATCTCCGCGTCGACTACAAGTTCTCGGACGCGTTCTGGATCTCCGCCCGCGCCGAATACAACCGCTACCACGCGAAGTTCTTCAGCCGCGACCTGAACTTCAACTTCACCACCACCGTGAACGCCCCCGGCAGCGCGGTGCAGACGCCCGCCGTCGAGTACTCGCTGAACAGCCAGACCGCGAGCGTCGGCACGGTGCAGGTGAACCAGGGCGGCGGGGCGACGAACAAGTACGGCTCGACGGCGAACTTCGGGCTCGCGAGCTACTACAAGAAGGGTGCGTTCCGCGCGGATATCGGGGCGAGCCTCTCGCGCTCGATGACGTGGTACAAGGACCAGCTGTTCGGCTTCTTCTGGTCGATCGAGCCCAACGCGCTCGGCAACCTCGGCCTCCGCTTCAATCGCAACGGCCCCGCCGATCCCGCGCTGACGATCACGCAGACCTCCGGGCCGGACTACCGCAACCTCGCCAATCATCCGAACGGTTTCGGCGCCCGCATGAATGACCGGCAGGGCGAGGACCAGCGGTATCAGCTCAAGGCGGACTTCCAGTACAACTTCAACACGCGCGTGCCCGTGCTCCTCAAGTGGGGCGCGCACATCAGCGAGTGGGTCAACAACGCGGACCGGCCCGTGAACAACTACGCGGTCGCGTTCCGGGGCCGCGACGGCATCGCCGCCTCGGCCGACGAGTCGCTGGCCGCGTTTGCAGAGCGCACCTACCGGATGAACTTCGACTTTGGCGGCAACGTGGACGGCATGGCCAACGTCGACCGCTGGGCCGCGTACAAGATCTACCAGGCGAATCCCAACGCGTGGACGCCGCCGTCCGACGCGCAGGTCGTCGGGTTCAAGCTGCAGAACGCGCGCGACGCGCAGGAGCAGATCGACGCCCTCTACAACCAGACGGTGTTCAAGTTTGGCCGCAGCCTGACCATCGCCCCTGGCGTCCGCTACGAACGCACGCGCGGGCGGGCGGCGGGTCCCTCCGACCTCGGCCAGCGCGAGACGGATCGTCGGATCTTCGGCACCACCAATCCGGTGGGCGCGTTTCCCACCGACGTGATCAACACGACGCGGCAGTCGGCGAACTACCTGGTCACGCGTTATGGCGGCGGCCGGAGGTTTGCGCGGCAGGATTACGACACCTGGCTGCGCTACGTGCACACCACGTACCGGTTCAACGAGAGCCTGGTGCTGAAGAGCTCGTGGAACCAGGCGATCTCACGGCCCGACATGAACCGCCTGATCGGCGGCCTCGTGGTGACGAACGACGATCCGGACAATCCGCTGCCGAATCGGGCGAACGCCGGCAACGCCGACCTCGTGCCCGAGCTCTCGAACACCACGAACCTCACGCTCGAGTACTACACCCGCGGCATCGGCCAGATTTCGGTTTCGGCCTACCGGCGCGACTTCAAGAACCTCATCCGGAGTCGCACCTACCTCGTGCCGGCCGGTGGCTCCTGGAACGGCGAGCCGCTGCCCACGACGGTGTCGCCGGAGGATTGGGAGATCAGCACCGTCGACAATGTCGGCAAGTCGCACATGAGCTCGCTCGAGTTCTCCTTTGCGCGGGAACTGAGCTTCCTGCCGGGACCGCTTTCCCGGCTGCGCGTGAATGCGAACTACACCCGGCTCCGCTACGACGCCTACGAGAACTACTACCGGCCCCGCAACGTCGCGAACCTGAGCTGGTTCTTCCCGTACCGCGCCTTCCGGCTGCAGTGGAACACCAACTGGCGTCCCGGCTATCGCACCGAGGTCGTGACCGCCAGCAACGGCTGGCCGAACTTCGTGCGCGAGAGCCTCACCCACACGGTGGACTTCTCGTGGAATTTCCGGCGCAACATGGATTTCTTCCTCAACGCGCGGAACGTCTTCAACCAGGACGGCGGCACCTACCGCCTCCGCTCCGACCTCCGCACCCGCTGGGTCGAGACGGGGGCGATCTGGGCCACCGGCGTGCGCGCGACATTCTGAACCTGGGAGCGCAAGATCCCGGAGCGTAAGACCTGGGAGCGTAGGACCTGGGAGCGCAGGACCTGGGAGCGCGGCCGCCCTCGGCCGCATCGGCTTCAGTTGTGGGAGGGGCTTTATGCCCCGACGTGTTTCGGCGCGGGCTTGGGGTCGGGGCGTAAAGCCCCTCCCACAGCTCTTTTCTTGAATCGAAGTGCGGCCGGGGACGGCCGCGCTCCCAGGTTCGACCTTCCACTTCACAAGGCTTTTTTTGTCGCGACGGGCGCGTTGTCCCGCACCGTCGCGGCGTGCTGCTCACCTGTCAGGCCGGATTCGAAGCGCTGCTCGCCCGCGAGTTGACGGAGCTGCACGGCGTGACGCCGGTCGAGCGGGGTCCCGGTTGGGTGCGCCTCGCGGAAGGGGCCGCGCGGCCGGACCTCGCCTTCGCCCATCTCTCGCTGGTTGCCCCGGTGGAGGTGCGCGGCGACTCGGTCAACGCCCTCGCGGCCCGCCTCGAGGAGTTCTTTCTCGCAAGTCTCCGCGACGAACGGATCGCCGATCCCTGGCCGAGCGTGTGGCAGGGACCGCCGGAGCTCGTCGGACTGGGCCGGCGTATCAGTGCCGTGGAGACTGCGTTTGGTGAGCGCCTGCGGAAGAAGCTGTCGCGGGTCGCGAAACTGGCAGTGGCCGACCTGCCCCGCGGCACCGGCGCCGCAACCGTGCGCGGGCTCTTCGTGTACTTTGCGGATTTCGGCCGCGTCCTCGTCGCCCGCGAGGCGTTCGTCCACGGCCAGCGCCGGATGGCGGACGACCCGCTGGCGCCGTCGCGTTCCTACCTGAAAGTCGAGGAAGCCTACGTCGTGCTCGGCCGCGAACCGCAGGCCGGCGAGGCCGTGTGCGACCTCGGCGCCGCTCCGGGCGGCTGGAGCTACAGCGCGGCGAAGCACGGCGCGCGGGTCGTCGCTGTCGACAATGGTCCGTTGAAGGGCGGCGCCCTCGATCACCCGCAGATCGAACACCGGCGCGAGGATGCGTTTCGCTTCGCGCCGGAGGCGGGAGCGGGCTTCGACTGGCTTTTTTGTGATCTGGTGGAGGAGCCGCACCACGTGCTGCAGCACCTGGTGACGCCCTGGCTCACGCGCGGCTGGTGCCGGCAATTCGTCGTGAACCTGAAGTTCGGTCGGGTGGACCCCATCGCGCTCCTGCGCGAACTGCGCGGGCCTGCGTCGCCGCTGGCGGGATCGGCGCCGGGCACGCGCATCCGCCACCTTTATCACGACCGCGAGGAATTCACGCTGGTGGGCGAGGTGCGGCGATGAAGGGCGGCGAACTGAAACTGTGCGGACTGGCGGCGGTGCGAGCGCGATTTGCGCGCGACGCCGGTTCGATCCAGCGGCTGTACTTCGATACGGCGACCGGACGGAAGATCGGGGTGATCTGCAAGGCACTCGCGGCGGCGAAGAAGGTCTACCGCTGCGTCGAGCCGGCCGAGCTCGAGAAGATCGCGGGCAGCGTGCATCACGGCGGCATCGTGGCGGTGGTGACGCCACCGCGCCTGCGGGCACCCATGCCGGCGGAGCTGCAGGCGTGGGCCGACAGCCGCGCGCCCCTGTTGCTGCTCGATCGGATCGGCAACGCCCACAACCTCGGCGCGATCGCGCGGACGGCGGGTTTCTTTGGTCTCACGCGCATCATCCTGCCGGCCGATCCCGCCGCCGCGCTGCCCGGCGAGGCGGCGTATCGCGTCGCGGAAGGCGGGCTCGAGGCGGTGGAGGTCTTTCGCGTGCCATCGCTGGCCGCGTTGGTGCGTGAGCTGGTGGCCGCGGGGTACGACGTGGTCGGCGCGGCGACGCGCGGCGGCCGGCCCGAGGCGGCGAGCCGGCGGGGTCCCGGAGCCCGGCCGGTGGCGCTGGTCCTGGGCAACGAAGAACACGGCCTGGCGCCGGCCACCCTGGCCGCGTGCACGCAGCTCGTGACGCTGCCCGGTTCGGGCGCGGTGGAGTCGCTCAACGTCTCGGTCGCCGCGGCGATCCTGATGTGGGAGCTGTATGCGCGGGATGCGAGGGGGAGCTCGAATCGGTAGGAGCGGCTTTACGCCCCGGCCGAAGATGCGATCGACCGATGGCTCGCGGCGTAAAGCCGCTCGTCGCGGTGCCTCCGTTGTCCCGCGGGCGCGGCGCGGCACGGTTTGACCTTCGGCTGATCTTGGCGCAGAAACGGGCTGCTTTCTTCCCGTGTTTTCCCGCCCCTTCCATTTCGGCTGCCGGCCTCGTTTCGCGATCGTCGTTGCGATCGGCGCGCTGGGTCCGGTCGGCCGGGCGGCACCGCTGCCGGCGCCGGCGCAGGCGTTCATTGAGGCGCACTGCGCGAGCTGTCATGACGACGTGGAGAAAAAGGGCGGCCTGGACCTGGCGTCGCTCGCGCTGCGGCCTGAGGATCCGAAGAATTTCGCGACCTGGGTGAAGGTGCACGATCGCGTCATGGCCGGCGAGATGCCGCCGAAAAAGAAGGCGCGGCCCGCGGCGGCTGAAATCGAGACGTTCGTGAACACCCTGGCCGGTCCGCTGGTGGCGGCCGAACGGGCCGTGGAGGCGGGGCAGGGCCGGGCGACGCAACGCCGCCTGAATCGCTACGAATATGAGAACGCCGTGCGCGACCTGCTCGGCGCGCCGTGGCTGCAGATCCGGGACGGGCTGCCGGAGGACGGCGAGGCGCACCGTTTCAACAAGATCGGCGACGCGCTCGACCTGTCGCACGTGAACCTCGCCCGCTATCTCGCGGTGGCGGAGGAGGCGTTGCGTCAGGTGCTGGCGCATCAGGTCGAGCGGCCCGAGACGAAGGTGACCCGCTACTACGCGCGCGACCAACGCTCGTTTTCGAGCCGGATGATCTACTCCGTGTTCAACACGCGCGCGGAGCGGGCGACGTTTCCGGTCCTCGGCACGCAGGCGCAGCCGGATGTGCGTTCGACCAAGCAGCCGATCACCGTGGGTGCCGCCGATCCGGCGACGCGCGAACGCGAGGCCATGGGCGTGGTGGCGAGTTCGTACGAGCCGATCGAGCTCCGGTTCGAGCGCTTCAAGGCGCCGCAGTCGGGTCGCTACAAGGTGCGCGTGAGCGCGTACTCGGTGTGGGTCGGGCCGGGCAAGGCGCCGCCCGGGAAGGCGGACCGCTGGTGGATTCCGAATTTCGACGACGTTTCGCCGGGGCGCCGGCCGGAGCCGCTCACGTTTTACGCGGAGATGCCGCCGCGGCAGCTCCGCCGCCTGGGCGCGTTCGACGTCGGCACCGAGCCCACCACGGGAGAGCTCGACGTGCTGCTGCTCGAGGGCGAAACGATCCGGCCCGATGCCGTGCGCTTCTTCCGTTCGCGGCCGTCGAACTGGGTCAATCCGCTCGCGACCCGCGAGGGCCAGCCGGGCGTCGCGTTTCGCTGGCTCGAAGTGGAGGGCCCGATCCTCGACGGCTGGCCGGGCGCCGGCCACCGGCTGATGTTCGGCGACCTGCCGCTGCGGAAAAAGCCGGGTGGAACCGGCGTCGAAGTCGTGGCGCGGGATCCGGCCCGTGACGCCGACCGGCTGTTGCGGAACTTCGTCGCCCGCGCGTACCGGC
This sequence comes from Opitutaceae bacterium, assembly GCA_016793535.1. Classification (GTDB taxonomy): domain Bacteria; phylum Verrucomicrobiota; class Verrucomicrobiia; order Opitutales; family Opitutaceae; genus ER46. The sequence continues at coordinate 2,627 of JAEUHA010000081.1, read as the reverse complement.
GTCCGGTCGACACGGACGAAATCGCGCCGTTTCGCGCCGTGATCGACGCGTCCCTCCGCGCGGGCAGCACCTTCACCGATGCGATGATCGCCGGCTACACGGCGGTGCTCTGCTCGCCGGGGTTCGTCTGCCAGGAGGAGAAGCCGGGTCCGCTGAGCGATCACGCGGTCGCGGCCCGGCTGGCGTTCTTCCTCTGGAATTCGGCGCCGGACGAGGCGCTGCGGGCCGTGGCGGCCCGCGGGGAGGTGCGCCGCCCGGAGGTGCTCCGCGCGCAGACCGAGCGGCTGCTGGCGCACCCGAAGGCGCGCCAGTTCGTGGACGCGTTTCTCGACTACTGGCTCGACCTGCGGAAGATCCAGGCGACGTCGCCCGACTCGGCGCTCTACAACGACTACTACCTGGACGACGCGCTGATCGAGGCGGCGCTCGAGGAGACGCAGCTGTTTTTCGCCGAACTCCTGCGCCACGACCTGCCGGCGCGGAATCTCATCGCGGCGGATTTCGCCTTCGTGAACGAACGCCTCGCCGACCACTACGGCCTGCCGCCCGTCAACGGGATCGGCCTGCGCCGGGTGCCGCTGCCTTCGGATTCACCCCGTGGCGGACTGCTCACGCAGGCGAGCGTGCTGAAGGTGACGGCGAACGGCACGACGACCTCGCCGGTGCTGCGGGGGGCGTGGATCATGGAGCGCGTGCTCGGCTTGCCGCCGCCTCCGCCGCCGCCCAGCGTGCCGGCGGTCGAGCCTGACATTCGCGGCGCGAAGACGATCCGGCAGCTGCTCGACAAGCATCGCAGCGAGGAGTCGTGCGCCGCCTGTCACACCCGGATCGACCCGGCCGGCTTTGCCCTCGAGAACTTCGATGTGATGGGAGGCTGGCGGGACAAGTACCGCGCGATCGCCGACGGCGTGCCGCCCGTGGACGGCATCGGCAAGGGCGGGTTGAAGTTCACCTTCCACTACGCGCAGCCGGTCGATGCGACGGGGGAATTGTGGGACGGGCGCGCCTTCCGCGACGTGCGCGACCTCAAGCGCCTGCTGTTGGCCGAACAAACCCAGGTGGCCCGCAACCTGGCGAAACAGCTTGCGACCTACGCGACCGGAGCGCCGGTGCGCTTCAGCGATCGCTGGGCGATCGAGAAGATCCTCGAACGCACCCGCGACGGTGGTCATGGTGTGCGCGCGCTGGTGCATGCGATCGTCCAGAGTGAGCTTTTTCTGAACAAGTAGTCCGCCCCGCCGAAATCCTCCCGACCCCGCGAACCGATGAAACTTGCCCGACGCCCGAATGCCGCTGCTCCCTTTGTCGCCACCCAGCGCGCCCTGTCTCGCCGGCAGTTCCTGCGCGGGGCGGGCATCGCCCTGACGCTGCCACTGCTCGATTCCATGCTGCCGGCATTCGCGCGCGCGAGTGGCGCGGCGGCGAAGGCGAAGCCGCGCCGGATGTTTTCGATCTGCAACAACCTCGGCCTGCTCCCGGAGCAGTTCTTCCCGAAGGCGACCGGGCGCGGCTATGCGCTCTCGCCCTACCTCGAGCTGCTCAAGGAGCATCGCGACGACTTCACCGTGTTCAGCGGCGTGTCGCATCCCGACGTCGACGGCGGTCACCCGGCGGACATCTGTTTCCTCACGGCGGCGCCGCACCCGGGCAGCGGCGGGTTCCGCAACACGATCTCGCTGGACCAATACGTCGCCGAGCGGATCGGGCATGAGACGCGCTTTCCGTCACTCACCCTCGGGGTGAACGTCCAGCAGGGAGTGCGCAGCCTCTCGTGGACCGCATCCGGAGTCCTGATACCGTGCGAGGAGAAGGCGTCGGACGTGTTCAAGCGTCTCTTCGTCCAGGGCACGCCGGCCGAGGTCGAGGCGCAGCTGCGGAAGCTGGCGCAGGGTCAGAGCATCCTGGATGCGGTCGGCGGGCAGGCGAAGGCGCTGCAACGGCACGTCGGGTCGCGCGACCGCGACCGGCTCGACCAGTATTTCACCAGCGTGCGCGAGCTGGAGCGCCGGATGGAAATGGCGAAGGAATGGGAGAAGCGGCCGAAGCCGAAGGTGTCGGCTACCGTGCCGCTCGATCCGGCCAGCCCGCGCGAGTACATGGACAAGGTGAAGCTGATGTACGACATGGCGCGGCTTGCGTTCGAGACCGACTCGACGCGCTCGATCTCGCTCCTGCTCGACAGCGTGAACTCGCCCGCGATCGACCTGCACGACGACACCAAGATCACCGACGGATATCACAACCTCTCCCACCACGGTCGCTCGGACGCGAAGATCGCGCAGCTCAAGGCCATCGACGAATGGCACATGAAGCTGATCGCCGGGCTGCTCAAGGATCTCAAGGCGGTGAAGGAGGACGGCGACACGCTGCTCGACCGCACGATGGTGCTTTACGGCACCAACCTCGGCAACGCGAACACCCACGTGACGACGAACCTGCCGACGCTCTTTGCCGGCGGCGGATTCCGTCATGGCCAGCACCTCGGCTTCGACACGAATCACAATTATCCCCTGCCGAATCTCTTCGTCTCGATGCTGCAGCGGATGGGCATCGAGTCGGAGAAGTTCGCGTCGTCGACCGGGACCATGCGCGGGCTGGAGATGGTGTAGTTGTTCTCTCCTGGGAGC
>JAEUHA010000071.1 GCA_016793535.1 Opitutaceae bacterium | reverse complement strand
GTGAGCATGCCGGCGCAGGCGCGAAACGTGTTTCCCCGGTACACGTTTTCGCCCGACTTGCTCGAGATGATCTCGATCTCGCCGTCGCACTGCTCGAACAGGTTTCGCTCCACGGTCGTCCGCGAGTTGCTCATCGACTGGTGGCTGTACCCGATCCGCATCGTCTCTCCACCGTTGCGCCCGAGCGGGGGCCGGTAGCCGAAATGATTGGAATCAATCTGGTGGTAGTTCGGCTCCTTCGCATCGACTTCGATCTGCAGCGTGGGCCCTTCGCTGGTCTTGCCCGCCAAGTAGCAGTGATCGACCCGGTGCCGCGTGCCAAACAGCCGCACGGCATGCTTGTGGGTGTTGCCGTCGACGACGCTCGCCGTGAGCCGGTTGTGCCGGCCCTTGAGGGTGATGCCATCGGCCTCCGCGATGCCGGCGTCCTTCAGCGTGAGGCCCTCGACCACCAGCCACTCGCCGTCGATGATGAGGCTGGATTTCCCGGCCAGAATGAAGCGCCCCGGTTCGGTCGCGCGCAACGTGATCGGCTTTTCGGGCGTGCCCTTCCCGCGAAAGGTCAGCGTGGTGTCGGTCCAGGTCGCATTGGGCAACAACACCACGTCCCCGGGCTCGAAGCGATTCGTCAGCGCCGCGAGATCGCCGGCCGCGAGCAACCGGTAGGCCGATTCCGCCCGCACCGAACCCGCGAAGAGGGCGGCCCCCATCGCGGCAAGAAGAGCAACCGCTGCTGCCCGCTGTTGAGCGCTTTTCTCCATGCGTGGTGCTTTCTCTGAACACGATGTGTCTTTGCGTGCAAACGAAAGTCGCTGCGTTACGCCTTACGGTTTCACTCGGCTCCGCAACTAGGGTTGCCAAAGTGGCGCGAGCATCCTGCTCGCTGGGATGGGAAATGCGGAGCGGTCCGACCCGGGGGCAGGATGCCCCCGCTACGGTGGAAGTCCACCCACAGCGGCGGGACTATTTCCACGTCGAATCGAAGAATCCCGCCTCGACGATCTTCCCCGGCCAGCGGGCACCGGCCGGCTCGCGCAGGTCGATGATCGCGAAGTCGGGGAGCTTCGGCGTCTGCAGCGAATTCGTGCCGTAGGCTTCGTCGCGGAAGTCGATACCGCTGTTCAGGACGACGTAGCGGCGTCCGTTGCTCAGCGGATTGGGAAACACCAGCACCGGGGCGTGGTGCGCGGCGTCGTAGGTCTTCCCCCGGAATTCGAGGTGCTGCGCATTCCACTTCACAGGCAGGCCGCCGCCGGCGAGCAGCCGGGCGAGCAGCCGGTTGGACGTCGCGTCGCCCCAGAGCACGAGGTTCCGGTTCGCGATGTCGTCGGCCGTGACCGCGGTGTCGTCCTTGATCGGGACGTCGGCGCGAAAGAGGTCACGCCACATCTTGGTCGCGTGGCGCAGCTCGGCTTCAGTCCACGCCGCCACGCTCGCGTGGGCGGCCTTGCCGGTCGGACGGACGAACAGGAACGGCTCCATGAACGCGTCATTGATCGGCCCGCTCAAGCCGTGGACCTTGCGTTTTCCCTGGCCCCACCGGCGCTCCGCGGCGGCCCGGTCCTGGACGGACCAGCGGGCGTTCTCCTTCACGAACCAGCCGTCGGCCAGGCCGGTTTCCGCGACGAGCGACTGGCCGTCGATCGTCGCGGTGAGGCGGCCCGGATTGGGCAGGCGGACGCGGAACGCAGCGACATTGCGGGTCCGGGCTTCGAGCTGGCCGGGATTCGGAAAACGGACATCGACGTCGGCCCGTTCCCACACCCGGTCCATCTCCTGGATTTCGATCCGGCGGGAACGGGCGTAGCGCGGCGTATAGGTCGTGAAATGATCCTCCGCCGGCCACTCGTCGCGGCCGCGTGCGATGAGACCCTCGAGCTTGCCGGTGAGCGTGGTCTTGGTCTCCGGGTGGTATTTGTGCGCGGTCTGCGGTCCGATCAGGTGCTCGAGCGTCAGTCCCTCGGCGGCCATCGCCCGCGCCATCATGTCGGCCGCCTGCTTTTGCGGATCGATCTCGCCGCTGTACGCGATCGTCGGCACGAACCGGAGATTGGCGGCGTATCCAGTGGCATCATACCAGCGCCACAGCGTCTGCTCCCAGGGCGTGCGCTCGGGCTTCCCCGGACCGAAGACCTTTGCGTAGACGGGCGTTTCGGCGAAACCCGCGCCGGGGGCGGCGGCGGCCCAGAGTCCGGGATGGTGCACCGCCAGGTGCCACGTGCTCGCCCCACCCATGGAGAATCCGGCGACGGCGATGCGGTTGGGGTCCACGCGGTACTGCGCCCGGACGGCGGCGAGGGCCTCCAAGACGTCGACTTCCCCGGCGAACTTGGTCGCGTTGCAAAACCTCCCGTACGGCACGAGCGTCAGCACGTCCTTCGGCGTGAGCTGCGGCGGGCCCGCTTCACGCTCCGCGAGGAAGGCGAGTTCCGAACGTTTCTCGCCGCGCCCCAGCAGCCACACCAGCAGCGGCGTCGGTCCGGTCGCGCGGGGCAGCGACGCCGGCACGACGAGACCGTAGGGCTGGATCGAGCCGTCGAGCGGTGAACGAAAACCCCGGAGCACGAGCCCCGTGGCCTCCAGCCAGGGGGCGCGGCCGGCGCGCAATTGCGCGGCCCGCTCGTGACCGAGCTTCAGGATCCGGCGCGCGACGGCGACTTGCTTGAGGTCGAAGAACTCATCGTGGCGCAGCGCCCAGTCGACGGCCTTGTGCAGCACTTCCACGTCGGGGAGCAGGGCGTGCAGCGGCGCATTCCCGGCGAGGGGCCCGGCCAGGGCGTCGATATCCCGGCGCAGGGCGGCGGCGGCGGCGGTCAGTTCCGCGCGGGCGTCCGCGGGAATCGCCATGCCGGCCGGGGGCAGCCGTTTCGCGGGCGGCGGCGGAGTCTGCGCGCGCAGGGCGACGACGAAGCTGACGATCGCGGCGAGGGCGAGGCACGCGAGGCGGACGAAGGCGGCAGGGGTGCTCATGGGGAGGGGCGTCGGGGTACGTTTGGCGCCCCGGCCTGGAAGGCAATGCCGTGATTGGACGACGCCCGAAGCGCAGGCCGGACTGAGTCCGAACCAACGGGCCAGGAGGCGAGGGTAGCGAGACCCGGCTCGCGCCCGTCCTATTTTCCGGTGAGCACGTTCACCCGCGCCTCGAGCTTGGCGGGTGAAAAGGGTTTCGCCAGGAAATCGGCTCCCGCGCACAGAGTCGCGGAAAACGGACTGCTCGACAGCAGCAGGAACGGCGTCGTGAGGCCCTGTTCTTTCAACGTGGAGTGCAGCTCCCAGCCCGTGCCGTCGGGCAGGTGGCATTCGGAAATCACCAGCGTCCAGGATTTCCGCCGATGCAGGTACTCGCGGGCCTCGGCGAGACTGGCCGCGGCCGCCACGTGAAACCCACGCCGCTCGAGGTGGCAGACGAGCGTGCGGACGAGCGCGACATCGCTGTCCACCAGCAGGATCGTCGGCCACGCCGTCGGCTCCGCGCGCCCGAGGGGGGCAAAGCGGGAATGGACGGACTCGTGCAGCAGGGCGTGAGGCATGGACCGGATGGAGCGAGCGTGCGGGCTACGTCCAAGGGGTGTGGCGGACCGTAAAACGTTCGTAAAGCCAGGATGTATGCAAATGACGTGAGATAAGGCGCAATTGCGCAAGTCCCACGCCGGGCGATGGGTGGTTCATAGCTGTAGGCGGGGTGCCCTCACCCCGCGGATCGCAGGCAGCGCGCGTTCAAGCTGCGGGGTGGGGGCCCCCCGCCTACAGCCTAGGCGTCCCTGTGCGCTTGCCCGTCTACTTCCACGTTTCGTCGAAAAACCCGGCGTCGGCGATCCGGCCGGGCCAGCGGGGTCCGGGCGGGATGCGCAGGTCGACCACGGCCCAGTCCGGCAGCTTCGGGGTCTGGAGCGCGTTGTTGCCGTAACCGTCGGCCCGGAAATCGATGCCGCTGTTGAGCACGACGTACCGGGCGGGATTGAGCGGGTTGGGAAACACGAGGATGGGCGCGTGCTGCTCCGCTGGATACGTCTTGCCGCGGAAGCGGAGCGACGTGCGGTCCCAGGTCAGCGGGAGCTGCGGCAGGAGGCGGGCCAGCAGCGCGTTCGAGGATGGATCGCCCCAGAGGATCAGGTTATGGCCCGCGATGTCGGCGTCCGAGAGCTCGCGGTCGGCCTTGACGCGCACGTCCCCGCGAAACACGTCGCGCCACAACTGCCGCGCGGCGGTGAGTTCGCTCTCGACCCAGGTGCCGACGGCCGGGTGCAGCGGACGTCCGGTCGGGCGCACGAAGAGGAACGGTTCGACAAAGGCGTCGTCGACCGGCCCGGTGAGACCGGGGCGTTTTCTCAATCCCGGCGCCGGCCCCTGCCGCCAGGCATCGCCCTGCCGGTGAAAACGGAGTTCCATGTCGGCCACCCGCAGGAGCTGGCCGTCGAGCTCGACTGTCGCGGCCGTGAGCCCGGGAAACGCGATCGCCTCGACGTTCTTCGTCTGCGCCGCGACATGATGGCTGTCGTGCAGCGTCGCGCGCGCCTCGGCCAGTTGCCAATGGCGGCCCATGCCCTCGATCCGGATCCAGGCCGACTCCGGATAGCGCAGCGTATAGGTGTGAAACCACACTTCGCGCGGCTGCGGGTCGCGGCCCTTCGCGAGCAGTTCCTCCAGCCGCTGCGTCAGCGCGGCCTTCGTGGCGTCGTGATACTTGTGCGCGGTCTGCGGCCCGATGAAGCGCTCGAGCCGCAGGCCCTCCTTCTTCATGGCTGCTTCCATCAGGTCCGAGGCCTCCTTCTGGCCATCCAGCTCGCCCGCGTAAGCGAGCGTGGGCAGGTTCACCAGATTGCCTGCGATGCCGGTCGCCTCGTACTGCTGCCACAACGTCCGCTCCCACCACGGGCGCGGTTCCTTGTTGGGGGCGTCGGCCTTGGTGAAAATGGGGGTCTCGGCAAACCCCGCGCCAGGTGACGCCACCGCCCAGAGGCTCGGATGGTGGGTCGCGAGATGCCACGCGCTGCCGCCGCCCATGGAGAAACCGGCGACGGCGATGCGCTGGGCATCGACGCGGTACTGGGCGCGCACGGCCGCGAGGGCTTCCATGACGTCCACCTCGCCGGCGAACTTGGTCGCGTTGCAGAACCGGCCGTACGGCACGAGCGTGAGCACGTCCCGGGGTGTCAGTTGCGGGGGCGCGGCCTCGCGCTCGGCCATGAAGGTGAGCTCGGTCCGCTTCTCGCCGCGACCGAGCAGCCAGACCATGAGCGGCGTCGACTGCGGCGCGCGGGGCAGCGCCGCCGGGACGTACAGCGCGTAGGGCTGCACCGAACCGTCGAGCCGGGACCGGTGTCCGCGCAGGACGAGTCCGGTCGCGTCGAGCCACGGGGCCTGCCGCGCCCGCAGCTGCCCCAGCCGTTCCTGCCCGCGTGCGAGCAGGGTGCGGGCGTACGCGAGGTCCTTCGGCGCCATGAACTCGTCGTAGCGCAGCGCCCAGTCGACGGCCTTGTGGAAGATCTCCACGTCGGGCAGCAGCGCCCGCCACCGGGCATCCGCGGCGAGTTCGCCGGCGAGCGCCTCGAGTCCGCGGCCCAGGGCCGCGGCGCCGGCCGTAAGTTCGGCGCGCTCGGTATCCGTGAGAGTGATACCGGGAGCCGGGATGCGTTTCGGCGGCGGTGGTGCGGACGGTGCCTGGGCCAGGGCAGACGCGAGAACGAGGGGGGCGAGCAGGAATGCGGAGAGACGCATGGGATGGCGGTACGATGACCTGCTCCGGCTGCGTCGCAATCAAATGGGTGGAGCGCGGCGCTTGGGCAGGTCCACCGGCGGCCGGAGCGGATTTGTGCCGCGACCCGACGTGGGCCGGATTCCAGTTGCGGCGTGAAGCCGCGCCCGCCCCGACCGGGATGCGTCGGAGCAGGCCGTGCGGGAAGGGTTGCCCGGGTCGCGCCGCCCGCGCACGGTTTCCCCGCAACCCTCGCCGCCCACCGGCGTCCTGCCTTTCACTTTCCTCATGATTCACCGCCTTGCCCCTGCGTGCGTGGTTGGACTGGCCGGCCTGGTGGCCGGCGTGGCCGTTTCACCGGCCGTCGCAACGTCGAGCAGCTGGGTCTGGACCGATGCCGCCGGCCGGCTCGTCTACCGGGCGGATGCCCAGGGCAACACGATCCCGGATTTCTCCCGGGCCGGTTACGGCGGCGGCGGCGTGCGGTTGCCGGACGTGCCCGTGGTCGTGCGCCTGGCGCCGCGGCCGGACGGTGACGATGGAGCGCGGATCCAGGCGGCGATCGACGACGTGGCGCGCCGGCCGGCGGATGCGCGCGGGCTGCGCGGCGCCGTCTTGCTGGAGCGGGGCACGTTTCGCGTGGCGGGATCGCTTGCGCTCCGGGAGGGTGGCATCGTGTTGCGCGGCGAGGGCCGCACGCTTTCGGCGGGCGGCACCACGATCCTCGCCACCGGCAAGACGAAGCGGTCCTTGATCGAGATCGGTCTCGCTCGCGGCCCGGGCCGGCGGGAGCGCGAGGGCACGCGCCGGCGGATCACCGACGCGTACGTGCCGTGGAGTGCGCGAAGTTTTTCCGTGGAGTCGGCGGCCGGCTACGCGGTCGGCGACCGCATCGTCGTGCACCGGCCTTCGACGGCGGCGTGGATCAGTGCGATCGGCATGGATCGGATCAAGCCGCGACCGGACGCCGACCCGGCGGGCACGAAGCAGTGGAAGGCCGGCGATTACGACCTGCACTTCGAGCGCACGATCGTCGCGGTCGAGGGCGACCGGATCACGGTCGACGCCCCGGTGATGAACGCGCTCGACGCCCGGTACGGCGGCGGCTCGATCTACCGGTATACGTTTCCCCGTGTCGTCGAGGCCGGCGTGGAGCAGCTGCGCCTCGTTTCCGAGTACGAGCGGGGCCGGGAGACCTCCGACGAGGATCACGCCTGGACCGCCGTGGACCTCGGGGCGGTGGAAAACGCCTGGGTGCGTGATGTGACGGTGGTCGCCTTCAGCCATGCCGTGGACGTCGACAGCAATGCGCTGTTCGTCACGCTGCAGGACCTCGAGCATCTCGACCCGGTCTCGGAGATCACGGGGGGGCGCCGGTATTCCTTCGCGCTGAACGGCCAGTACGGCTTCGCCCAGCGCTGCTTCGCGCGCGGGGCGCGGCACACGTTTGTGAACGGCTCGCGCGCCCGGGGCCCCAACGTGTTTCTCGACGGCCGGGCGGTGCAGGCGCACGCCGACAGCGGACCGCACCACCGCTGGTCGGTGGGGACGCTCTACGACAACATCGCCGACGACAACCAGCTCCGCGTGCAGGACCGGCAGTATTCAGGTTCCGGACACGGCTGGGCGGGCGCCCAGCAGGTGTTCTGGAACTGCACCAGCAAGTCGCTCGTGGTGCAGGCGCCGCCGACCGCGCAGAACTGGGCCATCGGCTGTGTCGGCGAGTTCGTCAAGGGCAGCTGGGCGCCCGACGCCCCGCCGGGCATCGTCGACGCGGCCGGCACACCGGTCCAGCCGCGCAGCCTCTATCGGGCGCAGCTCGCCGACCGGCTGGGGCCCCGGGCCCTCGCCAGCCTCGACCCGGCCCCGGTCCCGTGATCACTTCCTGCCCATCGCCATGAAGACCCCGATTCCCCTCCGCGGCGCCCTGGCGCTCGCGCTCACCCTCGCTTCCAGCGCGCTGTCCGCCGCGGATGCCGCCCTCGCCAACGACGCGCGGGCGGCCATGACCCGCGCAACCACGTTCATGCGCTCGATCGCCGCCGAAGGCGGCTACCTCTGGCGCTATTCGCCCGACCTCAAGGAGCGGGCGGGGGAGAACGTCGCCACGCCGACGCAGATCTGGGTGCAGCCGCCGGGCACGCCCTCGATGGGCATGGCGTTCCTGCGGGCGTACGAGGCGACGGGCGACGCATTGTTCCTCGACGCGGCCAAGGCGGCGGCCCACGCGCTCGTCATCGGCCAGCTCGAGTCGGGCGGCTGGGACTACGTGATCGACTTCGATCCCGCGAAGAGCCCGGCCTGGTACCGGCGCTCCGACATCGGCCAGGTGCCCGCGGCCGAGGCCGCGAAGCGGCGCAACGTGTCGACCTTCGACGACGACAACTCGCAGAGCGCGCTCCGGCTGCTGCTGGCGGT
>JAEUHA010000034.1 GCA_016793535.1 Opitutaceae bacterium | reverse complement strand
CCCGGGGGCGCGGGGCGGCCCGCGCCCCGAGGTCTTTGTGATCGGCCCGCGCCCGCCCCCGCTCCCGGAGGGAAGGCTATTCACGCGTGATGGTCTCATCGAGGTTGAGCAGCACGCGGGCCACGGTGACCCAGGCCTCGCGGGTGGTGGCGGCTGGGGTGTCGCCGGCCGGCGCCTGCACGTGTCGGAGCAATTCGGATACGCGCCGGGCCTCGTCGGCCGTCGGCCCGCGGGCGACGCAGAGTTTGAACGCGAGCTCGATGCGCGCGGCTTCGTCGGGTCCGCCCTCCCGGTCGATGCGTTCCGCCAGGGCGCCCGCGAATTCGAAGAACTGGCGGTCGTTGAGCAGCGTCAGGGCCTGCAGCGGCGTGTTGGAACGCAGCCGGCGGGTGCAGGCGCTGAAGCCGTCCGCGGCGTCGAACACCGCGAGCGCCGGATGCGGCGTCGCGCGCCAGAAGTGCGTGTACAGCCCGCGCCGGTGGCGGTCGGGACCCTCGCTGGGCTTCCACTCCCGCCGCACCTGGCCGAGGTTCATCACGCCGTCAGGCTGCGGTGGATACACGGGCGGGCCGCCCAGCGTCGGCACGAGCAGGCCGCTGGCGGCGAGCGCGACGTCGCGCACCACCTCGGCGTCGAGCCGGAGGCGCGACTGGCGGGCGAGGAGGCGGTTGACCGGGTCGACGACCTCGAGATCGGGCCGGGCGCGGGAGGCCTGGCGATATGTCGCGGAGGTCACGATGAGCCGGTGCAGCGCCTTCTGGCTCCAGGCGCGGGCCTTGAACTCGGTCGCGAGCCAGTCGAGCAGGGCGGGGTGCGTCGGGAGGATGCCCTGCGTGCCGAAATCGTTCTCGGTCTCGACGAGGCCGCGGCCGAAATACTGCTGCCAGATCCGGTTCACCATGACGCGGGCCGTGAGCGGGTGGGCGGGATCGAACAGCCAGCGGGCGAGATCGAGCCGGTTCGGCTGGGCCGCCGTGAGCGGCGGCAGGATCGCCGGGGTGCCGGGCTGGACGGGTGCGCCCAGCCGCGTGAAGTCACCCTTGATGAAAAGGTGGGTCTTTCGTGGTTGCGGCAGTTCCTGCATCACGAGTGTCGATACCGCGCCGACGTCGCGGCGTTCCAGCCGGCTCAGTTCACCTGACCTGGCCCGGTACTCGGCGTCGCCGGGGCGGGCGGCGGCGTAGGTGGCGCGGCGCTGGGCAAAGGTCTGTTTTTCCCACGGCACGTCCGCGGCGGCGCGCAGGCTGCTCGGGCGGAGCTTGCTTCGCTGCTCGGCGGTGAGCGACGCGCGCCACTGTTCGACGATTTCACCCTTCGACTCGAGCAAGGTGCGCAGGGCCTCCCGGGCGGCGACGATTTCGGGCCCGTAATCGGGCTCCGGGGCGCCGTCTTCCCGGAACGTCAGCATGCCGCCGATGCGGAGGTCGCCGTGTCCGTCATCGACGGTGTTGTTGAAAAACGCGAAGAGTGAATAGTACTCCTGCTGCGAAATCGGATCGAACTTGTGGTCGTGACACTGCGCGCAGGAGACCGTGAGGCCCAGGAACGCGGTGCCAAAGGTGTTCACGCGGTCGATGATGCCCTCGATACGGAACTGCTCGGGGTCGATGCCGCCTTCCTTGTTGATCTGGGTGTTCCGGTTGAATCCGGTCGCCACCCGCTGATCGACGGTGGCCTGGGGCAGGAGGTCGCCGGCGAGTTGCTCGATCACGAACTGATCGTAGGGCAGGTCGCGATTGAGGGCGGAAACGACCCAGTCCCGGTACTTCCAGATCTGGCGCGGTGCGTCGATCGAGTAGCCGTTGGAGTCGGCGTAGCGTGCGACGTCGAGCCAGGGCCGCGCCCAGCGTTCACCGAAGTGCGGCGACGCGAGCAGGCGTTCCACCACGCGCTCGTAGGCGTCGGCCGAACGGTCGGACGCGAACGCGGCCACCTCGGCAGGGGTCGGCGGCAGTCCGGTCAGGTCAAGGCTCACCCGGCGCAGCAGGGTTATCCGGTCGGTCTCCGGGGCGGGCGCGATCTTCTCCTGGTCGAGCCGGGCGAGAATGAAACGGTCGATCGGATTCCGGGCCCAGTCCGTACGGCTCACGCGGGGTTCCTCCGGTCGCGCCGGAGCCACGAACGCCCAGTGCAGCTCGGACTCGGGCTCCTCATTTGCCGGCGCCGGCGCCCCGGCATTGATCCAGGCGGTGATCGTCGCCACGTCGCGGTCGGCCAGCGGCGGCTTCTTGTACGGCATCTGGGAGATCTCCTCGTGCTTGCCGAGGATCGCCTGGACGATGAGGCTGTTGGCCGCGTCGCCGGGCTTGAAGCCCGGGCCGATGTCCCCGCCTTCCTTCAGGAAGGCCACCGTGTCGGCTCGCAGGCCGCCTTTTTGCTGGGAGGCACCGTGGCAGCGATAGCAGTTCTGCTTGAGGACCGGTTTGACGTCGCGGACGTAATCCACCGGGGCGGCGGCTGCACCGGCGGAGGAACTGGCGGCGGCGAGAGTCGCGGCGGCGACGGCGGTTTTCCACGAAAGCATCGGACCCAACCATTGCCCATCCGCCGCGAAGCGAAAGAATTTTTTGCGGCCCCGGGGCCGATATCCGCCGTGGGACCGCGCGGGCCGAAATGCACCAAACGGTTACCACCCGGG
>JAEUHA010000015.1 GCA_016793535.1 Opitutaceae bacterium | reverse complement strand
GCAGCCGACGAAGACCGGCGAGAAGCGCGACGTGCTGAAGGGCTCGACCGTCACGATGGAAAGCCTCACCTGCCACGTCACCACTGTGAAACCACGCGAGGCGTCACACGCCGCCCACCGGCATCCCGACGACGAACTCGTGATCGTCAAGGAGGGCACGCTCGAGATCACCCTCAACGATCGGACCCATCGCGCCACCACCGGCTCCGTGTGTCTCTTCACGTCGAACGACCTGCACGGCATGCGCAACGCCGGCGACACCCAGGCGAGTTACTACGTCATCCGGATGATCACCAGCGCGACGCCGAAGGTCGCCGCGAAGTAGTCTTATTTCCACCCTGGGAGCGCGGACGTCCCCGTCCGCCTTTTCAATTTCTCCGGACGGGGACGTCCGTGCTCCCAGAAAAGGATCACCCAATGACCTGGGTCGTCGCCAGTCTCGTCTCGGCCTTCTTCCTCGGCTGCTACGATCTGTTCACCAAGCATGCCGTGCGCGAGAACGCCGTGCTGCCCGTCCTGTTCCTCGCCAACGTATGCAGCGCCTCGGTGTGGCTCGCGCTCATGACCCTGCAGGCAATGGCGCCAGGCGCGTGGCCCGCCAGCTTCCAGGTCGCCCCGCTGAGCCTGGCCCAACACGGGCAGTTGCTGCTCAAGTCGGCGATCGTCGCCGCGTCGTGGATGTGCTCGTACTTCGCGGTCAAACACCTGCCCGTCTCGCTGGCGTCGCCGATTCGGGCGTCCGGACCGGTATGGACCCTGGTCGGCGCCCTGCTCGTGCTCGGCGAACGCCCCTCGTGGATCGAGATTCTCGGACTCGCGATCACGCTCGGCTCCTTTGTCGGTCTTTCCGTGGTCGGCCGCACCGAGGGCATCCACTTTCACCGCAATCCCTGGATCGGCTGGTTGCTCGCCGGCACGCTGATCGGCGCCGTCAGCGGGCTCTACGACAAGTTCCTGCTCGGGCACTCGGGCTTCGACGCCGCGACCGTGCAGGCGTGGTTCTCGATCTATCTGGCGCTTCTCTTCCTGCCGTTCGCCGTCGGCTGAAAGCTTCGCTGGTGGCCGCGGCAGACGTTCACCTGGCGCTGGAGCGTGCCGCTGGTGTCGTTCGCGCTGCTCGTCTGCGATTTCATCTACTTCAATGCCCTGCGCGACCCGGAGGCGCTGGTCGCCGTCGTCGCCGGCCTGCGCCGCGGCAGCATCCTCGTCGCGTTTGCCGGCGGCATCCTGCTGTTCGGCGAACGCCACGGGCGCCAAAAACTGCCCGCCGTGGTGGGCGTGCTCGTGGGCATCGTCCTCACCGTCGTCGGCTGACTCCGGACCAACCACGCCGCCCGGCCGCGTCCACGGCCGATCGCCTATCGGCGCACGTACTCCATGCCTTCGATCGCGCCGAGCAGTTCCTGATACGGCTTCTCGCGAAAGCCGTCGGCGAAGATCTGCACGTCCACGAGGACGTCCGGGGCGAGCTTGATCTTGCCGATGCTGGTGACCTTGTAGTTGCCCGACTGGGACGGCTGTCCGCGCAACGCTGCATCCGTGAAACTGCAATAGAACCCCAGGCCGGTCGTGAGCGAAAACTCCTTCGCCACCGCGCGCTTCTCCACCGAGCCCTCGGCCAGGCCGTAGGCGTCGGCCTCGACGCGCAGCTTCAATCGCGCCTTCGTGTCGAAGCGATCGACCTCGGGAAACGTCACCGCGATCGTGCAGGACGCGTTCACGCCGTCGCGCTTCGGCGTGATGTTCACGGTGTAGGTGCCGGCCATGCTGGCGGTCGCCACCTTCCAGTCGCCCGGCAGATAAAGCGTGAGCCGGCCCCGCGGGCCGAAGTCGAGGGTCTCGACCTGGGCGAACATCGACGCGGCGGTGCAGAGGAAAAGGAGCAGCGTTTTCATCGGACGAGGCAGAGCATTGGATTCAAGTTTCGAGCGACGGCAACTTCCCGCCGCGTCCTACGGCGCGGTCTCGGCGATCGCGGCGCGGAGCAGTTCGGCCACGCGGGGATCGTCGGGCGCCGCGGCCTGCGCCGCCTGGAGCTCCGTGCGGGCGGCGGCGAACTTTCCGAGCCGCAGCAGCCAGGCACCGCGCTCGCGGCGCAGCGACGGCGTGAGGCTGAAGTACCGGGTGAAGTCCGCCGAAAGCTGGAGCGCCTCCTCGTAGTCGCCGCGCGCGACCGCATTCCGCATCGCCGCCAGGAACACGTCGTTCGCCCGGCCAAAAAGTTCGCGGGCGCGATCCGCCCGGCCTTCTCCGCCCTCGTGCGAGGCCCAGAGGGCGTACACGTGGGCCTGCTGCCGCGGGTCCTGGCCAAAGCCCGGCTCGCGCTCGAGCTGCGCGAACAGCGTGCCGCTGTTTCGCCAGATCCCCGCCTGCCGATAGGCGGCCACGGCGCTCACGACCACGGCCAGCGGAAGCAACACGAGCGCCGCCCGCTGCCGGCCGCGGTTGAACAGCAGCACCCCGCCGCCGACCACGCCGCCCACCAGCGGGAGATGCACGATGTAGGCGTAACGATCGACCGGCCAGGTGGGACGCTCGGTGAGGCCGAGGCACGGCAGGCTGAGCGCCACGAAGCCGCTCGCGACCAGCCAGGCTCCCGGTTGGCGCACCCGACCGCGCCAGGCCGCAAACAAACCCAGCAGGGCGATGACGGCCAGGCCGAACACCCCCACCAGGGTCGCCCCGCTCAGCGCCAGCGGCGGCACGTTCGGTGTCATGGCGCCGGGCCAGAACACTCGGCCCGCGAGGTGGGCCAGCGACGCCAGCGCCATGGCGCCCCGCGTCCCCACGTCCACTTCCTGGATCGCCGGCGCCGCGACGAAGATGCCCGGCGCCGTGTAACGCGTCCAGAGAGTGAAGCCCGCCGCCGCCACCGCGGGCAGGAAAAAGCCGGCATACCGCGCGCCGCGTATCCGCCAAGACCCTACGACGTCCGCCCGGCCGTCACGCCGGCGCACCGCGCGCAGCCATTCGTCGGCCGCCACGAGAAAAAACGCATAGCTCAACCCGACCGGATAGCTGGCGTACGCCGCCACCGCGGCGAGCCAGCTCGCGGCCAGCCAGCGCCGCCCGCGGCCGAAGCCCACGGCCTCCACGTAGCAGGCAAACGACGCCAGCAGCCAAACGGCGGTGAACGGATACGTCGACGCCGTCGCCCACGCCACCGGCTCCGCCCGCAACGGATGCAGCGCCCACAGCGCCGCGGCGAGCCCGGCCACCCGTTCGCCGGCAGTGCCCGCGAGCACGCCGCCGTGCAGCCGAAAGATCCGTCGCAGCACGATGAAGAACAGCCCGGCCGCCAGCGCATGCAGGACGAGGTTGAGCGCATGCCACGCCCGGGGATCGAAACCGAACAGCCGGTGCACCGCCAGGTCGAGTAGCCAGTGGAGCGGCTTGAACCGCATCGCCTGGTCCGACTCGAACAGCTTCGCGAGCAGCTCCCATGACCAGGGCACGGCGAACAGCGGGTTCTGCGTGATGTTGATGTCGTCGTCCCAGCGGACGAAGTCGAACGTCACCACGCGGCCGAACACCACCAAAATGGCCGCGACGAGCAACCCCGGCCAGACCCACGACAGACGACTTGCTCCAGGCCGACTCACGGGATTGCGCCGAAACTGCCGCGGCCGATCGCCGCCGGAACCCACGGCAAACCCGGAGCACGCCTTCCGTGTCCTCCGTGTCTTCCGTGTAGTCCGTGGCCCATCTCCTGTCTCTGCTCGCTCGGCGCCGTCCTGTAAAATTCAATTCCGCCCCACGGCGGCGCGCCATTTCGGGTATTCGTTCTCGATCAGCCGCAGCGGCCAGTTGCCATACCAGCCCGACCCCGTCCGCCGCTCGCGGTCAACCTCGGCCAGCGCATAGACCTTCACGCCATCGCGGCTGGCGAAGATCGGCCGGTTCGTGCCCACCTCCACCATCCGGGCCCAGAGCGGCGGCGCCTGCTCATCCTTCGTCACCACCACGTCGAAGTCGGCCTTGTGCCGGAAGAATTCCACCGGGGGCGCGGCGACGCGCTCGACGCGGATGCCCGTCAGCTTCACCGCCCGCAGCCACGCCACGGCCGCATCGACCGCCGCGAGGACCTCCGGCGCCGGGTCCCGGCTCCGCATCAGGAAGCGCACGATCTCGGTCGTATCCGCCGGCGACGTACAGGCCAGCTCGAAGGTCCGGGCGCCGGTGGTTTCGAGCGTCGTCGCGTCGTGCTGCTGGCCCCAGCCGGTCGGCTTCCCGCCGACCCGGATCTGCGTCCGCAGCAGGCAGTCGATGCCGCGCTCCACGGCCCGCCGGGCCCGCTCGCGCCGGGCCCCGTCGAGCCAGGCGAAATGCGGCTCGCCCTCCGCCGCGGCCCGCAGCACGCCGAGGATGCCGATCATCACGCCATCGTTGAAGGTGATGTGGCCCGCGATGCCCTTGATGTTGGGCCAGCGCTGCGGGAATCCACCGTTCGGATACTGCGCGCCGAGCATGAAATCCAGTCCGCGCTCGCACGCGGCGCGGCACGCCGGATCCCCGAGCCGGACGAAGGCGCGCGCCAGGTACTCGACCTGCGTGTGCGTGGTGTGGTTGTCGAAGGTCGTGTCGGTCCGGTCATGCGAATCCCGCACGGCCTTGACCTGCGCGGGCGTGAGGATCGCCAGCATGTCGTAGTCCTTGGGCCAGCCGCCGTTCGCCCGCTGGAAGAGCAGCACGTTCGCCGCGATCTCGCGCAGCTGGTCGGGCCGGTACGACGGCTGGTCCGGCAACGGCTGCATCACGCGCTCGGGTTCGTTGATCCGGCGCCAGTGGTGCGTCGCGTCGCGAAAACCGGAGGTGTCGATCGGCTCGGCCCCGGAGGCGAATGGAGCGCCCAGGAGGAGAATCGAAGCAAGCCAGACGAGCGGACGGGAGATCATGGGACGATGTACAGACCAAAGCCAGCCGCGCGCGTCGCGGCGATGGCAAAACGCCCGGGCATTGGCGCGGCTGGGTGGCACAGGAGGGCGCGGAGAGCGCAGACGCCCGATGCAGAGGCAAATCATCCGCGACGTCAGCCTCTGCGCTTTCCGCGCCCTGCTGCGCAAATCCTGTCTTTCATCGCCCATCCCGCGCACACCACCGCAATTGCCTTTGACCCTCCTCCACCCTCCCCTTAGCTCGCAGGTTCTCTTTTCCATTCATCCCTGCCCATATGTCCTCGGCTCCTACCATCATCTACACGAAGACCGACGAGGCTCCCGCTCTCGCCACCTATTCCCTGCTGCCGATCGTCCAGGCGTTCACGAAGCACGCCGGCATCGCGGTGGAGACGCGCGACATCTCGCTGGCGGGGCGCATCCTGGCCCAGTTTCCCGAGGTGCTGACCGAGGCGCAGCGCGTGGGTGACCACCTGGCCGAGCTCGGTGCCCTCACGCTCAAGCCCGAGGCCAACATCATCAAGCTGCCCAACATCAGCGCGTCCGTGCCCCAGTTGAAGGAGGCCATCGCCGAGCTGCAGGCGCACGGGTGCAAGGTCCCCGATTTTCCGGAGACGCCGAAGACGGACGCCGAGAAGGAGGCCCGCGCCCGCTACGCCAAGGTCATGGGCTCCGCCGTCAACCCGGTCCTCCGCGAAGGCAATTCCGACCGCCGCGCCCCCAAGGCCGTCAAGGACTACGCCCGGAAGCACCCGCATTCGATGGGCGCCTGGTCGCCGACGTCGAAGACCACCGTCGCCACGATGGGCCGCGATGACTTCTTCTCGAACGAGAAATCCGTCACCGTTCCGGCCGCGACCACCGTGCGCATCGAGTTCGTCGCCGCCGACGGCGCGGTCAAGGTGCTCAAGGACAAGACTCCGCTCAAGGCCGGTGAGATTCTCGACGCCACGCGCATGAGCAAACAGGCGCTCGTCGCCTTCTACGCGCAGCAGATCGCGCGGGCCAAGGCCGACGGGGTGCTGTTCTCGCTCCATCTCAAGGCGACCATGATGAAGGTCTCCGACCCGATTCTCTTCGGCCATGCCGTGCGGGTCTTCTTCAAGGACGTGCTCGCCAAGCACGCCGCCACCTTCGCCGAACTCGGGGTCGACTTGAACAACGGCTTCGGCGACCTGGTCGAGAAGCTCCAGAAGCTGCCCGCCGAACGCCGGTCCGGCATCGAGGCCGACATCAAGGCCGCCTTCGCCGCGGGCCCGGGAGTCGCGATGGTCAACTCGGACCAGGGCATCACCAACCTGCACGTGCCGAGCGACGTGATCGTCGACGCCTCGATGCCCGCGATGATCCGCGCCGGCGGCAAGATGTACGACGCGCAGGGCAAGCTGCAGGACACCCTGGCGGTGATCCCCGACAGCTGCTACGCCGGCGTCTATCAAGCGACCGTCGACTTCTGCCGGCAGCACGGCGCGCTCGACCCGCGCACGATGGGCTCCGTGCCGAACGTCGGCCTGATGGCCCAGGCGGCCGAAGAATACGGCTCGCACAACAAGACTTTCCAGATCGCCGGCCGCGGCACGGTGCGGGTGGTCGACGACACCGGCAAGGTGCTGCTCGAGCACGCGGTCGAGGATGGCGACATCTGGCGCGCCTGCCAGACCAAGGACGCCGCCGTGCAGGACTGGGTGAAACTCGCCGTCAACCGCGCCCGGCTCAGCGGCACGCCCGCGGTCTTCTGGCTCGACGAGAAGCGCGCGCACGACGCGCAGGTGCTCGCGAAGGTGAAGACGTATCTGGCGCAGCATGACACGAAGGGCCTGGACCTCCGCGTGCTCGCCCCCGCCGACGCCTGCCGTCTCACGCTGGAGCGCATCAAGGCGGGCCAGGACACGATTTCGGTCACGGGCAATGTGCTCCGCGACTACCTGACCGACCTGTTCCCCATCCTCGAGGTCGGCACGAGCGCGAAGATGCTCTCGATCGTCCCGCTGATGAACGGCGGCGGCCTATTCGAAACCGGCGCCGGCGGCTCCGCGCCGAAGCATGTCGAGCAGTTCCTCGCCGAGAACTACCTGCGCTGGGACAGCCTCGGCGAGTTCTTCGCGCTGGCGGCGTCGCTGGAGCACCTGAGCATCGTCTTCAAGCACGCGAAGGCCAAGATTCTCGCCGACACGCTCGACGCGGCCAACGGCAAATTCCTCGAGCAGGACCGGTCGCCCGGGCGCAAGCTCGGCACGATCGACAACCGCGGCAGCCATTTCTACCTCGCACTCTACTGGGCGCAGGCGCTGGCCGCGCAGACGGGCGACGCCGACCTCCGGCGCGTCTTCACGCCGATCGCCGAGAAACTGACGGCGGCGGAAAAGCAAATCGTGGCGGAACTCCTCGCCGTCCAGGGCAAACCCGCCGATGTGGGCGGTTACTACCATCCGGACGACACGAAGGCCGGCGCCGCCCTGCGACCGAGCGCGACGCTGAACAAGATTCTCGCCCAAGTCTGACCCGCGCCGCCGCTCAGACGGAGGCAGGCGGTTGAAGGACTCGAGCCAGCCGGGGCGAAACCCCGGTTGGCGACGGCAGGCGAAAGCACCCTACGGCGGCGCGCCTTTCGGCTCACCGCTGAAACAACCCGGCTCAGCCGTTCGGCCGCGCGCGGGCGTCGATCGCCTCCATGACCACGGCCGGCGTCAGAATCTCCGGCATCACGACCGGGGCTTCGGCGCCCGGTTTCCAAATCAGGTTGAACGGCACCGCCGACCGGCGGTACGCGGCAAGTTCCGCCGTGATGCGGGGATCCCGGCTCGTCCAGTCGGCGCGAAGCGTGGCGACTTTCTTGTCGGCAAAGGTCTTCACCACGTCCGCCGAACCAAAGACGAGTTTCTTGTTCGTCTGGCAGGTGGCGCACCACCGGGCGGTGAAGTCCACGTAGACGGTGCGACCCTCGGCCCGCAGCCGTTGCACGGCCTCGGGGCTCCACGGCTCCCACACCACCTGCGTCGCCGCACCTGAACCGCCGGGGCCGGCCGCCGTCTCGCGCGGCCATCCGAGCCACAGTCCCACGCTGCCGAACAACACCAGGCCGGCGACTCCGATGCGAACCCGGGCGGTCGTGGCCCCGGCCGCGTTCCATCGGCCGTACATCCAGACCGCCAGCCCGATCACGGCAAAGCTCAGGAGCACACCCCGCAGCCCCTCCTCGCTGGTCTGTCCGGCCAGCACCCACGCGAGGTATCCGACGGTCGCATACAGGGGAAACGCCATCGCCTGCTTGAAGGTCTCCATCCACATGCCCGGTCGCGGCAGGATCCGCACCGCCTGCGGAAAGAGGGAGAGCAGCAGGTACGGCGTGGAGAGCCCGAGCGCGATCGCAGTGAAGATCACCATGGATTCGGCCGTCGAGACCGCCAGCGCCGCTCCCAGCGCCGGTGCCAGGAATGGCGCGCTGCACGGCGTAGCCACGGCGGTGGCCAGCACACCGGTCAGGAAGGACTCCGCGAACTGCGACTTGGGCCGCTGCACCCACGGGGCATTCGACACCATGGCCGTCGCCCGCAGCCCAAACTCGAAGACGCCGCTCATGTTGAGGGCGAAGACAAGCAGGAGAACGGCGAGGGCGTAGACGAAGGCCGGGGACTGGAGCTGGAAACCCCAGCCAAGCTGGCTGCCGCCGGCCCGCAGCACGGCCAGCGCCCCCGCGAGCAGCCAGAACGAAAGCAGCACTCCCCCCGTGAACGCCAGCCCGTGGGCCACGATGCGGGCGCGCTGGTGGCCGGCCTGGTTCACGAAGCCGAGGATCTTGATGCCCAGGACGGGAAAGACGCAGGGCATCAGGTTCAGCACCAAGCCACCCAGGAACGCGAGCAGCAGCGTACCCGGCAGGCCGCCCGCGGCTGCGGCGGCCTCTTTCCCGGTTGCCGCGGCGACCGCCTGCAGGGGCGGACTCAGCTCGGCTTCGATCTTCAGCCCACGCCAGGAAGCACCCGCGACCCAACCGTGCTGCGCCACCGCCACTCCCCGGAGCAGCCGCGTGCCTGCCGGTCCATCCGGCGAGCGGGGCAGCCGGATCACGATGCGACCTTGCTCATCCGTTTGCCGGGACTGGGGAAGGTCGTACGCGATGAAGTCATCTTCCGGGAAAAAGTGAATCGCCCCCGGATCCGGTTGTTTCGATCCGGAGGGTGCAAGCGTCAGGATCACCTCGGATCCCGCCGCCACCGCCGACACGCGCCAGGCATCGTCGGCGCGCGGCAGCGCCGCCACCGTACGACGGATGCTGTCCCCGTACGCCGTGTCGGTGGAACTCGAGGCCGACACCGGCAACGTGAGGGCAACGGGCGCACCACCCGGCACGCAGGCTTCGTCGCACATCAGCCACTCGGCCTTCGCCCGCAATTCCACCGTCGCTCCCGGCTTCAGGCCGGGCGGCGGCGTCAGGACAACCGGCAGCAGCACCTCGCCCTCGTAACCCTGGCCGACCACTTGTCCGCGACCATCGCGGAGCACCTGCGGCGCGGGCCATTGGATCGGTCCGGCCGACCAGCCCGCCGGCAGATCCCAGCGCAGGCTGGTTGCGAGGCCGGTGCCCGGATTGGACCAGTAGGTGTGAACCCGGGGCGGGTGCGCGAGCCGCAGGGCCACGAGCACCGGCCGATCGGGAACGATCGCCGACTCGGCCGCCACGAGCGCCGCCTGCACCACCGGCGCCGGCGCGGCCCGCCCCACCGCAGCCAGAAGGGCCAGCCCCAGCGCAACCCCCACCCGCCACTGAATTCGATCTGCCGTGATCATATATATATTCCCTTTTTTATATAGCACATCCTGCTCGGGACCGGAACGCCCGGCTACGACCGATCATCGCGGCGGATGTTTCCCTGCGACGAACCAATAACGGTAACGCCGGGGTAAATCCGCCCGCGCGTCTCGTGCCCGGGAAACGCACCGCGCCCGGATCATCCCGCCGCAGCCGGCGAGCCAGCCGTTAATTTCGCTTAATCGTCCTTCCGGGCGGCCCGCGGCGCTGCGTCACGACGGCGTCGCTTTGCCTATAGAGACTTAGAGCTGCGTCTACGTAGTTATACATCGATTAACGTTTGTTCATTATAGCATCCCTTTACCGGACGCGATCCACGCGGTTTCACACTCGGCGGAACTCTTACCGAATTTTGCGCACAATCCGCTTGTGAAATGTTCCGCTTTCATTGGTCGATCGCTATATCAAATGAAAACGCCCGCCCCGCGCACCTGGCGCCAACCGCTTTTGCTTCTTCTCGCCCTGCTCGTCCCGCGCGCCGCGCGGCCGGACCACATCGTCGCGGTCAAGCACGCCGAGTATCGCGAGTCGGGCGGCCGCGTCGTCGTGCAGACCCAGAGCGCGCTGCTCGAGTCCGAGCTGGGCACCGCCTGGCGGGCGAAGGTCACGGGCACGCTCGACGCGATCGCCGGCGCGACACCCAACGGCCAACCCGCTCCCGCCGGCAGCAGCCAGGTGCCGCTCTCGACGCTGCACGATCGCCGCAAGGCCTGGACCGCCGACCTCGCCCGCCAGTTTCAGCGGGTCAACCTCACCGCCGGCTTCGGCAACTCCCGGGAGAGCGACTACGTGTCGAACGGCTGGTCGCTCAATGCCGTCATGGATTTCAACCAGAAGAACACCACGCTCCTGACGGGCGTCGCCGGCGCGCATGACGAGGTGAAGGTGCTCTTCCAGCCCGAGCGCATCCGGAAGCGGACCAACGACCTCATCGCCGGCGTCACCCAGCTCCTCGATCGCCGGACATCCGTGACCTGCAACGTTTCGTGGGGACGCGCCACGGGCTACCTCAGCGATCCCTACAAGCTCGTGCAAAAGGAGATCGAGATTCTGCCCGAGATCTTCCTCACCCGGACCTTCCGGGAGAATCGCCCCGCCGAGCGCACCAAGGGCATCGGATTGGTGGCGCTGAACCGGTCCTTCGCCGAGCTGAACGGCGCGGTCGATGCGACGTATCGGTTCTACCGGGACAGCTTCGGAGTCACTGCCCACACCTTCGACGTCGCCTGGCTGCAGCGGCTCGGACGGCACGTCATCGTGAGCCCGGCGGTGCGCCTCTACCAGCAGAGCGCCGCGGACTTCTACGTGTACGACCTGAACCGGACGACGATCAACCCCGTGCGTTCGCCGGACGCGAGCACGCCCTTCTACTCGTCGGACTTCCGCCTCTCGGCGCTGCGCACGAGCAATCTCGCGCTGAAGGTCATCTGGAGTCCGGCGGCCTGGCTGCAGCTCGACGCCGCCGTGGAACACTACGTCATGCGCGGTCGCGACGGCGTCACCCCGGCGAGCGCCTATGTGCGCGCCACCACTTTCACCGTCGGAGCACGGCTCAGCCGCTGACCCAAACGATCAACCTCCATTTGCATCTTATGTATCCCGATCGCCACTCCGCCACGCCTCGCCTTCTCATCAGCCCGTTCATTCGCGCCGCCCTCGGTTGCGCCGCCCTGCTCGCCGCAGCATCCCTGCGCGCGGAACTGAAACCGGGGGACGCGTTTCCCTCGCTCGCTGCCGCGCAGCTGGCCGGCGGCACCGTTCCCGCGACCACCGGCAAGATCGTCGTGGTCGATTTCTGGGCTTCGTGGTGCGGACCGTGCAAGGTGTCGTTTCCCGCCCTCGGCAAGGTCGCCGCGGACTATGCGGCACGCGACGTCGTGGTGGTGGGCGTGAGCGTCGACGAGAAGCCCGAGGACTATGCGCGCTTCATGAAGAAATTCGCGCCGTCGTTTCCGGCCCTGCACGACGCCCGCCAGACGCTGGTCCGCGCTGTCCAGGTTCCGACCATGCCGACCACCTACATCCTCGACCGGCAGGGGCGCGTGCGCGCCGTTCACACCGGATTTCACGGTGCAACCAGCGACCGTCGCCTCCGCGCGGAGATCGAATCCCTGCTCGCGGAGAAGAGCTGAACGGTCTCCGCCCACTGCGCACGAACCACCCTCACCCGGCCCTACTCCGCCCATGAAGAAAATCATCCTCCTGCTCGTCCTGACCGCCGCCGGGCTTCTCGCCGGCGGCTGCGCCGGTCCGCAATTCGTCCGGGTCCAGCCGTGGGAACGGGGCACCTTGACCGACTACACGATGCGGCCGGACCGCGCTCCGCTGCACACGGCCCTGGCGGAACACATTTACTTCTCCCGCGAGTCCGCCACCGGCGGACGCGGCGTGGGCGGCAGCGGCTGTGGCTGCAACTGACGCCCTCCCTCCGCTCCTGCATCCGAGGCCGCGAGCCGCGCCGCACGCCGGCGCTCCCGGCGAAGCAACCCAACCACCGAACGACTCATGAAAATCTCCGTCTCCACTCTCCGTCTCCTGCACTGCCTACACCTGCCCGGCGTCCTGCTGATCGCGCTGCTGCAGCGCACGCCAGCCGTCCGCGTGATCGCGTCCGCGGGCGAATTCGTGCTGCGCCACCCGATCGGTTCGCTGCTGAAATCCACCGTCTCCACGCTCGGCGCGCTGGGTGCGGTGCACACGCTGGCGGGAGCTACGACGCTGAGCCCTTCGACGCCGAGCCCGGCGGCCGCGACGGTCGGCACCGCCAAGACGATCGTCTTTGCCGTCATCGGCGCCCAGAGTGCGGGTGAATCCTGGACGGTCGGTGGAAGTGTGCCACCCGGCATGAGCTTCAACGGCGGCGCCACCTCCGGGACCGTCAACACGCCCACCGGCATCCTCACCCTCAGCGGCACGCCCATCACCGGCGGCACATACGTCCTTTCCTTGCGCGCATGGGAGAAAGCCGGCGCAAAGGGTGAATCCTCGCCCGTCTATTCCTACACCGTCATCGTGTCCGGAGGCGCCGGCGGCACAGCGCCCGCCTTCACCGCGCACCCCGCATCGCAGACCGTCACCGCCGGCGCCAACGTCACCCTGACGGTGACCGCCACGGGCTCGCCCACACCGACATTGCAGTGGCAGAAGAACGGTGGCGCCATCGCAGGGCAAACCGGACCCTCGCTCATTCTCAGCAGTGTCACGACCGGCGACGCAGGCAGCTACACCTGCGTTGCCACCAACGCGTCCGGCTCCGTGACCAGCAACGCCGCCACGCTCACGGTGAACGCCGCCGCCGTCATGCCGTCGTTCACCACCCATCCAGCGTCGCAGACCGTCACGGCGGGCGCGAACGTCACGTTCACCGCGACCGCGACCGGCTCGCCCACACCCACGCTGCAGTGGCAGAAGAACGGTTCGCCCCTTGCCGGCCAGACTGGACCTTCGCTGACGCTCAGCAACGTGCAGGCCGCTGACGCCGGCAGCTACACCTGCGTCGCCACCAACGCCTCCGGCCCCGTCACCAGCAACGCTGCCACGCTCACGGTCAACGCCGCCGCGGCCATGCCATCCTTCACGGCGCATCCCGCGTCGCAGACCGTCGCGCCCGGCGCCAACGTTACGTTCACCGCGACTGCGACCGGCTCGCCCACGCCCACGCTGCAGTGGCAGAAGAACGGTTCGCCCCTTGCCGGCCAGACCGGACCTTCGCTGACGCTCAGCAACGTGCAGGCCGCTGACGCCGGCAGCTACACCTGCGTCGCCACCAACGCCTCCGGTTCCGTCACGAGCAACAGTGCGGCGCTGACCGTGACGGCCGCGACCGCCGCGCCCGCGTTTACGACGCAGCCCGCTTCGCAGACGGTCAACGCAGGGACGACGGTCACGTTCACGGTGGCGGTCTCCGGCTCGCCGACCCCGACGCTGCAGTGGCGCAAGAACGGCTCGGCTCTCGCGGGCCAGACCGGAAGTTCGCTGACACTGGCCAACGTCCAGTCCGCAGACGAGGGCGCTTACACCTGCGTCGCCACGAACTCCGTGTCCGTAGCAACGAGTGCGACCGCGAATCTCACGGTCAGCGCCACGCCAAGCCCCAACACCGCACCGGTCTTCTCGCTGCATCCGGGATCCGCCACGCTGACCACGGGTGGCACGCTGAACCTGACGGTGGCCGTGTCCGGTACGCCCACACCCTCGCTGCAATGGCTCCGGAACGGCACGGCCCTCGCCGGCAAGACGGGCCCGACGCTGACGATCAGCAATGTGCAGCCCGCCGACGCCGGCAGCTACACGTGTGTGGCGACGAACGCGGTGGCCGCCGTGACGAGCAATGCCGCGAACGTGACGGTCAGCAGCGACACCGGCTCGGGCAGTCGCATCAGCAACGTCTCCGTCCGCACCACCCTCGCGGCGGCGCAAACGCTGATCGTGGGCTTCACCATGCAGGGCGGCTCGAAGCTCGTGGTCGTTCGCGCGGTGGGACCGGGGCTCGCCAATTTCGGCGTGGCCGGCACGATGTCCGACCCGCGGCTCCTGCTGTACAAGGATGCCGCCATGCTCACGCAGAACGACAACTGGGGCGGTTCCAACTCGCTGACGAATGTCTTCGCCGCGGTGGGAGCCTTTCCGCTCACAGTGACAAGCCTCGATGCCGCGCTGATGCGCACCGTCGAGGGCGGCCACACCGCACAGGTCACCGGACCCTCGGGTGGCAACGTGCTGGTGGAGGCGTACGACGCCGGTACTGGAGCGTCGCCGCGGCTCACGAACATCTCCGCGCGTAACTTCGTCGGCACCGGCGGCGACATCCTGATCGCCGGCTTCACCATCGCCGGCAGCGGGAACAAGAACCTGCTCATTCGCGCGGTCGGCCCGACCCTGGGGGCCTTCGGCGTCGCCGGCACGCTCGTCGATCCGAAACTCGCTGTATATAACGCCGCCGGCGCCGTAATCGCGGAAAACGACTCCTGGGGCGCGTCACTGGCCAGCACCTTTGCCAGCGTCGGGGCCTTCCCGTTGACGGCCGGTTCAAAGGATGCGGCCTTCACCCTTTCGCTGCCGCCGGGGGGTTACACGGTCCAGGTTTCGGGAGGCGACGGCGGTACCGGCGAGGCGCTCGTCGAAGTGTACGAACTGCCGTAGCCCCGCCTCGCGCCCCGGCGGTGCCGCCGTGCTTTGCAGCGGCGCCGCCTCTCCTCACGGCGCCTCCGCGCGGCGAGCCTGACCAGGCCGGTACCTTCCTCGCGAGCGCGACCTCGTCGGAGGTGCCCCCGATTCGGCGGGCTGCGCTTCGTCGTCGCCGCGGCGCAGACGAAGCTGCGTCTTCCGATTCATGGCCACTCCTTCCTGAAACGACTCTATATAGTCTGGGCCCACCACCGGACCACGGCTCCGGCCGCACGGGAACCCGACTATATAGCTTCGGAAGGCGGGCTGAAGCCAGGCGCGGCCTTAACGCGATCCGACAGTGAAACCTTCGCCTCTTGCTGCGACACCGACGCCGTCATTCCCGGCGTGGGTGTGATGGGAAGGCGGACGCAGGCGGTGGTCGACCCCGGCGGTTCGGGCCGCAACTCAATGCTGCCCTCGTGAGCGAGGGCGATCCAGCGGGCAATCGTGAGTCCGATCCCGCATCCCGCCACTTTTCCAACGGCATTCTCGCCGCGGAAGAACCGCTCGAACGCCCGATGACGCAGGTCCTCGGTCAGGCCGTCGCCTTCGTTGGTGACATGGAGTTCGACCCAACCGTCGCCCACCGCGGACGAAAGCTGGATCGAGCCCCCCTGCCGATTGTACTTCACGGCGTTGTCGATCAGGATCAGCAGCAGCTGCCGCAGGCGGTGGCGGTCGCCGATGATCGTGACCGGCGCCACCGCGCCCAACGTCACGCTGATCGCGCGGGATTCCGCGAGCACGGCCGCATTCTCGAAGGCCTCCAGCAGCAGGGCGCGAAAATCGACCGCTTTCCGTTCCAGCTCCATGAGCCCGGCGTCCGCCTTGGTGAGCAACGTGAGCGAGTCGACGATCTTCGCGAGCCGCGCGACTTCATCCAATTGCTGCTCGATCCAGCTGTTCTGTTCCGGCGGCAGGTGGTCCCGTTCCCGATGCAGCGACTCGAGCTGCGCCCGCATCACCGTCAACGGGGTTTTCAGTTCGTGCGACGCCTGCAGCGTGAAATCCCGCATCTGCTGGAAGGACGCATCGAGCCGGTTGGTCATGGACGCCAGCACCGCCGCGAGCGTGTCGACCTCGTTGCTGCCGGTCTCCCGGGGCAGGTTGAGACACAGGTTGTGCGATTCGATCCGCTCGGCGGCCACGGCCAGCTCCCGCAGCGGGGCGATCACCCGCCGTGTCCACCACCAGCCGTACGCCAGCAGGACCGGCACCACGACCAGCACGCCGACGGTGAAGGCTTCCGCGCGGGTGTCCTTGTGGACGATATCGGACAATCCGAGGGACGCAAACTCAGCCGGCTCCTCGACAAACTCATGGTACCCCAGCCAACCCGTCGCCAGCAGGCACACGGCGGCGATGATTCCATAGCCAATGCCAAGTCGGCGGGAAATCGTCATGGAGTCGACGCTTTGATCACGTAGCCTTCGCGCCGGACACTGTGCAGGAGCTTCACGGCCGAACCGGCATCGATCTTGTCCCTCAGTTTGGCGATGAACACATCCACGATGTTCGTCCCCGGATCGAAATCATATTCCCAGACGGCTTCCAGGATGAGCATCCGGCTGCACACCGTGCCCGCCGAACGCATCAGAAACTCCAGCAGCCGATACTCGCGATTCGTCAGCTCGATCCGCCGCCCGCCGCGCTCTGCCGTGCGCGATGCCGGGTCGAGCGTAAGGTCGGCCACACGCAGGAGCCCGGGCCGCGTGCTGCCGGAGCGACGCACGAGCGCGCGGACCCGCGCGACGAGTTCCACGAGGGCAAAGGGCTTTGCCACGTAGTCCTCCGCCCCGGCGTCCAAGCCCTCGACCTTTTCCGCGACCTCGTTGCGCGCGGAGAGAATCAACACCGGCGTCGCATTGCCCTTCGATCGCATCTGCCGCAGGACGCCCAGGCCGTCGCGACCGGTGAGCATGATGTCCAGCACGACGCCGTCGTAGGGAGTGCGTTCCAGCATCCGCAGCGCCTCGTGACCATCGGCCACATCGTCCACGTCGTAGCCTTCGGCGGTAAGCGCTTTCGAGACGAAATCCACCGTCTTTACGTCATCTTCCACCAGTAGGATTCGCATGAATGAAACATGGTGACACCCGACCCCGCCGCAAGTTTCACGCGGTGGCGAGGGAGCGCCCTCCCAGCGTCGGTCGCAGAGCGACGGCGCATTTTGATTATTATTTCTTAATCTTTCGGCCCGCTCCGGCGGCCGTGGCGGGTGCGCGTCAGGTCGGGTCGGCGCGGACGGCGGGCGGAGTTTTTCGCGCCGTCATCCGGTCCAGCCAGCGAATCGCGAACCAGAGCCCGGCGATGGCCGCGGCCACGACCCACGGGATGGCGGCCAGCGCGTGCGCCGCGAGCAAGCCCAGCATCGGAGGCAGGAACGCGACACCCAGCCCGGCGGCGCCCGACTGGCGGCCGATCACCGTCGGCGTGGCCACTGCGGTGAAGCGGTGCGGCACCTCGTGCATGAGTCCCGGATAAACCGGCGCGAGTCCGAGTCCCACCAGCACCAATCCGGCGGCCGGACCCAGCGTGCCGCGGCCCAGCGCCAGCAGGAGCGCGCCGGTGAAAGCCAGCAGGACGCCGAGCGAGATGACGCGGCGATTGCCCCAGCGATCGACGACAAAACCCACCGCAATCCGCCCGCCCGTGATCGCCGCGTAGTAACCGGCGGCGCACCATGCCGCCACCTCCGGGGCCATCCCGCGGTTCACACTCAGGACCGTTGCGGCCCAGAGCCCGGTGGACGCCTCGATCCCGGTGTACAAGGCGAAGACCGCGGGTGAGAGCCAGCCCGCCGGGGAGTTGGCCGCCAACTCCGCGGAGCCGCCGGAGTTCCGGCCGGGCGAACCGTGCAGCGGACGTTCCGGCACCAAGGACCAGAGCCGGAGGGTCGCGAGAAAAAGTCCGGCGAGGCCGAGCTGCACGAAGCCAAGGACCAGGTATCCGCCCCGCCAGCCATGATGCGTCGCCAGGGCCTCGCCGATGACGAGCGGACCACAGGTGGCACCGATGCCCCAGCTCGCGTGGAGCCAGTTCATGTGCCGGCCGTCGTAGTGGCGCGCGACGAAACTGTTCAGGCCCGCGTCCACTGCACCGGCCCCCAGACCCAGCGGGACGGCCGCGAGCAGCAGCAGGCCCATGCTGGGCGCCTGGGAGATCGCGACCAACGCACACCCGGTCAGCACGCCGCTCGCCAGCACGACGGGGCCGGTGTGAAAGCGCGCGAGAATCCACCCGCTGGAAAAGCCAGATGCGCCCGCGAGCAGCGTGATCACCAGCAGAATCGTGCCGGCGAACCCGACCGGGAGCTTCAGCTCGGGAAAGATCGCGGGCCACGCCACGCCCAATGTGCCGTCCGGCAGGCCCAGGCTGATGAAGCCGAGATAGATGATGACGAGCAGCAGGGCGGAGGAACGGGGCACGTTAAGGCGGAGAACAATCAACTCAGCCGCCTGGCGCAAGTGCTCCGCCCCCCTGGGAGCGCGGACGTCCCCGTCCGCATCCGTCGTCAACGCGGACCGGCCCGTCCGCGCTCCCCGGAGGAAAATCCCGCCCGCACCGGCCACCAACCCGCTTGCGTTCCCGCCCGGAACTTGCGTTGCTGCCTGGGTCGAACTCGCCCGCCCCGGCGTCAGGACGGAGCGCAGTCCCCCCAAGCCAACTCCATCGCGCCTCCCCTATGAATCATATCACCCGTCGGTCCTTCATCACGAACACGGCCCTCGCCGCCGGCTCGTTCGCCCTCGTCAGTGGCACCAGCTCCTCCGCCAAGGTCATCGGCGCCAACAATCGCCTCCGCATCGCCGTCGCGGGCTGCAACGGCCGGGGCAAGAGCCACATCTCCGGCTGGCTCGAACAGCCCAATGTCGAGATCGCGTACCTGATCGACCCGGACCAGGCCGTGCTCGATAAGAGCCTCAAGGCGCTGCAGGAAAAAACCAAGGGCAAGTACACGACGAAGGGAGTGACGGACGTGCGCAAGGCGCTCGAGGATCCGACGCTCGACGCCATTTCGATCGCCACGCCGAATCACTGGCACTCCCTGATGACGATCTGGGCCGCCCAGGCCGGCAAGCATGTGTACGTCGAGAAGCCCATGAGCCACGACGTGGCCGAGGGCCGCATCGTCGTCGAGGCCCAGAAGAAATACGGCGTCGTGATCCAGCACGGCACGCAGCGTCGCAGCGACGCCAAGCTGGCCGGCCTCCACGAGGCGATCCAGGCCGGCAAGTTCGGCAAGCTGAAGATTTCCTACGGCTACTGCTGCAAGCCCCGCGCGAGCATCGGCTTCAAGCCGGTCGGCGCACCCCCGAGCAACCTCGACTGGAACCTGTGGCGCGGCCCCGCGAAGATCTCCCAGTTCCACGCCAATCTCGTCCATTACAACTGGCACTGGTTCTGGGCCACGGGCAATGGCGACATGAACAACCAGGGCACGCATCAGCTCGACGTCGCCCGCTGGGCCCTCGACACGAAGCAGACGCACCCGACCCGCGTCATGGCGCTCGGCGGCCGCTTCGCCTGGAACGACCAGGGCGAGACCCCGAACACGATGTTCGGCATCGGCGAGTATCCGAACGGCCAGTACGTCTTCTTCAATGTCCGCAACGTGAATTACAACGGCTACGTCCACCAGGTGGAGAACGAGTACTACTTCGAGGACGGCGGGAAGATCATCAAGGACCAGTACTACGCCAAGGGCAGCAGCAAGGGCGAGAAGCTGAGCCTGCCCCCGGGCAAGGTGACACCCGGCGGCAACTGGGGCGCCTTCATCGCCGCATGCCGCGCGGGCAAGCCCGAGATGGCCAACGGCAACGCCCTCGAGGCGCACAATGGCAGCGTGCTCGGCCACCTGATGAACAACTCGTACCGGCTCGGCAAGAAAGTGCCCTTCAACGCCAAGGCGGGCCGGTTCGGCGACAACAAGGACGCCGCGGAACACTTCCTGAAGCTGCACGCGATGATGCGCGACGGCGTGGGCGTACCCGAGAACGGCGCCGAATACGTCGTCGGCCCCTGGCTCACGTTCGACCCGAAGACCGAGCTGCACACGGGTGAATTCAAGAACGAGGCCAATGCGCTCCTGAAGGATCAGAACTCGCCGGGCTTCGAAATTCCGTCCGCGGCCAAGGTCTGAGGTCCCACTTCCCGGCGGCAGGGCGCAGCGCCCTGCCGCTTTTTTGTTGGCCGGCGCCGGCGGGGCCACCGCCGCGAACCCGCGCGTCGCACTTGCGCCGGAACCCGCGTGGATTATCGTCCGCCCGTCATGAAACTCCTTTCCGTGCTCCTACTCGCCGTCGGTCTCGGCACGCTCGCCTTCGCGGCGTCGTCGAAATTCGCCGCCATCTCCCATCAGGACCTGGTCGCCGCCATCGCGGCCAAAAAGGTCACCCTGCTCGACGTGAACGGCACCGAGTCCTTCCAGGAAGGCCGCATTCCCGGCGCGATCGATTTCACCGCCCAGGAGAAGAAACTCGCCGCGCTGCTGCCGAAGGACAAGAACGCGCTGATCGTCGCGTATTGCGGCAATGAATACTGCGGAGCCTACATGGCCGCCGCCGCCGCCGCCAAGGAACTCGGCTACACCAACGTGAAGCACTACGCGCCCGGTATCGACGGCTGGAAGAAGTCCGGGGCGAAGATCGAGAAGAGCTGAGCGCCCCGCGCCCGATCCCACGCATTTCCGCCCGGGCTTCCCGCCCGGGCTTTTTGTTGTCCGGGGACGCTCCTGACCACACGCTGTCAGTCGGACGTGCTAGGCTAGGGATCGTTGACTGTCTTCGCTGGCAGGAGCGGCATCACGCCGCGACGGAGATCATCTCGGTCGCGCGCCAAGCCGCTCCTGCCGCGGGCAGTCCCCACCCTTCCACGCTTTGTTTCCTATCCTCACCATGCCGTCACGCGCTTCCGCGTCATCCGTCCCGCGCCTCCCCTCCGCTCCGAGTTCGATCCAGAAGGGCAGCACCCTGAAGTCGCTGCTGGATCGAGACGCGATCGACTGTCTGGCCCACAACCTGCGCCTCGCGGATCCCGCTTTCGATGCCGCCGGTTTCCGCCGCTCCGCCCTCCGCGGACTCGAGCCACTCGGCATCATGCAACGCGGTCAGCACCTCGCCGCGGCGCTCCGGGCCCATCTGCCGGCCCGCTTCGAAGCGGCGGTGGACGTGCTGTTGCGCTCCCTGACCCCACCGCACTCCCAAACCTCGGATCTCGGGCTGGCGGTATTCTTCTATCTGCCGCACGTCTGCTTCATCGGCACCTACGGGCTCGACGCGGCGCACAACGACGGCCGCGACCCCTTCGAGGCGTCGATGCGGGCCCAGTACGAGATCACGCGGCGTTTCAGCGCGGAGTTCTCCATCCGCCCGTTCCTGATCCGCTGGCCCGAACGCACACTGGCCCGGCTCCAGGGGTGGACGACGGACGCCGATCCGCACGTGCGCCGGCTGTGCTCGGAAGGCACCCGTCCCCGGCTGCCCTGGGCGCAACGCATCCCCGCCTTCGTGCGTGATCCACGGCCCGTCCTCCCGATCCTCGAGGCACTCAAGGACGACACCGACCTCTACGTGCGGCGCAGCGTGGCCAATCACGTCGGCGACATCGCCAAGGACCATCCGGCGCTCGCGTTCGAGCTGTGCCGGCGCTGGGTGGACGGAGCGTCCGCCGAACGCCGGTGGCTGATCCGCCACGCCGTCCGCCATCCGGCGAAGCAGGGCGTGAAAGCGGCCCTGCGCCTGCGCGCCCTGGCGAAATAGGCCGGCAGCGGGAGTCGTTGAAAACGAAAAGCGCGCGAGACGGTTTCCCGCCCCGCGCGCCGTTGCCCCTAACCAGCTAAAGAATCACGGCAGGATCACCGTATCCACAACGTGGATAACGCCGTTGCTGCCGACCAGGTCGGTGGCGGTCACCCGCGATTTGTTGACCATCACGCCCATGCCGTCGGCCTTGATCGTCAGCGCCTTGCCGTTGACGGTCGGAGCCTCGCCGGACTTCACGTCCGCGGCCATGACCTTCGCAGGCACGACGTGATAGGTAAGGATCGAAACGAGCTTGGCCTTGTTCTCGGGCTTGAGCAGCGATTCGACCGTGCCCGCCGGCAGCTTGGCGAATGCGGCGTTGGTGGGAGCGAAGATCGTGAACGGACCGGAGCCGCTCAACGTTTCTGCGAGCCCGGCGGCCTTGACGGCGGCGACGAGCGTGGTGTGGTCCGGCGAACCGGCGGCAATCTCGACCAGCGTCTTGGCGGAGGCGAGCGAGCCGAGTCCGGCGGAGAAAACGAGGGCGGCGAACAGGGAACGAATTTTCATGGGAACTGCGATTTCTGTGTTGATGAGTGAAGTCCGCGGAACGAAGTCCGTTGGATTCGCCACTGCAACGGGCCGCCCGTCGTGCCGGATGCATTTATCGGCGAACGATCGCACGACGCCCCCGCGCCACGTGCCCGGCGCGACCGGATCACGCCGTTGCGATCGTTCGTCGCCCACCCTCGCCGCCGCCTCGCCTACGGCGGCACGATGCCCAGCGGAATCGCGCTGCCTCCCGCCACGGCGACCGGAACTCCCTGCTGCAGCGTGCACACCGCGTAGGGCCGATCGTTGCGCAGGATCGTCCCGCTCACGGCCACGACGCCGCCGGAGGACTGTCCACCCTTTTCCCGGCTGCCCGTTTCCACCTGAACGTCCTTGAACTGGAAATTCTCCCCGCCGGTCCGCACCACGCTGCCCAGCGTCGCGATCAGCTGATTCGCCGAGCCACGCATGCTGGGCAGAAGCTGCAGCGACATCGCCGACACGAAATGGCTGACGTGCCGCTCGCGCACCTCGAGGCTGACGTCGTCGCCCGTCACGGCACCGGTGACGTCGTAGATCGTGCGCGTATCCGCGCCGTCAGCGTCGGTCCCACCCTGGGTGCCGCCGCGGGCGGCCAGATCCACGTTAAACTTCCGGCCCTGCCAGACGGCCCAGCCGGTCACCTGCGCAGCGAAACCGCGCCCATCAAACTCCTCCCTGACCGTCGCCTCCGCTTCGCCGTCCACGCGATGCTGGTAACTCAAGCGGTGGGGAGC
>JAEUHA010000647.1 GCA_016793535.1 Opitutaceae bacterium | reverse complement strand
CGCGACGAACTGCTCGCGTTTCCGCCGCAGCGTGGCGGCCGGGAGTTCGCTCAGGACATTCTGCAGCAATTGCAGGAGAGCGTCGACCTTCTGGTCTTCGGGTAGGTCGGCAATGGCGGCCAAGGCCGACTCAATACCCGGGTGGTGGCGCCGAGGCGATTTCATGCGGCAAAGCCCGGTTGAAAAGGTGCCGGACAGGGGGTGGGTTCGTGGGAATGCGCCACGTGGTTAAAATCGGACAGAATCTTCGTTTCTGGAAGCACAAATGACGTCGGCCCGGACCCCCGGTATCCGGTAGATTGGGGGAGTTTTTTCCGATACCGTGGATCCGTTGGGCGGCATGTTGTCACAGACCGACGAATGTCCGCGAGGTTGCAGGGCCGGATCGCGCCACCCGCTGGCGCGGCGAACGCGGGCGGCGCCCGGCTTCCGGGTCCTGTTGACTTGGCGGTGGGGCAAGGGAGATTGGATCTGGTTCCGGGCGGCGGTGGGAAACGCTTCTGAGTTAATCTCTGATGAACAATATTCTTATAGAAATCATCATCATCTTCTTTCTCCTGTTGGCCAACGGCATGTTTGCGATGGCGGAAATCGCGTTGATCTCGTCGCGCAAGGGCCGGCTGAAAAAACTGGTGGCGGACGGTGTGCCGGCCGCCTCGCGGGCACTGCGGTTGGCGGAGGAGCCCAGCCGTTTCCTTTCCACGGTCCAGATTGGCATCACGCTCGTCGGCATTCTCGCGGGCGCGTTCGGTGGCGCGACGATCTCCGAGAAGGTCGCGGCGGCCGTGGCCCAGGTTCCGATGCTTGAACCCTACAGTCAGGCGATCGGCCTCGTGGTGGTCGTCGGCGCCATCACGTTCGCGTCCCTGATCATCGGCGAACTCGTGCCCAAGCGCATCGGGCTGAACAACCCCGAACGGAAGGCGATGTTCTTTGCCGGGCCGATGACCGCGCTTTCCCGGTTCGCCGCGCCGTTCGTCTGGTGCCTGACCGCGTCGACCGAACTCGTGCTCAAGGTGCTGGGTCTCGCCCGGGAAAAGGAAGCACCGCCGTCGGAGGAGGAGGTGTCCCACCTCATCGAACAGGGCGCCGCCGCCGGCGTCTTTCACAAGGCCGAGCGCCAGATGGTCGAAGGCGTACTCCGGCTCGATGAGCGGCCGGTGACCGAGATCATGACGCGGCGCAGCCGGATCGTTTTTCTCAACATCGTGGATCCTGACGAAGTGAACTGGCGCAAGATCGTCGCCAGCGGTCATTCGCACTTCCCCGTGTACGAGGGCACCCGCGATTCCGTGCTGGGCATGGTGTCGGTCAAGGCGCTCTGGGCCAACGCCGCGTTCGGTGTGCCGAGCCGGCTGCGCGACCAGTTGACCAAGCCGCTCTTCGTCCCGCGCACGGTGACGATCGTACAGTTGCTCGAGGCGTTCAAGAAGACCGGCAAGCATCTCGCGCTCGTCACCGACGAATACGGCGGCGTCGAAGGCATCGTCTCGTTGATCGATGTCATGGAGGCGATCGTCGGCGACCTGCCCGAACCCGGCGACCGCCGCGCGCCGGGCGCGGTGCAGCGCGAGGACGGCACCTGGCTCGTCGATGGCGCGATGGACATCCGTGATCTCAAGCTGCGCTTCAACCTGCGCAATCTCCCCGGCGAGGAAGATGGCAGCTTTGAAACGCTCGGCGGTTTCGTGCTCGATCGCTTCGGGCACATCCCGAACGCCGGTGAACGCTTCGACTGGGGCGGCTGGCGCTTCGAGGTCGTCGACATGGACCGCAACCGGGTCGACAAGGTGCTGATGCTGCCGGTCACGCCCCAATAATTCCCCGTCGGACTTCAGGGTAGGCGGGGTGCCCTCACCCCGCGCGAACGTGTTGACGCGAAAAAGACCGGGTCGGGCCGGGGCCACCCCGCCCGCCACCCCGCGCCAAAACGGTTCTGGACTCCCGTGAACCGGCGGAACGGAATCGCGCGACGATGAAGATCTACTTCATGGGTATCTGTGGCACGGCGATGGGCAACGCGGCGTTGCTGGCGCGCGCCGCCGGGCACGAGGTGCTCGGGGCCGACACCGGCGTCTACCCGCCGATGAGCCACGTCCTCGCCGCCGCCGGCATCACGCTGCACGAGGGCTACGATCCGGCGCGGCTCGCACAACTCGCGCCCGACCTGGTCGTGGTGGGCAACGTCATCGCGCGCGGCAATGCCGAGGTCGAATGGCTGCTCGACACGAACGCCCTGCCTTACACGTCGCTGCCCGCGCTGCTGCACGACTTCGTGCTCAAGGGCCGCCGCAACCTCGTCATCTGCGGCACGCACGGGAAGACCACCACGACCGCGCTGACGTCGTTCCTCCTCCGGGAGGCCGGGCGCGATCCCGGTTTTCTCATCGGCGGCGTGCCGCAGGATCCGCCGGTGGGCGCGCACCTGGGACGGACCGAGGATCCTTTCGTGATCGAGGGCGATGAATACGACTGCGCGTTCTTCGACAAGCGCAGCAAGTTCATCCACTACGCGCCGCACATCGCGGTGCTCAACAATCTCGAGTTCGACCACGCTGACATCTTTCGCGACCTCGCGGACGTGCAGCGGACGTTTTCTCACCTGGTGCGGATCGTCCCGCGCAGCGGTTTTGTCGTGATGAATGGCGACGATACCAACCTGCGCGCCCTCGGCGCGATTCCCTGGACCCGCGTCGTGCGCGTCGGCCTCGACGCCGGCAACGACGTGCGCCTCGTCGACTTCGCGGAGTCGCCCGGCGGAGCGAGCTTCCGCCTGACCTGGCGGGGCGCCGCCTGGGCGGACGTGACATGGACGCTGCCCGGGATCTTCAACGCCCGCAACGCCGCCATGGCCGCCACCGCCGCCGGCCTGGCGCTCGACGCCGCGAACCCGACGGTCCTGAAGCTCGACGCGCTCGCCCGCTTCCGCGGCGTCAAGCGCCGGCAGGAAATTCTCTGGCGCGACGCGCGCACGACCGTGATCGAGGACTTCGGCCATCACCCGACCGCGCTGGCCGAGACCTTGCAATCGCTCCGCGCGCGGTTTCCCGGGATGCTGCTCACGGCAGTTTTCGAGCCCCGCAGCAATACCGCCCGGACCCGGATCATGCAGGCCGGTTTCCTGCGGGCGTTCGCCCTGGCCGACGAAGTGTACCTCGGGCCCGTCAACCGCCCCGAAAAACTCAGCGCCGAGGAACGCTTCGACCCCGAGGCCGTCGCCCAGCACCTGGAGACCCAGGGCGTAGAAGCCCACTTCGCCGCGTCGAACGCAGCGGTGCTCAAGGAACTGCTCGCGAACACCCTCGGCCCCGCCGCGGTCGTGAGCAAACCGCGGGTCGTCGTGTTCTTTTCCAATGGCAGCTTCGACGGCATCATCGGGCAGTACGTCGCGGCGGCCAAGGGCGCGTGAGTGTCCTCCTGGGAGCGCGGACGTCCTCGTCCGCATCCGCTTGAAATGCGGACCAGGACGTCCGCGCTCCCAAAGGGAAGGCGCTCGCACTTTCCTTTGCCGCTTGCCTCACGCCCCCAGATGCCCTGAGTCGCGAGGCGCTTCGTGAACCCCATGACCTCACCGTTCCGCCGTTCCTTTTACCTCCGTGCGGCCTGCGTAATGCTGGCCCTTTCCGGTGTCGTCGAGGGAGCGGCGCCCGCCTCCGCGCCGGCGCTCCCGGCCGAGTACCCGATGCTCACCCGGATCTTTCCCTCGATCGTGCGCATCGAGGCGATCCGGCTGCGACCGAGCGACGGCCGGCTGACCAAGCAGTGGAGCGGTGGCAGCGGCGTGATCGTATCGCCGGAAGGACACCTGGTGACGAACTGTCATGTGACCGAGGACGGCGACTTTTTCCGCTGCCATCTCTTTGACGGCACCTCGGTCGAGGCGCGGCTCGTGGGCCAGGACGCGCTGACCGACCTCGCGATCCTGCAGCTCGATCTCAAGCAGCGCCCCAAGGATGCGGCTCCGCTCGTGGTCGCGAAATTCGGCGACTCCTCGCAACTGGTCGTCGGCCAGGAGGTGTTTGCCCTCGGCAGCCCTGGCTTCCTGTCGCAGTCGGTGACGCGCGGCGTGGTCTCGAATCCGTCGCTGGTCTTGCCCGAGCAGACCATGGGGCGGATGATGCTGCGCGGCGAAGACGTCGGCATGCTCGTGCGCTGGGTCCTGCACGATGCCCGGATCTTCGGCGGCAACAGCGGCGGCCCGCTCGTCGACCGGCGGGGGGAGATCGTCGGCATCAACGAAATCGGCGTTGTCAGCCTGAGCGGCGCGATTCCGAGCAATCTCGCCCAGGAGGTCACGCGCCAGATCATCGCCACGGGGAAGGTCACCCGCGGCTGGTCAGGCGTCACGGTGCAGTCGCGGCTCGAGTCTGACGGCGACACCAAGGGGGTTGTCGTTGGTGACGTCGCCGCCGGTTCGCCGGCCGAGACGGCGGGACTGCAGCCGGGAGACGTGATTCTCGCATGTGGCGGCCAGGCGATCGAGGGCGCGGAGGAAAAGGCTGTCGCGCACTACAACCGTATGGAGGCCGGTGGCCTGCCCGGCAGCGAACTCGCCGTCGAGTATCTGCGCGCCGGCGAAAAGCGCACCGCCCGCGTCAAGCTCTCCGTCCGCGAACCCGCCCGCAGCGACGACCGCGAACTCCGCACCTGGGGCGCCGTGGTGCGGGACCTGACGGCCCGGGTGACGCGGGACGAGCGGTTGCCCGACGGACGCGGCGTGTGGCTGGAAAA
Organism: Opitutaceae bacterium; assembly: GCA_016793535.1. Classification (GTDB taxonomy): domain Bacteria; phylum Verrucomicrobiota; class Verrucomicrobiia; order Opitutales; family Opitutaceae; genus ER46. Next base: position 2,040 of record JAEUHA010000647.1, on the reverse strand, counting down.
CATCCGGCCGGCCGGTCCCTGCGGCCAGGCCGAGCCGATGTTGCGCCGGCAGGACGTGCTCATCGCCGTCGACGGCAAGCCGGTGGGCAGCGTGGCTGAGCTGCAGGAGCTCACCCGCCAGCTCATGGTCGACGCGCCCAAGGGGGTGCGGACGGTCCTCGCCAGCGTGCGCCGCGATGGCGCCGTGTTGAGCTCCGTGGTCGAGCTCCGGCTCGCGGACGAACGCAACTTTCCCCCGCAGGCCCGCAAGGCCTGGCTCGGGGCGTCGTCGCAGCCGCTCACGCCGAAGCTTTCGGCGCGGCTCGGCATCAAGGCCGAGGGCGGGGCGCGGCTCACGCGCATCTATCCCGCGACGAAGGCCGAGGCGGCGGGCCTGCAGGTCGGGGACGTGATCCTCACGATCGACGGGTCGGCCGTCTCGGCGCGCCGCCCCGAGGACACCGACGTATTGGCACGGCAGATACGCCAGTACCGTTCGGGCGCCGAGGCGGTGCTCGGCGTGTGGCGCGACGGCACCGTCCGGGAGATGAAGGTCGTGCTCGAGGAACAGCCCGTGCCCCCGGCCGAGATGTCATGGTGGCAGGACCTCCAGCTTGAATTTTCCGCGCGCGACATCGCGTTCGACGATCGCGTGCGGCTGCAGCTCGCGGTCGAGGCCAGGGGGGCCATCATCGAGAGCGCCATCCCCGCCGGCTGGGCCGCACTGGCCGGCTTGCGCGCCGACGATGTGGTCGAACGGGCCGGCAGCGAAACCGTCGGCAACCTGGAAGACCTGAAGCGCGCGCGGGCCGCTGCCGTGGCGGGCGGCAAGCCGTGGTGGGTCCTGATGGTGCGGCGGCGCGGCCAGACGCTCTTCGTGGAGATCAATCTCAAGCCAACTCACTCCCAACCATGAAACCAATGACCTCCCTCGCGCTGGCCACGGCGCTTTTCGCCACCACTCCGGCTGCGCTGCTGCCGGTGGCGGCGGCCACCGACGCCGCCGCGGGCCAGGCCCTGGCGAAGCGCTTTGCCGACGCGATCATCGGCATCGAACTCGTCGTGACCATCAAGGTGAAGATGGGGGACCGGGAGCAGCCGCCGCAGGAGCGCCGGCTCGAGGTGGACGGCACGGTGATCTCGGCAGGCGGACTGACCGTGACGTCGCTCGCCAGCGTCGACCCGCAGGTCCAGTTCGACGCGATGCGCGCCGCGCAGGGTGGCCGGGTGCCGGAGCTGGTCGGAGTCGATTTCAAGGAGGTCAAGCTGCGCACCGCCGACGGCAAGGAAGTGCCCGCGCGCTTCGTGCTCAAGGATGCCGACCTGGACCTCGCGTTCATCGCGCCGGAAACGCCCGAGCCGGACCGGCAGTACGCCCATGTGAAGCTGGAGGAATCCGCGGAAGGTTCGATCCTCGGCACGTACTACATCGTGGCCCGCGCGCCGAAGGCGCTGCAACGCGTTCCCCTGATCCGCCCCAGCGAGGTGATGGGCATCGTGGAGAAACCGCGCCGGCTCTACCTGCTGACCAACCAGGGACTCGGTGCCCCGATGCTGGATGCCGCGGGCCGCGTGCTCGGCATCTCGCTGCAACACTTCGCCAACGGCCGGCCGACGGGCATCGTTGTGCTGCCGGCGTCCGACATCGCCGACATGGCGAAGCAGGCCACCGCAATCCTCGCGGCGCCGAAGACCGGCGGTTGAGTTTCTGCCCGCGCAGGCACGGCGGGGAGGCGACCGCCCCTACGCCGGGTTCGTCGTGGAGGGAGAGGCCAGCGCGCGGACCAGCCGGCTGAACTTTCCCAGGTCGAGCGGCTTGTTGAGCTGCTCGTCGATCCCCGCCGCGAGGCAGCGTTCCCGCGTGCCGCGGGCGAGCGAGGCGGTCAGGGCGATGATCGGCGTGCGCCGGCCCGGTGTCTCCGACGCCCGGATACGCTGCGCGGCCGTGTAGCCGTCGACGTCGGGCATCTGCAGGTCCAGCAGGATCGCGTCGTAGGCGTTCTCGTTGGCCAGCCGGATTGCCTCGCTGCCGCCCGCGGCGACCTGCGGCTCGTAGCCGTT
>JAEUHA010000229.1 GCA_016793535.1 Opitutaceae bacterium | reverse complement strand
GTTAGTACAGGCGACTCACCGGGGCGGCCGGGGGGGTGCCCGCCGGGCCACGCGGGCGCCTGGGGGGGGGCCCCCCCCCGGGGGGATGCCTGTCCGACGCCGGAACCCGGGGGGTTGTGGGCACCCCGCCTACAGCTTGCGTGCACGCGCGGGCACCCCGCCTCACGCCACGTTCAGACTCTTGAACTCACTGACGACGGCCTGCAGTGACGCCTTCGCGTCGCCGTAGAGCATGCGGGTGTTGGGCAGCGAAAAGAGCTGGTTCTCGAGTCCGGAGAAACCGGCGCCCCGGCCGCGCTTGAGCACGATGACCGTGCGCGCCTCGTGCGCGTGGATGATCGGCATGCCGTAGATCGGCGACGCCTTGTCGTGCGACGCCGCGGGGTTCACGACGTCGTTGGCCCCGATCACGATCGCCACATCCATCGCTGGCATCAGCGGGTTGATCACGTCCATCTCGACGAGCTGTTCGTAGGGCACGTTGGCCTCGGCCAGCAGCACGTTCATGTGGCCTGGCATCCGGCCGGCCACGGGGTGGATCGCGAAGCGCACCTCGGCGCCGTTGTGTTCGAGCATCTCCGCCAGCTCGCGCACGACGTGCTGGGCCTGCGCCACCGCCATGCCGTATCCGGGAATGATCACCACCTGCCGCGCGGCCTCGAGCACCGCGAAGCTGTCACCGGGGGAAATCGGCTTCAGCTCGCCCGTGATGAGCGCCCCGCCGCCGCCCGCACTCCCGTTCGCACCGGCCCCGAAGCCGGAGAACAGCACGTTGAGCGGCGAGCGGTTCATCGCCTTGCACATGATGAGCGACAGGATGACACCGCTCGTCCCCACGAGGCAGCCCGCGACGATCAGGACGTTGTTGCGAATCACGAAGCCGGCCGCACACGCGGCGAGACCGGAGAGACTGTTCAACATCGAAATCACCACCGGCATGTCCCCGCCACCGATCGGCATCACGAGCGTCCAGCCGAGCACCAGCGCCACGCCCGCAAAGACGAGAAACGCCCCGAGGATCGCATCGGGACTGCCGGCGGCGCAGTACACGCCACCCGCCACCGCCGTCGCCAGCACCAGGATTCCGTTCATGACATGCTGGCCGCGAAACAGCACCGGCCGGCCCGCCAGCCACTCCGCCAGCTTGCCGAAGGCCAGCATCGAGCCGGTGAACGTGACGCCACCGATCACCACGGTGAAGAAAATCGCGATGGCCGTGAACGCCGGGTGCTCCGGCGTGACTTCGCCGATGCGGATGCGCATGAACTCCGCCGCGCCGACGATCAGCGAGGCGAGCCCGCCGAGGCCGTTGAGCAGCGCGACCATCTCGGGCATCGCGGTCATCTTCACGAGATACGCGCACATCAACCCGATGGCCGTGCCCGCCACCAGCCCCGCCGCAATCCACGTGTAGCTCACCACCTGCCGGTCGACCAGCGTGGCCACGATCGCGATGAGCATCCCAATTCCGGATACAAGATTTCCGCGGCGCGCCGTCGTCTGCCGGCCGAGCATCTTCAGGCCGACGATGAAAAGGATCGACGCGACGATGTAGGCCGCGTTGATCAGGATTTCGCGGTTCATCGGGGCGGCTCCTCCTTCTTCGCTTCGACCGCCGTCTCCTTCTTGCGGAACATGCCGAGCATCCGGTCGGTGACGAAGTACCCGCCGATCACGTTCACCATCGCGAGGGTCACGGCCGTCGTGCCGAGCACGGTTGTGATCCAGGAACCATCGTCGGCCCCCGCGGCGACAATCGCGCCGACGATCGCGATGCCCGAGATCGCGTTCGAACCGGACATCAGCGGCGTGTGCAGCTGCGAGGGCACCTTCGCGATGAGTTCGAACCCGAGGAACCCCGCCAGCGTGAAGATGAAAAAGAGGAGGATGAGTTCCATGGGAGCGGGGGCTTCGGGTTACGGCACAAACTGCGGATGCACGATCGCACCACCATGCGTGATCAGGCAGCCGCGCAAAATTTCGTCCGGCGGATCAAGCCGCAGCGCCCGCTTCGATGTGTCCCAGAAATGCGTGATCCACGCCGCGTAGTTGGCCGCGAGCACTTGCGACGCATGGTGCGCCACGGTGCCCTCGAGGCACGGCTGGCCGATGATCGTCACGCCGCGCGACGTCACGACATCCTCGCCGGCCACCGCCCCCTCGACGTTGCCGCCGCTCTCGATCGCGAGGTCGACGACCACGCTGCCGGCCCGCATGCCGGCCAGCATCTCCGCCGTGACCAGGCGCGGCGCCTTCCGGCCAAACACCTTGGCCGTCGTGATGACCACGTCCGCCTGCGCGCAGATCTTCACCATCGCCGCCTGCTGCCGTGCGATCTGCTCCGGGGTCAGCGCCTGGGCATAGCCGCCCGCGGTCTGTCCGGTTTCGCCGAGGTCGATCTTCACGAACTTGGCGCCGAGCGAACGCACCTGCTCCTCCACCGCCGGCCGCGTGTCGAACGCCTCCACGCGGGCGCCGAGCCGCTTTGCCGTCGCGATCGCCTGCAGCCCGGCCACGCCTGCGCCGATCACGAACACGCGCGCCGGCAGGATCGTGCCTGCCGGCGTCATCATCATCGGCAGCGCCCGGCGGAGGCGCGCCGCCGCCTGGATGACCGCCGCGTAGCCCGCCAGGCTCGCCTGCGAGCTGAGCGCGTCCATCTTCTGCGCCAGCGTCGTGCGCGGGATCATCTCCATGCTGACGGCCGAGACGCCGGCGTGGGCAAACGCCATGATCAGTCCGCGCTCGTGAAAAGGGTCGAAAAAGCTCAGATGCACCGCGCCGCGCTTCATGCGGCCGATATCGGTCGCGGACGGCGGGCGCACGCGCAGCACGAGATCCGCCCGATGCAGCCCGGAAACGTGTTCGGTGGTGAACGCCACGCCGGCCGCCTGATACTCTTCGTCGGCATAATGGCTCGCCCGCCCCAAGCCCGGATGCGCGTGCACATCGAGTCCCAGCTTGACCAGCGCCGCGGCGGTCGCGGGCGTCAGCGGGACACGGACATCCCCATGAGCGTGTTCGGCGGCGACGTAACAGATCATGGTGCCGGGCTCCTGAACCCGTCGGGATGTTGTCGCCGTCAGGCGCGGAGCTCAATCGCTAATCTGGTCCCTGCCCTGCGTCCCCGGATCCGACCGGGCCCTCCCTCGAGGCCGACGCCGCCTTACGCGGGGAGGCAGGCATGCACGTAATCCGAAAGGGTCAGGTCGTTACCTGTTACAGCAAATGTAACAAGTAACGACCTGACCCTTTCCCTGGGCCCGCGCCTCAGAATCCGTGCGCGCGGGCAGAAGGCTTTGGCGCCTGCGGCAGGATCCGCTCCCGCGCACCGCCCACCGCCTTGCACAAGGCCGCCACGAATGCCGCCACGGCAGGATTTCTCTCGTCGGCCCGCCAGGCGGCTCCGAGCACCGCCGGTGGCGGCGCCGGACTCAGCGGCACGAAGCGCAGCCGCCGCCCTGCCGCCGCCGCCATCGCGCTGATCGTGACCGCCACGCCGCGCCCGGCCTCGATCGCGGCGATCATGCTCATGCCGCCGTCGCACTCCTCGGAAATCTGCAGCCGCCGGTAGGCGGACCCGAGGACGCGCCGCAACAGCGCGTGGTAGTCCGGATACTCGTCCCGCCGCAGCACCACGATCGGTTCACGCAGCAATTCGGCGACCGAGACGCGCCGCTTCGCCGCCAGCGGGTGCGCCGGCGTCATCGCCGCCACGATGGGAAACGTCCGCAGCGGTGTGAACCCGAGACCCGCGGCCGCCGCCTTGGGGGGCTGCATCAGCACGGCGACATCCAGCGTCCGGTCGCGCAACCCGGAGAGCATCTGCGGTGATGACTGGTCGTGCAGCTCCACCTTGACCTGCGGCGCCGCGGCGCGGAAGGCCTGCAGCGCGGCTGGCAGCAGTCCGATTGAGGGCGACGGCGCGTAGCCGATCGCCAGCGTGCCGCGTCCGCCGCGCGCCGCGTCCCGGGCCGTCGCGACCGCTGCGGCCGCGCGCGCCAGCACCGCGCGCGCCTCCTCGAGGAACACGCGGCCCGCCACCGTGAGCCGCAGGGTCCGGCCCGTGCGCGCGAACAGCGGGAAACCCAGCTCGTCCTCCAGATCGCGGATCTGGCGCGTCAGCGGCGGCTGCGAGACATGCAGGCGCGCCGCGGCCCGCGTGACGTTCTCCTCCTCCCCGACGGCGACGAAGTAGCGAAGGTGGCGCAGTTCCATGGCGGAGGCCTTCGATACCTTGCGGGTATGACGAGCCACGCAACACGGTATTTCGCCGCCGCCGGGGCCGCGTGTTAATCTCGCCGGGTGAAAACCAAACTCCTCCTCCCGGCCGCGCTGCTCCTCGTCGCGACCGCCAGTGCCCAGACCGATGTGGTCGGCCTCAGCCCCTGGGGCCCGGCCGACGAAATCGGCGCCCTCAACCGGATGACCGACGCTTCGCGCGCGGCCGTCCTCTCCCGTCTCGCCGGCGGCAAAGTCTACGATCTCGGCACCGAGTTCTTCGTCGGCATGCCGAGCTTCCATCACCTTCACGATCCCGCCTACCAATTCTGGCTCACGCACACGCCGCGCGGGACGGTCGTCGACAATCCCAACGGCCTCGGCGCCGCCATGAACCGCAGGGTAACGTACACCGGCGACGCCGTCTCGATGTACACCCACATGGGTACGCACATCGACGCCCTCAATCACTTCGGCCTCGATGGCCGGATCTGGAACGGCTTCTCCGCCGACGAACACCTCGGCGACAAGGGCTGGAGGAAGGCCGGCGCCGAGACGATTCCGCCCATCATCGCCCGAGGGGTCCTCATCGACCTGCCCGCGCTCAAGGGCACCGCGACCCTTCCGCGTCACTACCGCGTCACGCGGGCTGACCTCGAGGCCGCGTTGCAGCGCCAGGAGGTGCGCCTCGCTCCCGGCGATGTCGTGCTCCTGCGCACCGGCCAGATGCGGCACTTCCACGACGCGAAGGAGTTTCTCCACGACTATCCCGGCATCGGCCTCGACGCCGCGAAATGGCTCGTCGAGTCCCAGCAGGCGATGCTCCTCGGCGCCGACAACCTCAGCTTCGAATCTTTTCCTCCGGAGCGATCCGACAACTGGGTGCCGGTGCACACCTACCTGCTCGCCGAACAGGGCGTGATGTTCATCGAGAACATCGACCTCGAGGCCCTCGCCCGCGACCGGGTGTACACCTTCGCGTTCATCGCCGCCTCGCTCAAGTTCCGGGGCGCCAGCGGCGCCCCGCTGCGGCCGCTGGCCCTGCCAATCAAGTGAGGAATCCCCGCCATGCCTACGGTCAATCTGCAGATCCTTGGCCGCGCCACTGAGCGCCAGAAGCACCAGGTCGTCGAGGACTTCACCGCGTCGCTCGTCAGTGTCCTCGGAAAATCACCCGAGCACATCCACATCGTGATCCACGAAGTCGCTCCCGCCAACTGGGGCTACGGCGGCGCCCTCATGAGCGCCGCTGCCACTCCAACCCCTCGCTCCCGCAAACCGCGCCGCCGATGAAAACCGTCGCCATCGTCTACTTTTCCGGCACCGGCCACACCCGCCTCATGGCCGAGGCCGTGCAACGCGGCGCGGCCGCGATCCATGCCACTGAAGCGACGTTGCACGCCCTCGATGGCCGCGCCATTCGCGAAGGCCGCTTCGCCGATGCCGCGCTCTTCGCCGCCCTGGAGCGGGCCGACGCGATCGTGTTCGGCACGCCGACCTACATGGGCGGACCGGCGGCGCAGTTCAAAGCCTTCGCCGATGCGTCGGCGGGAATCTGGTTCCGCCAGGGCTGGCGCAACAAGCTCGCCGCCGGCTTCACCCACAGCGGCTCGCCGAGCGGTGACAAACTGGCCACGCTCCAGGCACTCGCCTTGCTGGCATCGCAACACGGCATGCTCTGGGTCGGCAGCGCGGACTTCCCGTCCCACTTCCGCGGCGAACCGCACGAGCTCAACCGCCTCGGATCGTTCCTCGGCGTGATGGGCCATGCGACCGCGGCGCCGGCGACGCCGGCCGCCCTCCATCCCGGAGACCAGCTCACCGCCGAAGGCCTGGGCCGGCGCATCGCGGAACTGGCCCATCTTCTCGCACCGGAACCGGCGGGCGTCGCGTGATCGTCCCCGCGCGACCCGTCAAAAAGAGTCGCATCCGCCGGCGGACCGGCAACGAATCAGTGTACGATCATGCGTCGCCCTGCTCCGCACTCATCCCCGCGGTGGCCGTTCTGGCTGCTCATCGCGGCATGGGTGTGCGCGAACAGTCCGCAGGCGGCGACGTATGCGGTGCTGACGTGGCTCGCGGAGGCGCGGTCCTTTTCCCATCAGCAGCGGCTGACCGTGGACGTCGCCTTCCTGCTGGGCGGGGAAAAGGCGCCCGAGCGGATCACGCGCGCGGAAAGCACGCCTCCCGCGGAGTTGCCCCCGGCGGTGCCCGCGGACGCGGTGCTGAAGAAACTGCCGCTGGCGCTGGAGCGGACGGCGGAAACTCCGGCCGCACCGGATCGGCGGGAGCGGTGGCGGCCCGGGTCTCCCGGCTGGCCAGCCGCGTTGCGGGCGCCGCCCTTGCTGGGTCCGCCGCGAACGACGGTGACGTGAGTATCGGAACCGGTGGCGTCCGTTCGTGACGCCGCCGTCGGTCGCGCGACCCGGTCGCCGACCGCTCAGTCGCGCGCGGGCCAAAGGCCCGGGCGTCGTCCTCACCCTGCGGTGTCACCGCCCTTCGTTCGCCTCCTCATGTCTTCCCTGCTCTTTTCGCGCGCCCGCGGGCGCGTCCTGCTTTGCTTTATCGTCTCCGGTGGCGCTGCCGCGCTGACCGCCCAAACCTCCGGCGCGTCCCCGGTGCCGCCACCGCCCACGCAACTCGATCCGTTTCTCGTGCCCGGGCGCGCCACGGATCTCATCGGCACGGCCGCAGCCGCGTCGCAAGGCATCGTCGGGGCCCATGAGCTCGAGTCCCGCCCGTTCCTGCGCCGGGGCGAGCTGCTCGAGGTGATTCCCGGCGTCGTGATCACGCAGCACACGGGCGGCGGCAAGGCCAACCAGTACTTCCTGCGCGGCTTCAATCTCGATCACGGCACCGACTTCGCGGTGAGCGTAGACGGGATGCCGGTCAATCTGCGCTCGCATGCCCACGGGCAGGGCTATGCCGACCTGAACTTCCTCATTCCCGAACTGGTGCGGCAGGTCGACTACCAGAAGGGGCCGTTCTTCGCCGACGTCGGGGACTTCTCCGCGGCCGGAGCCGCTTCGTTCCGGCAATTCGACCAGCTCCCGGAGTCCTTCGTGCGCGTCACCCTCGGGGAGCATCGCTTCGCGCGGCTCGCGGCCGGCGCGACGCGCCCGGGGCCGGGCAACGCCGCGACCACGGGCGCGATCGAATGGGCGCAGGACGACGGCCCCTGGCAGGTGGAGGAAAACTTCGAGCGCATGAACGGGTACTTGCGCCACCGCTGGACACGGGGCGCGGCCGACTATCGCCTCACGGCGATGGCGTACCGCACGAGCTGGCGGGCGACCGACCAGGTGCCGCAGCGGGCCGTCGACGCGGGTGAACTGGACCGCTTCGGCACGCTCGATGATTCAAACGGCGGCAAGTCCGAGCGCGCGAGCCTGTCGTTCGACGCCAAGTGGTCCGGCCCCGGGGCCACGACGCGGCTCGAGGCCTACGCGATTCACTACCGGCTGAACCTGTATTCCAATTTCACCTACGCGCTGGATGACCCGGACAACGGCGATCAGTTCAACCAGCGCGACCGGCGCGTCGTGGTCGGGGGCGCGCTGACCCGGGCCTGGTCCGGCCGGGTGGGCGCGGCCCGGAGCGAAACCACGGCCGGCCTGCAGCTGCGCGGGGACCTGATCGGCGAACTCGGCCTCCATCGCACCGCGCGCCGGGAACGGCTGACGACCGTGCGCGACGACTCGGTGGACGAGTTGAGTGCGGGCGGGTTCGTGCGGAACGAGACTCGCTGGACGGAACGCGTGCGGACCGAGGCCGGCCTGCGGATCGATGGCTACCGCTTTGACGTGACGAGCGACGATCCGCGCAACTCGGGTCGCACCGCGGATCACATCGTCAGCCCGAAGGCGGGCCTCGTCCTCGGACCGTGGGCGCAGACCGAGGTGTATCTGAATGCCGGATTCGGCTTCCACAGCAACGACGCGCGCGGCGCGACGATCCGCATCGATCCGGCGGACGGCGTCACGCCGGCCGATCCGGTGACCCCGCTCGCCCGGTCGCGTGGCGCCGAGCTCGGCGTGCGCACGGCGGCGGTGCGCGGCCTGGTCAGTTCGCTGGCGGTGTGGGCCCTCGAGCTCGACTCGGAGCTGGTCTTCGTCGGCGACGCCGGCGGCACCGAACCCACGGGTCGGACGCGCCGGCACGGCATCGAGTGGGCCAATTTCTGGCGTCCGCGCCCCTGGCTTGCGCTCGACGCCGACCTGGCGCTGACGCACGCGCGGTACCGGGACGATGCCGGCGGAGGCACCCGCATCGCGAACTCGATCGGGCGCGTCGTCACGGCCGGCGCGATCCTCGGTGGTGGATCCGGCCTGCACGGCGGCCTGCGGCTCCGTTACTTCGGATCTCAGCCGCTGCGGGAGGACAACGCGTTCCGGGCGCCGTCGTCGACGACGTTCAACGGCCGGATCGGCTGGCGGGCGGAGGCGTGGGAGTTATCCGCCGACGTGCTCAACGTCTTCGACCGGCGCAACCATGACATTGCCTACGCGTACACCTCGCGCCGGCCCGGCGAGCCGGCTGCGGGAATCGACGACATACATTTCCATCCGGCGGAACCGCGGACGCTGCGGGTCACCCTGAGCCGGCGCTTCTGAGCCGGGCTCATGCCGTTGAAAGATGAGACTTGAATGACGTGCCGCCGTGGGCGCGGGATCGAATCGCTGCCAGCCGGCAGCCCGCACCGAAAGGAGCAT
>JAEUHA010000574.1 GCA_016793535.1 Opitutaceae bacterium | reverse complement strand
CCAGACGTTTTTGTTTTTCAGCATGACGCGCCTGCCGTGCGTCAGGCTCAGTTCGAGCAGCGGCTGGATGTAGTGCTCGAAGTAGTACGCCATCTCCGCGGGCTGTTCGTCCTCCGCACTGGTGAAGCCGAGCAGCGTGGTCGGGGCCGCTGCGATCATCGCCTCGAGGGTGGCGAGTTCCATGTAGGGACCGCAGCCATGGCCGACGCTGACCCAGAAGGGACACGCCGCGGCCTCGAAACGCCTCGCCGCCTCGACGATCTGCGCGCGCGTCAGGAGGTGTCCCATGCGCGGATCCCGGCTCCACGGTTTGCCGTCGGGCCGCCGCAGCGGGGCGTCCTCGCTCGGCCAGAAATGCACCGAGAAACGCAGACGCGAGTACGGGAACTTCCGCCGCTCTTCCCGCACGCTCTCGATCCAGGGGGCGAACGCGTCCGGGTTCCACCGCCGCCACATGTTGGCGTGGGTCAGCACGACATCGAGGGGTCCGTCTGCCCCCGGCATCGGCTCACCGGTCCAGCGCGCCGCGGCGGCTGTGACGTCGGCGAGGCTGGCGCCGATCCCGGCCATGACGCCGCGGCGCTCGATCTGTTCGACCGCCTTTTCCCAGCCGGGCGAGAACGTCAGTCGATAGAGGTTGTCGTCGCCGTTGGGACTGGAGCCGAGGAGGACGCTGCCGTGCGGGCTGCCGGGGATGTAGACGACATCGGTGAAGCCGACGGGAGCGACGGCCCGGCCCAGTTCCTTGCCGGCACGGTCGACGAGCGCGATTTGCGCGCCTTCGACCACGACGGTCTCCGCTCCGGGGTGGGCGGTGAGATTGCCCGCGGCCAGCAGACGCATGCTGTAGTGAACGTCGTAGCCCGATTCCCGGAATCGCGACGGCAGGTCGAATTGCTTGCGCAGGCCCCCTTTGAGCGTGAAGGCGCCGGGGATGAAGAGGAACTCCGCCGCGCCATCGCCATCGAGATCGGCGACCGTGCCGTTCGCCTGCCGCATCGTCCATCCCGGCCCGCCCAGCAGCGTCTTCTGGGGCGTGATGACATCCTTCAGGGGCGTGAGCTTCGGTCCTTGGAAAAAGGATACGACTTCGCGGCGCGACAGCACGGCGACCTCGTCCGCGCCGTTCCCGTCGAAATCCCCTGCGCGCAGGACGCGCACCATCTCCCCGAGGTCGACCCGATGCAGCTCCGTGCCGTCCGCCGCAAACGCGACGACCTGCCGCGTCACGCCGCCGGCGAGCACGACCGGTGTGCGACTGTCGAGGCGCGCGAGGGCGACCTGGTACACCGGCGCGCCGAGGTTCTGCCGCCAGCGCAGCGTTCCATCCGCGGAGAAAACGTGCACGGCCCCGTCCGCGCCGGCGGCGAAGAGCTCGTCGCCGCCGTCACCGTCGAGATCGCCCGCCGCGAGATCGAAGACGAACCCAGCCGTGGTTGTTTCCCAGCGGAGCGTTCCGTCGGTGGCGAAGGCTGCGATGCGGTTGTCGTAGGTCGAGCCGACGATCTGGACCGGAGCGGGCCCGACGCCGGTTCGCGCCATGGCAAGGCGGTAGATGTTCCTCCCCTCGGTGGAAATGATCTCGACGCCGGCCCGGGCGGGCCCGGCGGCGAGAAGGAGGGTGGCAAGACCAACCGGGACGAGGCGGTGGAGGTGCATGCGTGGGCGGAGTCCGCTCAGAGGGATCTTCAGAAACTGAACCGGTTGGAAAGGTACCAGCGCCGCTCTGGCGCGAGGCGGACGCTCGCGGCGGCGCCCCAGGGCTGTGCGCCGATCGCGATCGGGTCCGTACGGCCGAAGAGATTGCGGACGTTCAGCTGCGCGCGCCAGCTGACGCGATCGTTCCAGATCTTTCGTTCGTAGCTGAGCCAGGCGTCGTAGTTGGTTTCGGCGGGCGCATAGTAGGGATGCGCAAGATCGAGCGTGACGCTCTGGTTGGCGTTGCGCGTCGTCGGGTAGCCGATGCCGAGTTTGTCCTGCCAGCGCACCGCGCCGCCGACGCCGACGCCTTTCAGCGTGCGGCCGAAGGGCGAGTCGGCGCGGAAGGTGTAATTGGCGACGACATTGGCGCGCCACTTGCGCTGTTCGGCGGAGGCGGAGCCCTCGGTGGCGATCGCGGTCGCGAAGGGGACAAGGACGTTGGCGTCGAGGTAATCGCCGTAGGTGAGTTGGGCCGGAACGGGCAGCGGGTCGGTGGGCAGGTGGCCGACGGGATAGGCGAGCCGCGGGCGGTTGCGCAGCTGGTCCCAGACGGGAGTCATGAGACCGATCAGCTTCTTCAGGAACGGCAGGCTGTTGGTCTGAATCGATTCCTGTTTTGCGACGTTCATCAGGATGCGCCAGTTGCGCGTCGGGTTGTAGACGAGCTCGATCTCGGTCCCCTTGGCGGTGAAGTCGGTGGTGTCGCCGGCGCCGCTGAGGGCGTTGAGCCGGCCGGCGGCGGCGAGGCCGGGGGCGGTGCCGAGGATGCCCCAGCCGTAGAGTTCACGGAAGTTCGCGGGCAGCGGGCTGAAGAGCAGCGCGATGTCGGCGTTGCGCGAGGCGGCGAGCTGCGGGTTCACGTTGGCCTCCACGCCCCAGATATCGGCGGCCTGGAGAATGGCGTTGTTGATGGTCGTATTGTAGACGCCCGGCGTGAAGCTCTGACCCTGCACGTCGGTTTGGAACCAGTTCACGCGCAAGCTCAGCTTGTCGTGGAACGCGGAAACGGTGAAGCCGTACTCGCGGGTTTTGCCACTGGGAGAAGCTAGGGGTTCGTTGAAGCCGTTCACGCGGCCGCCGGACGGGGTGAAGTTGGCGGACTGATTGTACGAGACGCTGAGATCGGTGCCGTCCGGGAGGCGGAGCAGTTTCCCTGGCCAGCGCAGGACGCCGCTGTAGGTCCACGTGTTGGCCGCGACGTTGAGCGGTGGAGTGCCGGGGAGCGCGAGGTCCTTGAACCCGTAGTGCACCTTGCCGGGGTCGTTGGGGTTCGTTGGATTCGCGACGTAGTTGATGTTTTGCCGGGCGAAGTAATCGGCGTCGCGGCGCCAGCCGACGAGCGTGACGAGATGATCCTGCAGCCAGTAGCTCTGTAGCAGGGCGGCGCGGGATCTGATCAGGTCGCGCTCGGCGTTGCCGCCGCCGTTGATTTCGACGAGCGAGCCGGGGGCGTCGACGAAGGCGCCGGGATCGGTCGCGTTGGCCGCCCGCACGAAATAGCGCACGGGAACGGGCAGTGGGCCGGCCTGGATGACCGGAATCTGGATGGGTCCGAGCCGGAGCGGATTGTTGTTTCCGATAAGCGAGGGCCCGAGGTAGACCAGCACGCCGGGACGGCGGCCGAACACATTCACGTTGGGATTGAGGTCGATCGCCGCGGCGCCGTCCGCGGCCAGCCGGTGGGTGTATGCGATCGAATCGGTGACCGACTCCTCGTAGAGACCGGTCAGCGTATGCCGGCCGAGCCAGCGGCCCCACGCGGATTTCGTTTCCTTGAAGTCGTATTTGATGAAGCCGGTGGCGCGCTTCGTTGCGCGTTCGGTGAAATTATTGCGCCAGTTGCCCTGGCTGTAGATGTTGGCGAACGGGCGGCCGTAGTTCGGGTTCGGCTGGCCGGTGGGCAGGACCTGGTTCACGTCGACGCGGATGTGATTGGCGTTGCCGGCCGAGAAGGCGGAGTTCTTCGTGCGGCGGTCCGTGCGCTGCGTGTCGTAGGCGAGTTCGAGACCGAGGCGGTCGTCCCAACCGCGCTGTTCGAGGGCGATATTGAACGTGTGGAAGCTGTCACCCTGGGTGGAGGTCTCGTCGATCATCCGCCGGCGGAAATCGAACGCGTTGAAATCCGTGAATCCCTGCAGCTTCACGCCGGCGGGAGCCACGCCCGGCTGTTGTCTGGGCAGCACGTTGGCGCCGGTCCAGTAGGAGCCGATGAGTTCGCCGACGTTGACCGTGGTCAGCAGGGGAAGCGCGTCGTTGGCGAGGTCCCGATTGACGAGCGGCTGGAGGACCTGCGCTTTCACCGCGTTGGCCGCATTGCCGGTGGTGACGCGCGTTTCGCTGCGCAGAGCGTACGCGGGCGACCTCGCGGCGGATCCAGAGTAGACCTGCAGCACTTGGTCGAAGAGTTGCTGCTGGCCGAAGAGATTACCCCAGATCGCGCTGCCGACGACCTGGCTGGCGGCGGCGGGATTGCGGGCGGGATCGTCGTAGAACGTCCAGTCGAAGCCGGCGCGGCTGCCATTGAGCCACGCGTCCGAAATGCTCTTGAACGGCAGCACCGTGATCGGGCGGTTGGCGTGGGTTCGCCCAGACTCGAAATTGAGCCGCAGCGCGGTTGACTTGAACGGTTCGTAGGTGAGTGCGCCGTAGACGCGGCGCTTCTGCTCGTAGGCGGGCCGCTGGTCGGGACGGTCTTCGTCGTGCAGCGCGGCCAGGCGGGCGGCCAGTTTTCCCGGCACCAGCACGCGGTTGAAATCGATGGACTGCCGCAGGCTGTCGTTGTCGCCGTAGCGCACTTCGACCTTGTGGGAGTTGCGCCGGAGATGGGGCCGGATCAGTGCGGTATCGACGACGCCGGCCGGGCTGCCGACGCCAAAGAGGATGGCGTTGGGCCCGCGGTTGATCGTCACCGTCTCCGTATTGTAGCTGTCGAACGCAATGTCGGTGTTGTAGAAACCGCGCGTGAAATTCGGCGCCGAAAGCCCACGCGTGCGGCTACCCTGCTGCGGGTTGGAGCGCACGGTGTCTCCGACGACCTGGGTCGAGTTGATGTCGTTGGTGGCGCCGGAAAAATTTCCGCCCGGGCCGGCGGCTTCCATGCCGGTGGCGAAAATGAGCAGATCGCTGGAGTTCGTGGCGCCGAGGTCGCTGAGAAAATCCTTCGTGTAGATGGAAATCGAGGCACCGAGATCCTTGACGGGTGTGTTCAGGCGCGTGCCGGCGAGCGTGGAAGACGCCTGGTAGCCGGTGTCGCGGTCCGACTGAACGACGAACGGCGAGAGTTCGACGGCCCGGTCGAGTTCGGGCGCCGACGGGGAGGTGTTCCCCGGAACCGCCGTCTGCGCCGCGAGCGGAAGCGCGAGCAGGATCAGGCCGATGAGCGGGGCGGTCGTGGCCGCGGTGGGTGTTGACGGGGTCGGCGGAATCATAGGGACGTGGCGTGCGGGGTAGGGAAGAGGAAAGTCGGCGAAGCCGCGCTGAACTCGGCGGGATCTCGACGCGAGGCCGGAGGTTGCGCCGAGCGACATGGATCGCCTGCCGGATCGAGCGGCCGAACGAGTCGGTGGGTGTGACGGTCGCCGGTGGCTGGCGTCGCAGCGGAGGATATCGGCGGCGGCTCCGCGCAACAACCCACGTAAATACGTGTGACGCGCAGGCACGCCGGGAGATCGTGGCGGCCGGGCGGACTCGCCCGGCAGATTACGGACGCGCGGCCAGCTGGCGCAGGAGTTCGCGATTGGCCCGGGCGAGGCGGCTCACGTAGGGCTCGAAGGGGGTGCCGTCGGGGGCGAGGAGGCCCTGTTTGTAGCGCTTGAGCTGATCCTTGTAGATCGAGAGGTACTGGCAGCGAAAGTAGCCGATGATGTACGGACGGGCCCCGGCGTCGCGCAGGAACCGATCGTAGCTGTCGGCCGCCTCCTCCGCCGTCGCGTATTGGAACCAGCCGCCGGTCTTGGGCGTTTGCCGGTCGAAGAAGCCGCACTGGTGATCGGCGATGACGATGGGTTTGCCGGTGATCCGGTGCAGACGGTCGAACTCCGCGGTGTCGAACCACGTCTCGTCGGGACGCGTGAGGGGCGTCACCGGCGGATAGAAATGATCGCCCGGCTGGATTCCGAGCACGTCGATGAACCGGGCGGCCTCCTCGAGCACTTCGTCAGGATGATCGCGCAGGTGAAAACGGTCACCCATCAGGAGACCGCCGGGATGCTCCCGGCGGAAGACCGTGCTGATCGTCTGGTAGTAGTGGCGCGCGATGAGACGCAGGAATTCCCGGTCGTCGGCGAAGACGGCGGCGCACTCCAGTTCGAGTCGTGGAGTCCGCACGTCCTCGAAGGAGGTGAAGCGCGTGCCGTAGGCGGCGTTGAGTCGGGCGAGATCGCCGTCGTGTCGGCTCCGCAGGAAAGCGAGGTAGCGCTCACGACCCGGTGCTCCGGCGGGCAGTTCGCGCAGGAACGAGACGAAGTCGGTGCTGCGGGTCCGGCGCGTGAATACGAGATCCCAGCTCAACGAATCGTTCCACGTCCACGCGATGGCCATCGGGTTGGCCTTCATTTCGGCGGCGGCGGCCCTGGCCTTGGTCTCCGCGTCGGCAGCGAAAGCGGACGCGAACACATCCACGTACGCGAGCGGCTCGTGCCAGAACGAGGCGGTGGCGAAGACGGTGCTGATCACATACGGCATTGTGCCGCGCAGTTCGGGCGGAGTGTGAAAGCCCGCGGTGTTGAAACCCCACTCGCGGCATTGCTGTTCGATCGCCGCGAACACCCGCGGCCAGTCCCGGCCATGGGTGCGAGCGAGAACAGTGTGCGGATACTCGGGTGCGTTCTTCACCTCGTTGAGGTGGTTCACGCCGAGCGCCAGCATGCCGTGGCCTTCGGGCGTGATGAACCACCAGCGACCGCGACTCTGCTCCACGCGGAAGTGACCTGTGGCGCGGACGGAAACGACCTCGAGGCCGCCGAATCGGTCGGTCTGGGCGGCGAGCGTCGGGGTGAAGTCGGCGAGCAGACACATTCCGAGGACCAGCCGGAGGGGAACGGAGTGGGCTGTCATAAGAATTGGGATACGGAAGCGGAGGTGAAGTGGGCAACCGTGGATGCGGGGTCCTGGAATGCTGCGCGCGCTCCCTCGGCAACGGTTCGATGGTGGTGGGTGCGGCGCGCGGTCCCGGTGCATCACGGGGCGCGGCAGGTTCGCAGGAGCGCGCCCGGCTTTCAACCCACGGAAACCCGTGGGGTCGCCGGGCGCGGTCCGTCATTGCACTCTCGCGCTTCCCGCGGCACAGCTCGACGCAGCGATGCGTTGTTTCCCCCTTCTCGTAATCGCGGCGGTGTCGTCGGCGGCTGCCGGCGGGCTTTGCGCGCAGGAGGCGTCGCCTGAACCGGGATTCGCGGTACCGGCGGTCGTGGCGCGCCAGATCAGCGCCGAGTATCGCGACCGGGACGACCGGCGGCGGCGGCTCGAAACCGAGCTCGTGGAGCTGGCGTCGCCGCCGCGCAACGAGCGAAGTGCGCGCGTCGGTTGGAAGGTGTTCGGTTACGACGCAGCCCTCCCGGCGCAACAGTGGATTGAGATCGACCTGGGCAGTGACGAGCGCATCGACGGGATCGTCCTGATCCCGGTTGACGCACCGGTCTCGAGCGGCACCGAACCCGGGATTGGGTTTCCCGTCCGGTTTCGGGTGGACCTCGTCGACGACCAAGGGGTGATGACCGTGATCGGGGATTTTCGGGCCGCGGACTTTCCCAACCCCGGTGCGCTGCCCGTTTATCTGCCCGCGCAGGGCACCACGGCCCGCCGCGTGCGCGTTACCATGAGCAAGCCATGGAGCAGGAATCGATACCGCACCTATGCGCTCGGCGAAATCATGGTGCTGCAGGGCAACCGGAATCTCGCGACGGGCCTGGCCGGGGTGAGGGTGCAGTCCAGCGATTCGCTGGAAAGCCCGCCGGGCTGGAGTCGGGAGAATCTGATCGACGGCCAGAGCGTGGTGGGCGCGCCCTTGGTCAAGAGTGGGCGGCCCTTGGCGCACGGCTGGGAGTCGGCGCGGTTCAACTCTGCCTCGGCGACGACCTGGGTGCAGATCGATCTGGGCCTCGAACAATCCTTCGACGAAGTGCGGCTCGTGCCCATGCGGCTGCTGGAATTCGGCCACTTTCACGGCTACGGCTTTCCGGGCTGGTTGCGCGTGGAACTCGCGGACGACGCTGGTTTCACGACCGCGCGGGTCCTGACGGAGTGGTCGGCTCAGCGCCGTGGCAATCCGGGCTTCAACCCGCTCACCTTTCCGGGCGATGGCCGACCGGCCCGCTACGTGCGCGTGACGGCCGCCGACC
>JAEUHA010000554.1 GCA_016793535.1 Opitutaceae bacterium | reverse complement strand
CCCCCCCGGGGGGGCCGGGCTAGCCGTAATTGGCACACGCTACGGCTCGAAGTCCGCCACCCAGGCCCAGGTTTTGTTTCGAGACTTTCGGGCCTTCGGGTTAGACCCGGATCGTCCACCGAAATCAGGTTCGCCAGCCCTGCGGCGGACGCTTTGCTCGCGGCATGGGTTTTTTCGATCGCTTCACCGCCAAGAAGCCGGCGCCCGCGTCCCCTCCGGCTCCCGGGCCCGCCCCGACGTCGCCCGCTGAACCGGTGCCGACGCCCGCGGCCCCGGTGGCGTCGGCCGTGGGCACGAAGGCCCGCCTCGCCACCGCGCGCGAGCGCATCGAAGCCCGCGACCTGCCCGGTGCGCTCGCGATCTACGAGGAGGTGCTCGGCGTCGCCGGTGACCGGGCGGATGTCCTGGTCGCAATTTCCGGTGACCTCGGGTCGCACGGGCACGTGGCGGAGATCGTCGAGTTGATCGCGCCGCGCTACGACGCCGACCGCCACGGGCCCGCGACAGGCCTGAATCTCCTGCAGGCGTACCTTGCGCTGCGCAACGCCGACGCGGCGCAGCACGTGCTCGACATCCTCTTCGCGCTCAACCGCCCCGAACTCGAGGACCGGCTGCACGGCTTCTCCAACGCCATCGCCGAACTCCTCGCCGCGCCGATGGCCGGCGCCCCCGCCGCCGGCGCTCCGGGCGACGCGGCGAAGATCGGGCTGATCACGATCAGCAAGCCGATCTGGTTCTACGGCCTCGAACCGCTCGCGGACCAGATTCTGCCGCCGAAGGAGGGCCGGCTGCGCCGCCTCGCCTTTGCGCAACTTGCGCTGCCCGGTCACGGCGAGAAATCGGCGGCCGCGGCGAATGTCCAACCCGAGGACGAACTCGGCCGGCTGTCGCGCGCGCTGCCGCTCTGGTTTGCGGAGACGTTTTATTTCTCGCCCCTCTACGCCCCCGTCGCCGCCGTCGGCCTCATCACGCCGCCCGAAGGCGGAAATCGTTACGTGACGTTCGGCGCGGAATGGACGACCGACAACCTGCGGCAGCTCGTCGAGACCCACGAGGGCGGCCTCGACTACATCGTGAGCGGCGCCCTGCGGGTCACGGCGGGCGACTACGAGATCGTGCTGCGTGTCTGGGAGGTGAAGGGCTTTCGCGAGCGCAAGACCTTCACGGCGCGCTGGACGCCGTCGACCGCCGAGACGGCGCTCGCGCAGCTGCATGGACAGGTGCGGGCCTTCATGGAGTGGTCGCCCGCCAGCGCTTCGTTCGCCTACACGATCCCCGCCCAGCCGCGCCCCTGGATCGATACGCTCGGCGCCGCACTCGGACTCTTCCTCGTGGAAAAAGGGGTCCTGCCAAAGGAACAGATCGCGGCGGTCGGCCCGGACCTGAAGAACCTCGCCGACCGCGGCGCCGCGAGCGAGGCGTCGGCGCTGGCGTTCCTCACCTTCCGCGCCCGCGCCGCCCGGCTCGGCTTCGACGCGTCGATCGAACCACCCCTCGCCCGCTCGCCTCTGGTCAACGAGGCGCGCAAGGTCGTGGGTTAACTGCAATCGTGGACACCCACACGAGAGCGCAGAGAGCGCAGAGATGATTTTTGCCCACGGAACACACGGATCACACGGAACAGTTGGGCCCCCTTCCGTGTGATCCGTGTGTTCCGTGGGCTATCTCCTCTGCCTCCTCCGTTTCCTCCTGTAAACCGCCGGAGCCAACGGTTTCCCCTCTCATGCGCCCTCCCACGTCCGACCTTCGCATTCGCGCCCAGAAGCCGCTGATCGCCCCCGCGGTGCTCGAGGACGAGCTGCCGCTCTCGGACGCCGGGGCCGCCCTCGTCACCCGCACGCGGCGCGAGGTGGCCGCCATCCTCGCCGGCGCGGATCCGCGGCTGCTCGTGGTGGTCGGGCCGTGTTCGATCCATGATCCGGAGGCGGCGCTCGAGTATGCGGCGCGGTTGCGCGAGGCCGCGGCGGTCTACGCCGGCGAGCTGCTGCTCGTGATGCGCGTGTACTTCGAGAAGCCGCGCACGGTCGTCGGCTGGAAGGGGCTGATCAACGACCCGTATCTCGACGGCAGCTTCCAGATCAATCCCGGGCTGCGGCTGGCCCGCAAACTCATGCTCGGCGTCGTGGAGCTCGGCCTGCCGGTCGGTACCGAATTCCTGGATACGACGCTGGGACAGTATTACGCCGACCTCGTCTCCTGGGGTGCGATCGGTGCGCGCACCGTCGAGAGCCAGGTGCACCGCGAGCTCGCGTCCGGGCTCTCGATGCCGGTCGGGTTCAAGAACCGCACCGACGGCAACGTGCAGGTCGCGATCGACGCGATCCGCTCGGCCCGGCAGCCGCACTGGTTCCCGTCGCTGACCCGCGAGGGCGCGCCGGCGGTGATGGGCACGACCGGCAACGAGCACGCCCACCTCGTGCTGCGGGGCGGCACGGCTGGTCCGAACCATCACGCCGCCGCCGTGCGGGAGGTCGCGGGCCTGCTGGCGCGCAACGGCGTGCCCGGCCGCCTGGTGATCGACTGCTCGCACGCCAACAGCGGCAAGGACCCCGCGCGCCAGCCCGCCGTGGCCGCTGAAATCGGCGCGCAGATCACGGCCGGCGAACGCGCGATCGCCGGCGTGATGCTCGAGAGCCACCTGCTCGGCGGCGCTCAGGACCATCAGGCGAGGCCGCTCGTCTACGGCCGCAGCATCACGGACGCGTGCCTGTCGTGGGAGCAGACGCTGCCCGTGCTCGGTGCGCTGGCGGATACAGTGAAGCGCAGCGGGTGAATCCCGGGAGCGGGGGCGGCGGCCGCCCGCCCCCAAAAAACATAGCGACCCCCCCGGCCCCCCCCCCCCCGGGGGCGGAGGGGCGGCCCCCAAAACG
>JAEUHA010000222.1 GCA_016793535.1 Opitutaceae bacterium | reverse complement strand
TTGGTGATCGGTGATGGGTGGTGGGGAATCGGACTCCCACGGCGGCCGACGCACGGCTCATCGGAATCAATAACCCATAACCCTTACCCCATGACCTATAACCTATGACCCATGACCCATAACCCGGCGGCCCCCCGGCCGCCTAATCAAACCACTCATCCCGCGGGTCGAACGCCGGGATCGCGACGTTCACGATCTTGAACTTGCCGACGAGGCGGTGGCGGCAGCCGGGCTTGATGAAAATCGACATCATCGGCTTCGCCGGGATGCGTTCGCCGTCGAGTTCCATGAAGCCCTCGCCCTCGAGGATCAGGTAGATCTCAGTCATCTGCTTGTGATAGTGCGTCTGCGCGTCGATCGAGATGTCCACCAGGTGGATCGTCGCCAGCTTGTTGTCCGGGGTCGCGAAGCCGCGGCGCGACTGTCCGCACGGGCACGGCACCGGCGGTACCGCGTCGAGCTGGGTGATCAGGTAGTTCTTCGCCGCCACGGAAGCGGACGACAGGGAGACTTCGGCAGCGGTGGTTGGACTCATGGCGAAGAAACCGGATTGCGACTTCGAAGGGGCCGGGGGGTTCAACCCCGGCCGGTCACGGGGTAAACCCGCTCCTGCAAGGTTGACGGAAGGGTTATCCCGCCTGCTCGGGCTCGGACTCCTTCTTGCGCGGACGACCGCGACGGGGCTTTTCCTTTTCGCCCCCATTCTCGGCGCTCGCCGGCTCGCCCGGAGCGGCGGCATCCGCCGCAGGCTCAGGCGGGGGCGCGGCGGGAACCGGGGCGAAATCACTGAGCAGAGGCGGAATCGCATTCGGTTCCGCGGCGGCGGCCGGCGCGGCCTCGGACGTCGCGGCGGGAGCGGCGGGCGTCTCGCCGTTCGAGGGGGCGGCCGCCGGAGCCGGCTCGCCGTCGGTCGCGGGCGCGGGTCCACCGGCGGTTTCGACCGGCGTGGCCACGGCAGCCTCATTGGCGGAAGCGGCGGTTTCGCCTTCCTTCTTCTCGCGACCGTTGATCCAGAGACCACCGCGCGAATCGAGATTCAGCCACCACAGTTCGTCGCCAAACTCCGTGTAGACCGGCTTGTCCGCGGCGGCCGCGGGAATGGTCAGGCCGAGGGCCGTGAACGCCGCCTTGAGTTCATTCTCGTTGGTGCGGAGGGCGCGCGACAGGAAGGTGGTGCTGCCCGAGCCGCCGGGACCCCGGCGATTGCGCCGCATGTGCGGGCGGATCTTCTGCAGCAGGGCGACGCCTTCCGGCAACGGGGCGGGCGGGTTCCCGGATTTCTGGTTGCGGGGCGCAGGGGCCTGTGCCGTTGCGTCCGAGGCACCGTCCGCGGGCGCTGCGCCCTCGTCGGGCTTGCGTTCGCCGCCTTCGGTCGCGTCGCCGGCGGGCGCGGGCTTGGGCGCCTCTTCCTCGACCGCGATCTTCTGGGCCTTCACGGCACGGAACACCGGACGCGGCTTCTCCTTCGTGTTGATCCAGAGTTCGCCGCGGCGGTTGATGTTCAGCCAGAAAAGATCGCCATCGTATTCGAGGTACTCCGCCTTGGTGTCCTCGTCGGCCGGAATCACGAAGCCGCACTCCACGAGCGCGCCGCGGACGTCCTCTTCGGACTGGTCCCACTTCTTGGCCAGGTAATCGACCCCGACCGACATGCCCGGGCCGCGCTGGTTGCGGCGCATGTGCGGGCGGATCGCCTCGAAGAACGTCGGGAGCTCGTCCTCCTCGGCCGCGGTGAGCTTGTCCCACTCGTCGGCCTTGTCGTCGTCCTGTGACTCCGGATCGTCGTCGCGCGACGTGTCCACCGGCTTGCGAAATCCGTCATCGGGCGCGGATTTCTCCTCCAGGAAGCTCGGCACGCGCTCTTCGGCCCCCGCGGCGGCGGGGGTGGTGGAGGCGGCCTTGAACTTGGCCTCGAACTCCGCCCGGAGCTTCTCGGCCTCGGCCTTGGCGGCGGCGGCGGCGGCATCCTGCAGGGTCCAGTCGCGCTGGGTCGATCGCCGGGCCAGCCCCGTGAACGCCAGGAAGTTATCCGGGGGCGTATGAAAATGAACGATCTCCCACTCATCGCGGCCGAGATCGTTCAGAAATTTCTCCATCAGGGCGGGCGTGGCGAATCCACCTTTCCCGCTCGTGATAACTTTGTATTCCCAAAGTGACATAATTTTCCCGCGCCCGAGCGCGGAGTCTCACCCATCCCAAAAGCCGGGGCCGATGCCCAGCCTATAATCACGCAACCAAAGTCTTCCGTGGACGTGTAGCACCCGATCGCACACCCAAACCGCCCCTTGCCCTGCCCTCGGAGTCCCTCAGCCTGTCCCTTCATGCGGTGCTTCCACTCGTCCGGCCTGCTGGTGCTGCCAGCCCTCTGGCTGACCGTCGCCACGGTCGCAGGCGCACCCGCGGGCACGCCGGCCTCCCAGCTCGAAACGGTGGTGATCTCGGCCACGCGCACCCCGCTCGCGCCCGAACAGGTGGCGTCGTCGCTCCGGCTGCTCGGCGCCGACGCCCTGCGGGAGGCGCCTACGACCACGCTCGACGGCGCGCTGCGGGGCATCCCGGGGTTCAGCCTGTTTCGCCGCAGCGACAGCTTCACGGCCAATCCCACCGCCCAGGGCGTCTCGCTCCGCGGGTTCGGGCCGTCCGGCGCCAGCCGTTCGCTCGTCCTGCTCGACGGCGTGCCGCTCAACGATCCCTTCGGCGGGTGGGTCGCGTGGACCAAGCTGCCCCGCGAAGGGATCGGGCACACCGAAATCGTCCCCGGCGGCGGCGCCACCGCCTGGGGCAACGCCGCGCTCGGCGGCGTCGTGCACCTCTTTTCCGCCCCGCTCCGCCCCGGACCGGGCGGCCGTGAACCCGCCGCCAGCGCGGAACCCAGCCCGGCATCGCTGCGGTTCGGCGCCACCCTCGGCGACTACGGCACGCGCAGCGGCGAGCTCGCCCTCGTGACGCCGACCCGGCTGGGCATGCTGCAGGTGCTGGCGCGGGATTTCGCGACGGACGGCTTCCGGCTCGTCGCACCAGAGCGCCGCGGGGCGATCGACGTGCCCGCATGGAGCCGGCACCGCTGGCTGACGGCGCGGTGGCGGCAGGCGCTGGCGCGGAAGGTCGAGCTGCTGGCCACCGCGCGCATCTTCGAGGAGAAACGCGGCAACGGCACGCCCTACCAGCGCAACGGCTCGCGGGAGAAATTCGCCTCGCTCGCTCTCGCGGGCACGCCCTCCGACGCCTTCACCTGGGACGCCGTGGCGTATGCGCAGGACCAGACCTTCGCGTCGACGTTCAGCGGCGTGAACGCCACCCGCACCGCCGAGACGCCCGCGAGCGATCAGTTCGCGGTGCCGTCGACGGCATTCGGCGCGGCGTGGACCGGGGCGTGGAACCACGCCGGCGGCGGGCGCACCAGCTTCGGCGCCGACACCCGTGCGGTCCGCGGCGAGACGCGCGAGTACTTCACGTTCACCAGCGGCGCGTTCACCCGGCTGCGCGTGGCGGGCGGGCGCCAGGCGGTCGGCGGGATCTTCGCGCTGCACGAGCACACGGTGGCGCCGAACCTGCGCGGCACGGCCGGAGTGCGCTTTGACGGCTGGCGGGAGACCGACGGCCACCGCCGCGAGTCGGATCGCGCGACGGGAGTGGCATCACGCGACGACCGCTACGCCGACCGTGACGGCACCCGATTCAGTCCGAGCGCCGGCCTGCTGTGGACGCCCGCGCCGGCGTGGCGGCTGCGGGCCAGTGCGCAGCAAGGTTTCCGCCGGCCGACGCTCAACGAACTCTACCGGCCGTTCCGCGTCGGCCCCAACATCACCGAGGCCAACGCCGCGCTCGGCACGGAGCGCGTCACGAGCGCCGAGGCCGGCGCCGAGTGGACGCTGGCGGACGCCGGCGCGTCCGCGGGCGCCGCCCGCCGCGCGCGGTGGGTGCTGGGCGTGACCGGATTCACCAGCAGCCTGCGCGATGCCGTTGGCAACGTCACGCTCGCCCGCGGACCAGGCACGTATCCCCTCTTTGGATTCATCGCCGCCGGCGGCGTGGGCCGGCAGCGGCTCAATCTCGAGCGCATCCGGGTGCGCGGGTGGGAGCTGTCGGGACGCTGGTCGCCGACGGCGGAGCTCACGGTGACGGCCGACTACCTCTACGACGACGCCGTGGTCCGGCGGGCGGCGCTCGCCCCCGGCATCGTGGGCAAACGGCTCGCCCAGGTGCCGCGGGACAGCGCCGCCCTCGGCGCCCGCTGGCGCGGCCCGGGTGGCATCACCTTCACGCCGCGCGTGCGCTGGATCGGGCGGCAGTTCGAGGACGACGAAAACCAGCTCCGGCTGGGCGCGGTGGTGGTGGCCGACCTGGGCGTCAGTCGCGCGCTCACGCCCCACCTCGAGCTCTTCCTCGCCGCCGAAAACCTCGGCGATGCCCGGATCGAGACGGGGCGAACCGCCGACGGCATCGTCAACACCGGCACTCCCCGGCTCATGCTCGGCGGGTTGCGGGGCAGTTGGTAGCGAACCTTCCGAATGCAGGCGGGGTGCCCCCACCCCGCGGTAACGGGTTTCGAAAGGAAAGGGTGCGGGGTGCGGGCACCCCGCCGACAGGGAATTCCGCTCCGAATGGAACTCAGCCGCCGCGCCGCGAAGGAAGCCGAGGTGTCCGGAAAAATTTCGTCCGGGTTTTCGTGCCTTTTTTTCGCCGATGGCTTTGCTTCGCGCGTAACAGCGTCTGAAACCGCGGAATACTCGCCCCGCCCCGCACCTCTCACTCCCCACTCCCATGCTCATCCGCATCCCGAAAGACTGGGCATTGCCCGAATCGGCCGTCACGCCCGAGCGCGATTATCACCTGCGTCCGCGCCCCGTTTCCCCGCGTCGTGAATTCCTGAAGACCCTCGGTTACGGGGCGGCCGGGTTGGCCGGAACCTCGCTCCTGCCCGGAAACGTGTTCGCCACCACGGCCGGGTTTCCCACGCGGGTGAACCCCGACTTCCGGGATCCGGCGCTCGTGCCGACGAGCTACGACTACATCACGAGCTACAATAATTTCTACGAGTTCGGCACCGGAAAGGCCGACCCGAAGCCGAATGCCAACAAGGGCTGGAAGACCGAGCCGTGGACGGTGGAGATCACCGGTCTCATCCGGAACCCGGTCAAGATCGACGCCAACGACCTGGTGATGAAAATGGGCGGCGCCGAGCAGCGCGTGTACCGCTTCCGTTGCGTGGAGGCGTGGTCGATGGTGATTCCATGGGACGGGTTTCCGCTTTCGAAGCTGATCGCGTTCGCCGATCCGAAGCCGGAGGCGAAGTACGTCACGTTCACGACGTTTCTCGATCCGAAGAGCGCCCCGGGCCAGCGCGGCGGTGCGCTCGAGTGGCCGTACTTCGAGGGGCTGCGGCTCGACGAGGCCAATCACGACCTGTCCTTCATCGCGACTGGCATCTACGGCAAACCGATCCCGAACCAGAATGGCGCCCCGCTGCGCCTCGTGGTGCCGTGGAAGTACGGTTTCAAGTACGGGAAATCGATCGTGAAGATCGACTTCGTCGCCCGCGAGCCGCGCAACACCTGGAAGATGATGGCGTCGCACGAGTACGGCTTCTACGCGAACGTGAATCCCACGGTCGACCACCCGCGCTGGTCGCAGGCCAGCGAACGCGTGATCGGCGCCGGCGGCGTGCTCGGCCAGCGGCAGCGCACGCTCATGTTCAACGGCTACGAAAAACAGGTCGCCGGCCTCTA
Organism: Opitutaceae bacterium; assembly: GCA_016793535.1. Taxonomy (GTDB): domain Bacteria; phylum Verrucomicrobiota; class Verrucomicrobiia; order Opitutales; family Opitutaceae; genus ER46. The sequence continues at coordinate 20,370 of JAEUHA010000222.1, read as the reverse complement.
CACCGGCATGGACCTGCGAAAGTTCTACTGAACGGTTTGGACGCGACCCCAAACCCATAGCACAGGAAGGCCGGGAAGAACGGGAAGCTCTTCCCGATCTCCCCGGCCTTCCTGTTCCACCCTTGAGAGTCTTCATGTTCGCCGTCGCGCTGCTTCGCTCGAAGGTCTTCGTCTGGACGATCCTTGTCCTGCCCGGGCTCTGGCCGGCGTGGCCGCTCTTCGTGCGACAGGACCCGAGCGCGCTCACCGATCCCCTCAAGTTCATCCTGCTCCACTTCGGTTTCGTCGCCTGCGTCCTGCTCGCGACCGTGCTCACGTTCACGCCGCTGCGCGTGTTGTTTCCCAAATGGGACATCGCGCTCGCACTCAACCGGCACCGGCGGCTCGTGGGCGTCAGCAGCTTCGCCTACGCGCTGCTGCATTTCTGCGTGCAGGTGCTGTACGTCTACGACGGCGGATTCGGCACGCTGGCGAAAGAGATCCAAAAGCCGTTTCAGCTTACCGGACTCGCGGCACTGGTGATCCTGCTGATCCTGACGATCACGAGCGTGAACGCCCTGATCCGTCGCCTGGGGGCGAAGCGCTGGAAGAATCTCCACCGGCTCGTCTACCTCGCCGCGGCACTGGCCGCCTACCACCAGGCGGATGCGCGGAAGACGTTTCCCATGCAGGTGGTCTGGATCTTCGGTCCGGTGTTGCTGCTGGAAATGGCGCGGGTGTGGAAGCACTGGCGCGGGGCGCAGCGCTCGCCACTCAAGGTGTAGGCGGCGTGCCCTCACCCAGCGCCAATCTGTTTCGATCTTCCTCTCCCGCGGGGTGAGGGCACCCCGCCTACAAAACCGACCGGCCTACCGGGTCACGTCCGCCAGGAACCACTCCAGCGCATAGGTCGTCAGCTGCCCGCCCGGGCCGTGCAGATTGTATTCGAAGGCATGCGTCGCCCAGGGCAGGTGCACGAAGGCCCGCGGCACCCCGAACTCCGCCAGCCGGGCATCGAGCCGCTCGCTGTGCCGGTACCACACAAGCGCGTCGTTGGTCCCGTGCAACAGCAGCGTCGGCGGCGTGCGCGGCCCCACGTGCTGGAGCGCGCTCGCGGACTCGTAGTTGGCGCGCGCCGTGTCCGGCGTGCCCCCCAGGAACTGCCGCATGAGCGCCGGGGAACGGAGCATGTCGTTCTCGTGCGTGTTGACGTAGCCGAAAATCAGATCCGACGGCGCGTACAGGCCGACCACCCCCCGGATCGCCGGGTCGCCGGCGACGTAACCCGAGACCAGCGCGATTTGCCCGCCCGCCGAGCGCCCGAGCAGGACAAAGCGGGTCGGATCCAGGCCGAGTTCATCCGCCCGCGACTTCAGGAAGGCCAGCGCCGCGAACACATCCTCCCGCTGGGCCGGCCAGGTGAACGTCGGCGCCAGCCGGTACGAGATCGCCGCCACCGCGTAGCCCTGGCGCGCGAGCCAGTGGTTGAGCCCGGGGAGCTGCGTGCGATCGCCGCCGTCCCAGCCGCCACCATGGATCACCACGACACAGGGTGCAGGCGAGCCTCCCCGCACGCCGGAAGCCGGGTAAAAATCGAGTGGAAGTCCATCCGGCACCGGCAAGGTGCGGAAGGCCACCGGCGGTGGATCTCGTCCGACGAACAATGCGGGCAGGGCAAACGGTCTCGCCTCCGACCGGCCGTGGGGAAACTGGGCACGCAGGGTCGCGGGCAAACCGGCCGCGATCCGACCCGCCAGCCACACCGGGCCCAGCAGCAGGAGCGCGCCCGCCAGCCCCAGGGTCAGCGCGACGCCGCCGAGGATTCCGTGCTCACCCCGCCAACCCCACCCCGCCAGTCCCGCCGCGAGGGTCGCGATCGCCAGCCAGTGGCCGAATTCGCCCGCGAGCAGCGACAACTTCCACGACAGCCAGTCGGGTGTCCGCACCCACGCGAGCAACCCGAGGGCAAAGCCACCCAGGGCGGCGGCGAAAAGGAACCAGCGTAACATGCAGGAGATTACGCGCGGGATCGCGGCACGGAGGCACGGCGGACGCAAAGGGAAAGCAGGCGGATCGAATCATGACGCGGAGAACGCGGATTCGCGGCGGTGGATCGGGAAAAGGCAGAGCGGGGAGCGCGGGAAGGACCGGGGGGTGGCCCTTCCCGGCCTTCGGGTTCAAAGTTCAAGATCGTCGCGGCCGCAGGGCGGGTTAGGGATCGACCATGCGCCGCCTGGATCAACTGCTCGCCAACCTCGGTTACTGCACGCGCCGCGAGGCGCGGGACTGGATCGACGACGGGCGCGTCACGGTCCAGGGCCAACCCGCCACCGGCGTTGCCCAAAAGGCCGCGCCGGCCGACGTCCGCATCGACGGCGAACCGCCCGACCATCCCGACGGCCTGCTCCTCCTGCTGCACAAGCCCCTCGGACTGGTCTGCTCGCACGACGAACGCGAGGGCCCGAACATCTATTCGCTGCTCCCGGAACGCTGGCGGCGCCGCAATCCGGTCGTGACCAGCATCGGCCGGCTCGACAAGGACACGAGCGGGCTCCTGCTGCTCACGGACCAATCCCTGCTCGTCCACCGACTCACGTCCCCGAAACACAAAGTGCCCAAGGTATATCGCGCCACGGTCGACCGGGATCTCACGCCCGAACTCGGGCCGCTGTTTGCCGCGGGGACCTTGCTCCTCGAGGGAGAAAAGGACCCGTGCGCCCCGGCCATTCTGAACATCGTCGCCCCGCGCGAGGCCGAGCTCACGCTGACCGAGGGCCGGTACCATCAGGTGCGCCGGATGTTTTCCGCGGGCGGACGGACCGTGCTCACCCTGCATCGCACGCGATTCGGCGCGCTCGAGCTCGGCGCGCTGGCGCCCGGGCAATGGCGGGAGCTGCCGCTGGATGCTTTCGATCGTGACGGAGGCCCTACCGCTGGGAGCGCGGACGTCGTCGTCCGCCCCGCTTGAGGTGCGGCCGGGGACGGCCGCGCTCCCAGCGAGGGGCAATCGCCACCTTACCCTTGGCGCGGTCGCAAACTTCGGAGAGCCTGTCCCTTTCCATGTACGAATTTCCCCTCACCGGCGCCCAAAAGTCCCACCTGCGCGGCCTCGGCCAGACGCTCGAAGCCAGCCTCAAGGTCGGCCGCGGCGGTCTCACGCCTCAATTCTTCGCGGAGCTGCAAAAGCTCCTGCGCGCCCATGAGCTCGTGAAGCTGCGTTTCCTCGGCGCCGAGCGCGACGAACGCGCCGCGCTCTGCGCGCAGATCGCCGATGAAGGCCGCTGCGTGTGCGTCGGCGCCGTGGGGCACACCGCACTCTTCTACCGCCAACACCCGGAGCCGGAGGAACGGTCGGTGCGGTTGCCGTAGGCAGGGTTGAGAGTCCGGAGTTGAGAGTTGAGAGTGCGATCCAACGCAGCGCGAAAATCGCGTCCAAGATGTCCTGGACGCACGGGCCGGTCTCTCAACTCTCAACTCCAAACTCTCAACTGGCGCGCCCCGCGCGCCTCAGAACTGATACGCCACCACCGTGTCCTTCCCCTTGAAGTGGAAGATCCGGTTCATCGGTTCGTCGACGCGGTAGTCGGGCTCCTTCTCCTTCAGCACGAGTTCGCGGTCGGTCTCGCCGGTCGCGAGGTTCACGCCGAGGATGCCGATGTCTTTTTCCACCTTCGTGAGGATGTAGGTGTAGCCCTGGGACGAGGTGGCGCCGCCGGCGCGCTTCGCGGCCTTTTCGGTGTAGCGGTGATAGTTGTCGAGGTTGGTGTGGATCGTGTTCACGCCCGAGGTGAAACCGCTGCTGCCGTAGCCACCCGCCATCGCCTGGCCGTTGCCGTAGACGGCGGCGGCCGCCGTCACGGCGAACATCGCGATGTTGCCCAGCGCGTCGCTCGGGGCCGGATAGAACAGCGACCAGTTCGACTCCTTCGCCGCGGGATCGAACGCCAGCAGGTGCTGTTTTCCGTGCACCACCACGCGGCCGCCGACGGCATGCGCCGCCACCGGCACATCGAGCCGCGCCTTGTTGGCGGAGATGCCGGCCTTCACGAGGCCCGACACGCCGCCGAGCGCGCCGAGCCCGATCTTCGCCACGCCGCCGGCGCCGAGTTTGCGTTTGAACTCGATCGGCGACTTGAACGCCTCGACCGGCGTCGCACCCGCGAGGTCGATGCCGCAGACATTCGCGCCGTCGGCAAACACCACCAGCTTCGCTTCCGGCAACACGACCAGGTTGGTGATGCCTTCCTTGGCCGAGTCGAAATGATACAGGGACTTGCCGTCGGCCGGATCGAGCACGACGACGCCGAGCGGCTCGCGCAGGTGGACGATCTTGCCGTCGGAGAAATTCCCACCGTAGCGGGAGACGATCTTGCCGCCGACGATCTCGAGCTGCGCCACGATCGCGTTGTCGCGCGCCTTGAACAGGCCGGCGAATTCCGAGATGCGGTCACTCTTCCAGAGCTGCGTTCCCGTCTTGCGATCGATCGCGTACACGCTGCCGCCGCCACCGCCGTAGATCCGGTCGCCGTCGATGCGCAGCGGCGCGTACGTCTTCTTCAGGCCCTTCGCCCCCGCCGGAAATTCCACGCCCCACTTCACGGCGCCGGAGGTGAGGTCGACACAGTGCACGCCGAGATAACCGAGGTACAGTTCGTCGCCGTCCACGACCGGATCGTGGTAGCCCGACAGGTCCATGGTCGGAATGAACTTCCCCGAATTGTCCGCGATGTGCAGCGGGATGCCGCCGCCCTTGGCGAACTTGGTCGACCACTTCTCCTTCCCCTCGAGGTCGAACGCCCGCAGGTAAATGCCCGCCTCCTTGCCGTCGGCGCCAAAGCTGTTGAGCACGAAGACCACGAGGTTCTTCGCCGCCACCGGGATCGTGCCCAGGTACTGGCCCTGGATCTCCGGCGTCTGCCACACGGTCTTGCCCGTGAGGTAGTCGATCTGGAAGAGCGTCACCTTCTGTCCGCCGAGGCCCTCGGCCTGGTGGCAGATGAGGAACGGCGTGCCCGGGACCTCACGGGCGTTGTGCGGCGACGTCTTGCGAAACTCGCCCCGCGTCCACAGCGGCTGCCCGCTCTCCGGGTCGAAGGCGAGGATCGCATCGGACGTCCCGACGAGCAGCGTGCCAAGACCCGTGAGGGCGTGCCACTTGGCATCACCGGGCAGCTTGGCGGACCAAAGCTGCTTGCTGGCGGAAAAAGCCGGCGCCGTGACGAGCACGAGCGCGCAGCATACCCACGTGAGCGAACGGGAGAAGCGGAGGAGTGATTTCATGCAGCGGAAAAGCCGGAGCCGGAGAGACGCCGAACACGTCAGCATAGGGATTTTCCGGTCCGACCTGAATACGCAGGTGTGCGTACGCCCCCGGATGCGTGCCGCCCCTGTAGGCGGGTTGCCCTCTCCCCGCGGGCTGCCGTCCTCGGTCCCGCACTCCTGCGGGGTGAGGGCACCCCGCCTACAGGGCAGTCCGGGCCACCTTTCCGCGGGCACGGTGCACGCCCCCTTGCCGCCGTCTGACCGGGTGCCACGGTAGCGTCATGCCAAGTCTGCCCACTCTCGCTGAAATCGAAGCCGTCGCCGCGGAGGTCGAGCGCGTCGTGCCGCCCACGCCGCAGTTCAGCTGGCCGCTTCTCAACGCGCGCACCGGGTGCGAGCTCTGGGTCAAGCACGACAACCACACCGCGCTCGGCGCGTTCAAGATCCGCGGGCTCGTGCACTACCTGAACCGCGTCGCCGCCCGGCAGCCGGATGTGCGCGGCGTGATTGCGGCGACGCGGGGCAACCACGGGCAGGCGGTCGCCTTCGCGGCCGGGCGGCTCGGGCTGACCGCGACGATCGTCGTGCCCCACGGCAACAGCGTCGAAAAGAACCGCGCCATGCGCGCGCTGGGCGCGGAGCTCATCGAACACGGCGAAGACTTCCAGGCCGCGCTCGAACACTCGCGCCGGCTGGCCGCGGAACGCAACCTGCACGCGGTGCCCTCCTACCACGCCGACCTCGTCACGGCCAACGCCGGTTCCGCCCTCGCGTTCCTGCGCCGCTCGCCGCCGCTCGAGCGCGTGTACGTGCCCGTCGGACTCGGCTCCGGCATCTGCGCGATGCTGGCGGCGCGGGATGCGTTGCGGCTGACGACGGCCGTCGTCGGCGTCGTCGCCGATCTTGCCCCCGCCGTCGCCCTGTCGTTCGCCCAGGGCAGCCTGGTCACCGCCCCGGCCACGACGCGCATCGCCGACGGCCTCGCCTGCTCCACGCCGCACCCCGAGGCGCTCACGCACGTCCTGCAAGGCGCCGATCACATCGTGCGCGTGACCGAAGCCGAGGTGGAGGCCGCGATGCGTGCTTACTTTACGGATACCCACAACGTCGCCGAAGGCGCCGCGGCCGCCGCCCTCGCCGCCGTCCTGCAGGAGCAGGACCGGCTGACCGGCCGGCGCATCGGCGTGGTGTGCACCGGCGGCAACGTCGACGCCACCGTGTTCGCGCGCGTGCTGGCGGCAGGGTGATTCGCCCCGCCCTGGGATCGCGGCCGTCCCCGGCCGCCGTCCGAATCCCGCGGCCAGGGACGACCGCGCTCCCAGGAGGCCGGACTTCGCCCTCCCGTCGGAGCTGGTTGCACGACCGGCGGCGGCAGGCCCGAGGGAGGGCCAACGAACCGGTCCGTCCGGGCGCGGCGGACAGCGCGCAACCCGGCCGCTTCGCCATTGCGGGCCGGGGCCGCCTGGCCATGAATGCGGGGGTGTTTCCCCGCCGTTCCAGCGCGGCGGCGGCCTGGCTGGCCTCCGTCACGATCGTTTGCGGAGCCGCCTTCGACCCCGAGGCCGGGCTCCCGGTGATCCGGAATTTCCCCCCGGAGTCGTACCGCGGCCACAACCAGGTGTTTGCGTCCGTGCGGGCCGCCGACGGCGTGATGTATTTCGGCACGTACGGCGCGGTGGTCTCCTTCGACGGCGAGCGCTGGCGGCAGCATCCCGTCCCCGGTACCTGGATACGCGCCCTCGCGGCCGGCGCCGACGGCCGGATCTACGTCGGCGGCGGGGGCCTGCTCGGGCGGCTCGAGCCGGCCGCCGGCGGCGACGGGCCGCGCTTCGTGTCGCTGGCCGACCGCCTGCCGGCGGCCCAGCGCGACTTCGCCACCACCTGGAGCGCGGCGGCGGCGGGCGATGCGGTGCTGTTCTCGATCGACGGCGCGGCGCTGGCCTGGCGGGACGGCACGTTCCGCGCCTGGCCGTTTCCCGGGCTGCGGCCGGCGATTCGTCCGGCCGGCGCCGACGTCTACTGCCACGCCGGGGACCAGCTCCTGCGCTGGGACGGCCGCGACTGGCGCCCGTTCGCCCGCGATGCCCGGCTCGCCAGCGCCCGGCGCCTGACGCTCCTGCCCGCGGACGCCGGTGCCCTGCTCGTCGCGCTCGACCACGGCGCGCTGCTGCGGGCCGAGTCCGACGGCCGCCTCGCGCCCTGGCCCACGCCCGCGGCGGACTTCATCCGGCGCGCCGGCGTGCGCAACGGACTCCGCCTGGACGACGGCTCCTACGTGCTTTCGACGGCGACCGAGGGGCTCGTCTTCCTCGCCGCCGACGGCACGCCGGTCCGCCGGCTGCACGGCGCGTCGGGGCTCGCGCACAGCGCGACCTACGGGCTCGCCCAGGGCGCGGCCGGGCAGTTGTGGGTGGAAACCGCCAACGGTCTCTCGGTCTTCGACCCCCGCGCGCCCTGGAGCACATTCGACCTGCGTAACGGACGGCCGGATACAATCGGCGGCGACATCCGCCGCTTCGCCGGGGAGATCTGGGTCACGATGGCCGACGTCACGCCCCTGCGGCTCACGCCGGCGCGGGATGCGTTCGACGCCGCCCGCTTCGAGACGCTCCCGGTCCCCGGCGCATCGCGGATCACGAACCTCGCCCTCGTGCACGGCGCCCTGCTCAGCGGCTCGGACCGCGGCGTCGTCCGGGTCAGCGGCACGCCGAAGCTCCTCCACCCCACCGACAGCCAGGTCGAGGATCTCCTGCCGCTGCGTTCGGTCCCCGACGTGATCGTCGCGGGCCTGACCCGCGGGGCCGAGCTGGTCCGGCTGACGCCCGACTTGGCCGCAAGGACGATCGCGCGCGTGCCGGACTTCGATTTCGAGGTCACCAACATCGCCGAGGCCGCAGCCCGCGAGGTCTGGATCGGCACGACGTCGGGTCTCGCCGTGCGCCTGCGGTTGCAGGAGGACGGCACGCTCGCGGAGGCGACCCGCTTCGGCGCCGATCGCGGGCTGCCCGCGGGCAGCGGCTGGGTGAAGCTGCATGCCACGGGCGCGGGTCCGGTGATCTGCGTGCGCGACGGCGTGTTTCGTCCCACGGCCGACGGCACGCGGCTCGAGCCCGATCCGCGTTTCGCGACCCACCGTCCGGCGGGCATCAACACGCTCCCGATCGAAAGTGACGGCGACCGCCGCTTCTGGTTCCAGATCCGGCGGGCCGACGGTGAATTCGAGGCCGGCTGCCTGGATCTCCGCGGCGAACAGCCCGTCTGGCTGCCGCTGCCCGCGGAGGTAAACCCGCCGCTCGGTTTCGGCGGCGTGCGCGACGTGAGCCTGCTGCGCGAAGGCGACCGCGAGGTGCTGTGGCTCGCCGGCACGCGGGCCACGATCCGCCTCGATCTTTCCGTCCCCGTACCCGTCCGCCCGCCCCCCGATGTCGTCATCACGACCCTGCGCCAGGGCAGCCAGGCCTTTCCACCCGGTCCGGCGCCCCTCCGGCTTCCGTTCAGTCGCGAACCGATCCGGCTGCAGTTCGCGAGCCCGGATGCGGTGATGCGTCCCGTGCGTTATGAGACGCGGCTGTCCGGCTACGACGCCCGCTGGACCGCCGCGACGACGCCGGAGGCCACGTTCACGAACCTGACCGGCGGTCCGTTCACGTTTGAAGTCCGGGCATTGGACGCCCTCGGCCGGACCGGCGCCGCGGCGCGGGTGTTGTTTCGCGTCGCCCCACCGTGGCATCGGTCGCCGGTGGCTTACGTGACATACGCCCTCGGGCTGGCGGGCGCGGTGCTGGGTCTGATCCGCTGGCGCGTCAGCCGCACCGAGCGCGAACGGCGGCGGCTTGCGGAACTGGTGGCCACCCGGACGGCGGAACTCGCGACGGCCCGTGACCAGGCCGAGGCGGCCAGCCGGGCGAAGAGCGCTTTTCTCGCCGCCATGAGCCACGAGCTCCGCACGCCGCTCAACGGCGTCATCGGCTATGCGCAGATCCTGCAGTCGGATCCGCGCCTCGCCCCCGACCAGCAGGAGCGCCTGCAGATCGTGCAGCACAGCGGCGAGCATCTGCTGCGGATGATCAACGACGTGCTCGACCTGGCCAAGATCGAGGCGGGGCGGATCGAGGTCTGCGCCGAGGACTTCTCCCTCGCGAACCTGCTGCGCGACCTGGCCGCGAGCCACGCGCCGGCGGCGGCCCGGAAAGGCCTGGCATTCGCGGTCGAGGCCCAGCCCGACCTGCCGGCGCACGTACGCGGTGATCCGCTGAAGCTCCGGCAGGTCCTCGACAACCTGCTGGGCAACGCGCTCAAGTTCACGGCCGAGGGGAGCGTCACGTTGCGGGCAGGACGTGATGGCGGGCGCGTGGCGTTCGCCGTCGCCGACACCGGACCCGGCATCCCGGTCCACGAGCAAGCGCGGCTCTTCCAGCCGTTCGAGCAGGCCGGCACGCGGGGCGACACGCCCGGCACGGGTCTCGGGCTCGCCATCAGCCGGGTGCTCGTCGAGCGCATGGGGGGCGCCCTCTCGCTCGACAGCGCGCCCGGGCACGGCAGCACCTTCGCCTTCACGCTCCCGCTGCCCGCCGTCGGCGCGCCTGAGACCGTCGCGGCCCCGGCGACGCGGATCACCGGCCACGACGGCCCGAGCCGGCGCGTCCTCGTGGTCGATGATCATGCGGTCAATCGCGGCGTGGTCGTCGAACTGCTGGCTCCGCTCGGTTTCACGTGCGAGGCCGTCGCGTCGGGCGACGCCGCGCTCGCTCGCCTCGAGGACACCACGCAGCCCTGGCCCGACCTGTTGATCCTCGACGTGAGGATGGCGGGACTGGACGGGCTCGCCTTGACGCGACGCATCCGGGCGCTGCCGCGCGGCCGGGAGGTGCGGATCTTGCTGATGTCGGCGTCGGTGCTGAGCTTCGATCCCCAGGCCGGACGCGAGGCCGGGGCGGATGGTTTTCTCGCGAAGCCTTTCCGGGCGCAGGACCTGCTCGCCGCCGTCGGCCGGCTGCTCGGCGTGCGCTGGCGCGAGGAGGCGGTCCCGGCCGCCCCGGCCCTGGCGGCGGCGCCGGCCACGGCGCCGCTGCCCGCCGAAATCGCGGCGCGACTGCGCGAGGCCCTCGTGCACGGCGACCTCGAGGAATTCCGGCGGGCGCTGGGCGCGGGCCAGGCGGCCTGGCCGGCGTTTGCCGAACGCTGGCGCGAGCTCGACGCGGCCGCCGCCGGATTCCAGCTCTCGCGACTCCGTCAGCTCCTCGAATCCCCATGAGCAAACCCATCGTCCTGGTCGTCGACGACACTCCGGCCGCCCTCGGCGTGGTGTGCGACGCGCTCCGCGCCCGCGGCGTGCGCGTGCTGCTCGCGGAAAACGGGGCGGCCGCGCGCGCGGTGCTCGCGCGCGTCACGCCCGATCTCGTGCTGCTCGACGTCATGATGCCGGGAGAGGACGGCTTCACCGTGTGCACCGCGCTCAAGGCCGAACCGGCGGGGCGCGACCTGCCCGTGATTTTTCTCACCGCGGTGGACGCACCGGACCAGAAGGTCCGGGCATTCGCGGCGGGAGCGGTCGACTACGTGACGAAACCCGTGCACGTGGCCGAGCTCGTCGCGCGCGTGGGCGCCCAGCTCGAGCTGCGGGACGCGCACCGGAAGCTCGAAGCGCAGAACGCCGAGCTTGAAGCCGAGGTGGCGCTGAGGCTCGACGCGGAGGCACAGCTCGCGTCCTCGCTCGACCGCGCCGTGATCGTGCTGAACCGCGCCGGCGAGATCGTGTTTGCCACGCGGCTCGCCCACGGGCTGCTGGCAAAGTTCGAGGTCGCGCCGGCCCGGCTCGCCGCCGTCGACCGGCATGAGCACGGCGGTGGCGCGCTGCGCGTGCGGCATTTCACGGAGCCGGGCCGCGATGACACGACGATGCTCGTGCTCGAGGAGGAACAGGCCGAGCCGGGCCCGGCCGCGCTGCTGCAGTTCGGCCTCACGCCGCGGCAGGCCGAGGTCGCGTACTGGGTCGCGCAGGGCAAGACCAACCCCGAGATCGCCGTGATCCTCGGCGCGAGCCCGCGCACGATCGACAAGCACATGGAGCGGATCCTGGCGCGACTCGAAGTCGAGAACCGCGCTTCACTCATCGTGCGGATGACCGGACTCCTGCGCGTGGGCTGAGCCGCACGGTGAGAGATGAGAGTTGAGTGTTGAGCGCCCAACCAAACGGGGCGCAGCCCTCTCCGAGGCGTTCGCTGATACGTGAGCCCGGCAGCTCGGGCTCGTAATCCCGAACTGCGAACTCTCAACGGCAGATTTGGCCGGGGCCGTAGCGCGGCGCCGGTCGCGCAGCCCTAACGCAAATCAGGCTCACGCAGCGTACGCAGATCCGCGTACCGACAGCCGTCGTGAAAGACGATAGACTGGGCTCGAACCAGCCCCGCCATGCCCATTCGCCACGTCCGCCTGCCTTCTCTCCTTGCCCTTGCCCTGTTCGTCGGTCTCGCCGCCGCACCACGCTTGCTCGCCGTCACCAACGACGAGCTGCTGCCGGAGAATCTCGTCGGCAAGACCCTCCGCTTCACCCACACCGCCGCCACGCCCAACTCACTCGAGCCGGCGGTCAACAGCTACACGATCACGTTCAACACCTCGACGACGTACACGCGCACGGGCGCGGGTCTTGGCACCGTCAACGGCACGTACTCGGTCCTCGTGACGTTCGTCGCACCCAACACCAACACCCGCCTCACCACACTCGGCATGACCAACTGGTACGGCACCGGCGGCTCCGTGCTGGTGTCCCTCAACCTCACCCACGCGGTCGGCATCGGCGCCTTCTCCGCGAACGAGACCCTGAACCCGCTCAAGAACAGCGGCGGTCTCCTCACCATCGACGGCTCGACGGGCGGCGGGGGCGGGGGCGGCGGCGCCACGGCGGCGCCCACGATCATCAGCGCGCCCCAGGCGGCCGGCGCCGTCGGCACGGCGTTTTCGTACCAGATCCTCGCGAACAACCTGCCCACGAGCTACGCCGCCACCGGTCTGCCGGCCGGCCTTTCCCTCAATCCCACCACCGGGCTCATCTCCGGCACCCCGACCGCCGGTGGCGCCTTCACCGTCTCGCTGTCCGCGACCAACGCGCTCGGCACCGGCTCCGCCCAGCTCAACCTCTCCATCTCCGGCAGCGGTTCCGGTGGCGGCGGCAGTGGCAACCTGCAGCTCGGCGCCGGGCTGATCGCCTACTACAAGTTCGAGAACTCCACGAACGACAGTGCGGGGAGCAACAACGGCACGCCGGTGGGCGGTCTCACCTACGCCGCCTCGCGCGCGAATTTCGGCCAGGCGGCCTCCTTCAACGGCGCGAACCAGTACATCACGATCCCGCACAACGCCGCCTTCAACATCGGTTCCAGCGGACTAACGGTCTCGCTCTGGGTCAACACCGCCAACCCCAAGGCGGCCACCAACGGTTCGCGCCTGGTCGAGAAGCAGACCGCGGGCGTGGCCGACGGCTGGACGTTCGACACCTACGATCTGGCCCGGCAGGGCCGCAACGTCGTCCGCCTCGCCTCGACCACCGCCGGCCTCAACAGCAATCGCACGTTCACCGCGAACACGTGGCAGCACCTGGCGTTCGTCTACAGCGGGGGCACGGTGACGTTCTATCTCAACGGCGTCGCGTCCGGTTCCGGCTCGGTCGGCACGCTCGTCAACAACACCCTGCCGATCCAGCTCGGCGGCCCGCGCGGCGCCGCGGCCTCCGGGGAGTTTTTCGCGGGCCTGATGGACGAAGTGCGCATCTACAACCGGGCGCTGACCCTCTCCGAAATCGGCAATCTCTCCGAAGGCGACCAATCGACCAACGGCCTCGGCGGTTCCGGCGGCACGTTCGCCGCCGCGCCGTCCAATCTTGTTGGATACCGCAACCGGGTCGGGCAGACGTTCGAGTTCACCGTCACCGGCGCGGCCAGTGGCGCGGTCTGGGGCACCGATGTCTACACCGACGACTCCACCGTGGCCCGCGCCGCCGTGCACGCCGGCGTGGTCGCCGTCGGCGAAACGAAGAACGTGACGGTCACGATCCTGGGCGGCCAGAGCGCATACGCGGCTGGCACGCGCAACGGCGTGACCTCGGCGAGCTGGGGGGCGTGGCCCGGCAGCTACGCGTTCGCCGGGTCCGGCGGCGGCACCGCCACGGCGCGGCCCGCGGTCGCCTCCGGTTTCACCGCCGGCACCGGCACGCTCGCGGTCGGCGGCCGTTTCATCTGTCCGATCGTCGTCACCGGCGGCGGCACGTACACGTACCAGTGGTACCTGAACGGTCTCGCCATCGCCGGCGCCACCGCCAACCCGTACGTCGTGGCCTCGGTCACCGCCGCCAACGCCGGCACGTACACGGTCGATGTCACCAACGCCCTCGGCACCACGCGCCTCACCGCCGGCACGCTCTCCGTCGGCGCTGCAGGTTCGCCCGTGCTCGCGCTGCAGCCGCTGTCCAAAGTGGCGGTGCCCGGCGCCACCGTGACCTTCGCGACCAGCGCCACCGGCAGCGGGCTCTCCTACCAGTGGTTCCGCAACAACGTCGCGCTTCCCGGCGAAAACGGCGCGATCCTCCTCCGGCAGAACGTAGGCCCGGCCGATGCCGGCACGTACACGGTGCGCGTATCCAACGCCGCGGGCAGCGTCACGAGCGCCGGCGGCACCCTGACCCTCTCCGCCAATGCCTCGCGGCCGGCCAACATCTCCGTGCGCACCAACGTCGCCACCGGGGCGATCGTCACCCCGGGCTTCTTCATCCAGGGTGCCGGGACCAAGCGGGTGCTCATCCGCGCGGTCGGACCCGGCCTCGCGGCGTTCAATCTCGCGGGCGCGATGGCCAATCCGAAACTGACGGTGTTCCAGGGGCAGACGCAGATCACGGAGAACGACAACTGGTCCGCCGCCAACGTGGGCGACGCCTTCGCCGCCACGGGTGCGTTTGCGCTCACCGCCGGTTCCGCGGACGCCGCCCTCGTCACCGATCTCGCCGCCGGCCGCGAGTACACCGTGCAGGTCACGAATGCGACCGGCAGCGGCGGCATCGTCCTGATCGAGGTCTACGACGCCGACGTGCTGCGCGGCACGAGCACGAGCAAATTGGTGAACGTGTCCGTCCGCGGCCAGACGGCCCCGGGCGACGACATCCTCACCCTCGGCCTCGTGATCGGCGGCACCGGCCAGCGCACGCTGCTCGTCCGCGGCATCGGTCCGAAACTCGCGGCCTTCGGCGTGACCGGCACGGTGAACGATCCGCAGCTCCAGATCTTCGACAGCCAGCAGCGGCCGATTCTCGCGAACGACAACTGGAACGGCGCCGACTTCGTCGAGGAACTCGTGCTCGCCACGAACTACGTCGGCGCCTTCGCCCTCGATGCCGGCAGCCGCGACGCCGCCACGCTCAGCCTGGTCGAACCCGGCGCCTACACGATCCAGGTGGGCGGCGTCGGCGGCACCAGCGGCGAGGCGCTCGTGGAAGTGTACGAAGTGCCGTAGGCGCTCGAGTTCTCCTTGTGGGAGCGCGGACGTCCTCGTCCGCATCGGCAGGATGCGGCCGGGGACGGCCGCGCTCCCGGGGAGGCGTCCAGATTCCTCTCGGACGTTGACCCCGTCGAAAACCCCGCTATCCCTCCGGCCCCATGTTCACGATCATCGGGGCGGATGGAAAAGAATACGGCCCCGTGTCGGCCGAACAGATCAGGCAGTGGATTGCGGAGAATCGGCTGAACCGCGACATGAAGGTGCGGCGCGACGGCGCCACGGAATGGCAGCGGATCGGCGATCTGCCGGAGTTCGCGCCGGCCCCGGTGGCCGTCGACCCGGCCACGCTCCCTCCGGCCGTGGCTCCCGCCTCGGCCGGCGCCGCCCCGGCGGGTGAGGGCAGCGCCGCGACGAGCTCGACCGCGACACCGGCGTCCGTGGCGCCGGAGAAGTTCGTCTTCACCGGCGAGTGGTCGGAGTACTTCCGGATCTGGATCATCAACGTCCTGCTCACGATCGTGACCCTGGGCATCTACTCGGCCTGGGCAAAGGTGCGCCGCCGCCGCTATTTTTGCGCGAACACCAAGCTCTTTGGCCACGCGTTCGAGTACCTGGCGGACCCGAAGCGGATCCTCCTCGGCAACCTGATCGTCGTCGTCCTCTTCCTGCTGCTGAGCTTCAGCCAGGTGGTCTCACCCATCCTCTACGTCGTGCTGGCCGTGCTTTTCGCGATCGCGGTGCCCTGGTTCATCGTGCGCGCGCTGTCGTTCAACGCCCGCAACACGGCGTGGCGCGGGTTGAAGTTCAACTTCACCGGCACCTACGGACCGTCGGCCCGCGTGTTCCTGCTCTGGCCGCTGCTCGTGCCGTTCACGCTCGGGCTGATCTTCCCCTTCATCGCGAAACGCCAGAAGGACTTTGTCGTGAACCATCACGCCTTCGGCACGTCGCCGTTTTCGTTCGGGGGCCGCACCGAGGACTTCTATCGGATCTACGGCATCGCCGCGCTCTTCTTCCTCCCGATCGTGGTGCTGTACTTCGCGATGATGGCGGTGGTCTTTGCATCGATCGCGGCTCGCCAGGGCGGACAACCGCCACCGGCCGCGCTGGGGATGATCGGCCTGCTGTTCTTCGTCGCGGTCCCGCTCGCGATCGCCGGCACGATGTATTTCCGCGCCCGGATGTTCACCTACATCTGGAACCACACGACGATCGCGGGGAACCGGTTCGTCGCCGGCATGCGCGCCCGCGACCTGTTCCTGCTGCATTTCGTGAACTCACTCGTCACCGCCCTGACCGGCGGCCTCATGCACCCCTGGGCGGCGGTGCGCACGGTGAAGTTCCAGCTCGACCGGCTCGAGGTGATCCCGGCGGGCAACATCGACGCCTTCGTCGCCGCCGCCCAACCCCCGGTCGGCGCCCTCGGCGAGGCGGCGAATGATTTCTTCGATTTCGACCTGGGGTTCGGCGTGTGAGAGGCCGCGGGCCGGAGAGGCCCACGGAACACACGGAAGACACGGAAAAATTCACCGCCGGAACTCGTTTCCGTGTGTTCCGTGTGTTCCGTGGGCTGATTCCTCCGTCGCGTTCAATAAGCCTGCAACGGTTTCCACTTTCCCTCCGTGACCGAGATTCCCGCGACTTATTTCGACGGCCGCACGTCGCAGGCCCGGGCCGTGACGCTGCGGTGGCACGCGTTTGACGGCGTGCTCGAGGTCGCGGGCGACGGCGTGGCCGCGCGTTATCCGCGCCGCGAGGTCACGGTTGAATCACGGCTCGCGCGGGGGCCGCGTTTCATTCGCCTGGCCGACGGCGGTCGCTGCGAGGTGGCGGACAACGCCGCCCTCGACGCGGTCATCGCCACCTGGGCGCCCAACCCGGCCGCGACCTGGCTGCATCGGATCGAGACGAGTTGGCTGCACGTCGTCGTGTCCGTCGTCGTGCTCACCGCGTTCGGCTGGGCCACGCTGCATTTCGGGCTGCCCTGGGGGGCACGCAAGCTCGCCTTCCTGCTGCCGGCGGGGATCACCGACACCCTCACGAACCAGACGCTCGCCACGCTCGACCAGACGATGCTCGACCCGACGAAGCTGACGCACGAGCGGCAGCTCGAGCTGCAGGGCCAGTTCAGCCGCTTCCTGGCCGCCGTCGGGGACAAGGCGCCCTACCGGATCGAGTTTCGCTCGATGAAGGGCGACACGGCCAACGCCTTCGCGCTGCCGTCCGGCGTGATCGTCATCACCGACGGCCTCGTGCACCTCGCGGAGGACGACCGCGAAATCGTCGCCGTGCTGGCCCATGAATGCGGCCACGTGCGCCACCGGCACACGCTGCGGGCGGTGATGCAGAACTCCGCCGTCTTCGTCGTGCTCGCGCTCGTGACGGGCGACGTGTCCTCGGCCACGGCGTTCGGCAGCGCGCTCCCGACCTTCCTGCTGCAGAATCGGTTTTCGCGCGAATTCGAACGCGAAGCCGACGCCCACGCGGTCGAGGAACTCCGGCGCGGCGGTCTCGATCCCGCGCATCTCGCCCGCATTCTCAGCCGGCTGTCGAAGGGTCACGGCGAAGGGGACTCGAAGATCATGGGTTATCTTCGCACCCACCCGCCCACGCCGGAGCGGATCCAGGCGATCGAAGGCAAGCGTTGAGCGCAGACCGCGGTCCTGCGCCTGGGTGTAGGCGGGGTGCCCTCACCCCGCGGACCTGAGACAGCAAATCCGCCATTCCGCGGGGTGGGGGTACCCCCGCCTGCGACGGAGAAGACCGCCGGAGCCCCATCCGTTTCCCCCGCGCACCGTCATTGACGCGGCGTGACCGCCCGTGTTCGTTGCGGGCATGTTCACCATCATCGGCGGCGACGGCCGGGAGTACGGCCCGGTCACCACGGAGCAGGTGCGCGCCTGGATCAAGGCCGGCCGCGCCAATCTCGAAACGAAGGCCCGTGCCGCCGGTACCGAGGACTGGCTGACCCTCGGCGATTTCGCCGAGTTCAATCCCCAGGCCCTCCCGCCGGTGATTGCGGCATCGCCCGAGTTCGAAGCGGCGCCGACTCCCGACCCCCTCGAGCCGGGCGGGCGCGGCGCGCGGATCGGCGCGGCGATGATCAACGCGTTCCTCTACTTTCTGTGCACGATCCCCGGCTCGCTGAAGATCAGCCGGAAGCTGGTCGAACAGTACCCGGAGATCGCCCGGGGCACCATGCCGCCGCTGGGGGAACTCGACCTGACCGTCGTCATGGACGGCGTGCTCTGGGTGTGGGCCGGCCTCGGCGCCGGCATCGTGCTGCAGGCGGTCATCCTGACCCTCCGCGGCCAGAATTTCGGCAAACTGATCTTCGGCCTGCGCGTGGTCCGGGCCGAGGACGGCCAGCCCGCGGGCTTCGTCCGCGGCGCGCTGCTGCGCTTCCTCATTCCGGTGCTGATCGTGGTCGTGCTGAACATGTTCACCGCCGTGGTCGGTTTCCTCTTCCTGCTCGTCGACCTCTCATTCATGGCCCGCGAGGACGGACGCTGCCTGCACGACCTGATGGCAGGGACCCGGGTCGTGAAAGCGTAGGCGGCCGCGCTGCGGTGGAGCAGCCGGTCCCTCAGCTGCGTTGGGAGCGTCCCACTGCACTCCAAGCATCGGTCGGACAAACCAGCGGCCTGGGGGCAGGCCGCTTCACGTCACACGATGCGGTCAACCATCGCCTCACCCTTCTCGAACGCGGCCAGGTTGCGCAGAAAGTGCCGGACGATCGCCGTATCCTGATCATGGCGACCGCCCGCGGTGTGCGGCGTGATGAAACAGTTCGGCAGTCCCCAGAACTCATGGTCGGGCGGCAGCGGCTCGGTCTCGAACACGTCGAGGTAAGCCTCGGCAATCCGGCCCGAACGCAGCGCCTCGGCCAGGGCGCGCTCGTCCACCGTCACGCCGCGGCCCACGTTGTAGAACCGCGCTCCGGGCTTCACGCAGGCCAGGCGGCGGGCGTTGACGTAATTGCGGGTGCCGGCGTTGCCCGGCAGGATGTTCACGACGTGATCGGCGGCCGCCAGCGCGCTGCTCAGGCTTTCCTCCGGGATGATCCGGACGCCGCGTTCGCTGCGCGTCTGCCGCCGGACGGCCGTCACGGTCATGCCGAACGGCGCCAGCAGTTCCACCAGCCGCCGGCCGATCGCGCCGTAACCGAGCAGCAGCACGTTCTGGCCGGTCAGGAGCCGTGAATCGTAACGCCGTTCCGCATACGCCCACCCGCGGGTGGTGAGCTGGTCGCGATAGGACGGCAGCAGCCGCCGGCCGAACGCCAGCATCATCGCGAGCACATGCTGCGCACACGAGTCGGCGAAGACTTCCGAGACGTTGGAAAAGACCGCGCCGCGGGCCCGGAAGCTCTCCTTGAACTCGGGTGTGTCGTAGCGCTCATAGCCGGCGCTCGTGACCTCGACCCAGCGCAGCTGGCGGCTGGCGAGGCACTGCGC
The DNA here is from genome assembly GCA_016793535.1 of Opitutaceae bacterium. Classification (GTDB taxonomy): domain Bacteria; phylum Verrucomicrobiota; class Verrucomicrobiia; order Opitutales; family Opitutaceae; genus ER46. Next base: position 1,186 of record JAEUHA010000222.1, on the reverse strand, counting down.
CGCATCGGGCTGGCCAAATGCGATGTCGGCGGCGGCCAGCTCGGGATCCGGGCGGCCCGGCTGGAGGACGAAGGCGGAGGACTCCGGAGAAAGCACCAGACGGTGCGGCCGGACCCCCTCGACGAGGAGCCGGGTGTCGGACTCGGAGAATTTCGCGTTGGACCAGATTGTCAGGCTCATGCGGAGCGGGAAGCCGAGGCGATCCGGCGCCGAGTCGCGAGCCCGAAGCGCAGCCACCCTTCGCTACCACCAGCGGCGGGCGGCGGCCACTGTCAGCGCGGTGTCGAGCGACGGCAGGTACGGGTGCCACTGCTTCTCCCACTCCAGGCTGACCGGTCCCGCAAATCCGTCGGCCTGCAACGCCGCGAGGAGCGGCGCCGCGGGGAATTCACCGTCGCCGGGCAACACATACGTGAACGGATGCCGCGCGCTCGGCACGCCGATGCTGTCCTTCACGTGTACGTGCACGACGGCGCCGTGGATCGCGCGCCAGGTGACCACCGGATCCTCGCCGCCCTTGCGCCAGGTGTGGTGGGCGTCCCAGAGGATCGCCGCGTCGGGCGCCGCGGCCCGAAAGCGGCCGATCGCCGCCGCCGAGAGCAACGAGTCGTGCGTTTCCACCATCAGGTTGACCCGCCACCCCTGCGCGGCCCGGAGTTCGCGCCACCACCGCAGCGTCGCGACCGCCGCGGCCGTTTCCTCGGGGGTCATGGCCTTGCCGCCATCGAACACCCGCAGCCAGCGCGCGTCGAGGGCCTCGGCCCACGGGGCGAGCGCCGCGAGGTCGGCGCGTTCGGTCTCGGTGCCGCCGACGAGGCGGAGCGACGCATCGAGGGCAACAATCCGGCCGCCGGCCCCGGCCACGTAGGCCGCCAGTCGCTCCGGCGTGCCGAAATGGGCGGAGAAATACGCCGGCAGGTCGACCGAGCCGTCGAGCACGCGCAACTCGACCAGGGGCACCCGGTGTTTCGCCGCCAGCGCGAGGGTGGCCTCGAGCGAAAGCTCGGGGCAGCCCAGGCTGGAAAAGCAGCGCGTCAGCGTCATTGCGCCACGGTGGACAACCCCGCGAATGGGATCGAACCCAAAGCAGGCTCCGCCCCAGCACACCGACGCGGCAGAGGTGGTGGCCCACGGTACACACGGATCACACGGAGGGGAGGAGTGCGATCGATTCCGTGTGGTCCGT
>JAEUHA010000521.1 GCA_016793535.1 Opitutaceae bacterium | reverse complement strand
GGGACGGCCGCGCTCCCAAGGGGGAATGGAAGTCACCCGAGATAAAGCCCGCCGTATCGTTTCCTCAGATACGCCACCAGGTGGCGGGGCGAAAGATCCTCGCCGGTCACGCGCCGGACGAGCTCGAGCGCGGGATAGCGGCGGCCCTGGCTGTGGATGTGCTCGCGGAGCCAGCCCAGCAGCCAGGTGAAATCCCCGCGGGCGAAATCGTCCTCGAGGCCAGGCCGCAACACCTGGACGCGCGCCCACAACTGGGCGGCGATCATGTTGCCCAGGCAGTAGCTCGGGAAGTAGCCGAAGCCTCCCCCGCTCCAATGGACGTCCTGCAGGACGCCCTCGCGGTCGTTCGCCGGCTCGAGGCCGAGCAGCTCGCGCGCCGCAGTCCGCCAGGCCGCAGGCAGGTCGCGCACCGCCAGTTCGCCCGCGAAGAGGCGCTTCTCGAGCTCGAAGCGCAGCACGATGTGCAGGTTGTAGGTGACTTCATCGGCCTCGACGCGGATGAGGGTCGGCTCGACCGCATTGATCGCCAGGTGCAACTCGTCCGAGTTCACCACGGCGGTCTGCGCGGGGAACAGCTCCCGGAACCGCGGCTCGAAGCAGCGCCAGAAGGCCCGGCTCCGCGCGACCTGGTTTTCCCACAGCCGGCTCTGCGATTCGTGCATCGCCATGCCGGCATGGATGCCGAGCGCGGTGCCGAGGTGCGCCGCCGGCAGGCCCTGCTCATAGAGGCCGTGCCCGGTCTCATGGATCGAGCCGAACAGCGCGTCCAACGGCTGGTCCTCGCGGTAACGGGTCGTCATGCGCACGTCACTGCCGCTGCCCGAGCAAAAGGGATGCAGCGACACGTCGATCCGGCCGCGCTGGTAGTCGAAGCCGATGCGTTCCGTCACTTCCCGCAGGAAGTCCCGCTGGCCCGCGGCGGGAAATCCCGTCAGCCGCGCCGCCGTCCGCCGCGCCACCTCGGCCCGCGGCGACTGCGTGATTTCCCGCACGAGCGGCACCAGGTCACGCTTCAGTTCGGAAAAGAGCCGGTCGACCACGGCCGCCGTCAGACCCGGGTCGTGCTCGTCGAGCATGTAGTCGTAGGGCGCGTCTCCACGTCCCAGATACGCGGCCTCGCGGCGGGCCAGCTCGAGGTTCTTCTCCAGCACCGGCACATAGCTCGCGAAATCGTCGGCCGCCCGGGCGCGCGCCCACGCATGATAGCCGCGGCTGCCTTGCGCCGCCTTCTCGCGCACGAACTCCGGGGGCAGCCGGGTCGCCCGGTCGTAATCCTTGCGCGCCTGTCGCACCACGGCCGCCTGGTCGCCGTTGAGGGCGGCCGGGTTCGCTTCAAGCTCCGCCAGCAAGGCGCCGATCCGGGCGTCGCTGTCGGCCGCATGCTGCACCTCCGCCATGACGGCGAGCTGCGCCGCCCGCTGTTCCGCGGCGCCGGGCGGCAGGTTGACCTGTTCATCCCAGCCGAGGAGATCACTCACCGAGCCCAGGGTACGGGCGCGCTGGATACGTTGGACCAGTTCCGAGTAAGCGGCGGGAGAAGTCACGGCGTCCACTCAACCTCACCCGCGCGACGACGCCAGAAAGTTGTGAAGAATCCCCGCCGGGCCCAAAAACATTTGGCGCCGGCCGACCGGTTCCCCAAGTGTCCGGGCATGTCAGGTTTGCGCTGGAAGTGGATCGTCGCCGCGCTGGCGGTCATCGGGCCGCTGGGCTTCGCCGCGTTCACCGGGCACATGTGGGAGGACTACTTCATCACGCTCCGCTCCAGCCGCAACCTGGTCGAGGGCCAGGGGCTCGTCTTCACGCCGGGTGAACGGGTCCACACCTTCACGTCGCCGCTCGGCGTCCTGCTGCCCGCGTTGTGCAGCGCGCTCGCCGGTCCGGAGCGCGAGGTGCTCTCGCTGTGGCTGTTCCGGCTGATGAACGTCGGGTTCCTGGCCGGCGCGGTCCTGCTGGTCTGGCGCCGGTTCGACGACCTGCGCGTGGGGACGATCGGGCGATGCGCGTTCTTCGGGCTGGTGCTCGCCGACGCGAAGCTCACGGACTTTTCGATCAACGGCATGGAGACGGCGATCCTCGTGTTCTTTCTGCTGCAGCTCTGGACGGAACTCGAGCGGACCGCCGGTCCCCGGGTCGGGCCGCTGGCGGTGGCGTGCGCCGGCCTGATGTGGACCCGGCCCGACGGCTGCATCCCGGCCGCCGCGCTGGTTGTCTCGCACCTCCTGTTTCGTCCGCGTGAAGGCAGCCTCCGAACCGTCGCGTGGCGGCCGCTGCTAACCGGCATCGGTGTCTCGATTCTCCTCTACCTGCCCTGGCTGCTGTGGGCGTGGTGGTACTACGGTTCGCCGATTCCCAACACGATCATCGCCAAGTCCGGCGTCACACCGCCCGTGCGCCTGGCCGACTTCGCGCTCATCCCGTGGAGCACGCTCCGCGGCGCCACGATGTTCCCGGACCTGTTTCTCCCGACGTACTGGTCGCACGGCGGCTGGCCGCCGGGCCTGCGCTATTTTGGCTACGTGCTCAGCCTGGTCGGCGCATTCGCCTGGGTGGTGCCGCCGCTCCCGGGCCCGCTGCGCCGGGCGTCGTTCGCGCTGTTCCTCGGGATGTTCTACGTCTGCACGATCATCCTGTTTCCCTGGTACTCGCCGCCCTGGATGGTCCTGGCGGCGCTGGTCGTCGCGTTCACGCTCGACCACCTCGCGATCCGCGCCACGGCGGGCAACGTGCCCTGGCTGGCCAGCACGGTTCGCATCGCCGCCGTCCTGATCGTCGCGGTGCAGGCAACGCTGCTCGTCGCGACCGCGTGGCAGATGCGGGTGCAGCAGCGCGTCATCGAACACGGCGTGCGCCAGTCGATCGGCGAGTGGCTGCGCGCCCACGCCCAGCCGAGCGACAGCGTGTTGATGGAGCCGCTCGGGTACATCGGCTATTACTCGCGCCTGAAGACGTATGATTTCCCGGGCCTGAGCTCACCCGAAGTCGTCCGGGCCATCCGCGGCGGCGTACGCCGCTATGCCGATCTCATCGCGACGCTGCGACCGACCTGGCTCGTGCTCCGACCGTCGGAGATTGCCGCGGACGACTTCGCGCAACGTCCCGTGCTGCGCGACTACCGCCTGGTCAAGTCCTGGAACGTGCTGCCCGAGCTCGACGCCGTGCCCTATCTGCCCGGACGCAAATGGGTCGAATGGGACGCCCGTTTCCACGTGTACCAGTATCAGCCGGCGGCGGAAACCGCGCCGCGCTGAACCGCGCTGCCGCAGCTACACCTTCGCGCTATTGTCGCACTTGAAGTGAACCTGGGCGCGCCGCAGCCCGTGCTGGCGCAGCGCCGAAGTCTGCGCCGGGTCGCGCCGCTGAATCAGGAACCGCTGCTGTTCCTGCGCCTCTTCCGCGGCGGCCAGCGCCGCTACGCTCAGCATCGCCTCCGCCTTCGCCGGCAGGCGAACGCCCGGGAATCCGGCGTGGCGGGAAAGCCACACCACGGTATCGCGCAGCGGATCGATGGAGGAGGAGTTCATAACGCGGCCCGAAGGTTGAGCAGCGCGCGGCGCAACGCAACCGTACAGCAGGGCGGTAATCCCCGGTGCGCCCTGCCCTCACCGCGCCCGACTTCCCTCCCTGCAGGCGAGGTGCCCCCACCTCGCGTCATGCGGAGTCGAACTCCAACGACACGGCGTGGAGGCACCCGCCTACAGCAGGGGGACCGACCGGGCCGTCAGGCCTTCGGGAGCGCCGTCTCCCAGGCCGCCGCGTTGAAGCCCGCCCGCGCCCACCCTGGACCCACGACGAACGGTCGCTTCACCAGGTTGCCGTTCGCCGCGAGCAGCGCCAGCGCCGCCGCGTCGGTCATCCCCGGCAGTTTCTCGCCCAATTGCTGCGCGCGGTAGTCGCGGCCGGACGTGTTGAAGAGTTTCCGCACGTCGCCGTCGTGAGTCGCCAGCGCCGCGCGCAACGCGCTGAGCGGCGGCGGCGTCTCGCGGATGGCGCGCTCGGTGTAGGGCACGTTGCGCTCCCGCAGCCAACGAGTGGCCTGACGACACGAATCACAGGTGGCGAGGGTGTAGACGGTCAGCATGGAAAACACGCGGGGCTCACTTCACCCAGCTCGCATCTTCGATGACGAACTGCCACCGGCCACGATACTGCCCGAGCTTGCCGTAGAATCGAATCGTCGCACCCTCCGGATATTCCTGGCGCAGCCGGTTGCGGAGCGGCTCGTCAAAGCTCCAGAGGTCAAACGTCTCACCGCGAAAGACGACCGCATGCCGGCTGCCCGGCGCGATCTGCCCCTCGACGCGGAGGAGCTGGCCGACGAATTTGTCGGTGCGGAGCGAGGTCCCCGCGGGAATCGCCTTCGTCGCCGCCGCGATCCCGGCGAAATCGAGCTTCGAGAAATCGATCCGGGCGTTGGGCGGGGTGGCGTCCTCGACCGACGCCTTCTGCAACGCGATCCACCGGTCGGCCCTTCCGTCCTTCACGGTCGTGAACCGCGCCGAGATCGGAAAATGGTCGGAAAACCCGCTGCCCGCCGGTCCGTCGCCGGACCAGCGCACCGGCAGGCCGGCCGCGTCGACGTTCAACCCGGGAAACTTCGCCACCGCGAAGGAATTGTCCACGTACTGCACGCCGCGATAGTCATACACCCCGCGCGACACGATCAGGTGCATCAGCGTGCCCCACTCGCCGCGGTAGGTGTCGCTGCCGCGTTCGGCGGCCGGCAGTTCGTACCAGAGGTTGTAGAGATCGCGCTGCTTGCCGCGCACCGCCAGTTCATTGCCCTGCGAGCCGAGCACGTCGTTGAGCCCGGTCACCTTCATCCGCGGGTTGCGCTGCTTGTGGTTGTACTGCGAGTTGAAGTCGCCGCCGAGGATGATGTCCGCGTTCGGATCCGCCCGCAGGATCTCGTCGACTCGCGTGCGCAGGGTGCGGGCATTCGCCACCCGCACCTCCTCGGTCACCGGATCGCTCGCGCCCGATTTCCAGTGGTTTGAAAACACGTACAGCGGCGCGCCCTCCACGTCGATCAGCACCTCGAGGATCGCGCGCGCGTCGAGCGTGGGATGGGAGCGGGACGCCTTGACCGGAAAGCGCGTGAACACCGCGTTCTTGTGTTCGAGTCGCCGGCCGCCGCTCGCGGTATGGGTGTTCTCGGCCACCACCAGCCGGTAATCGGTGATGCCGCGGTCCGCGAGCGCCTTGGCCAGCAGCACCTCCGCCGGCAGGTCGCCGATCTCCGGCGTGAACTTCGCACCCAGCATGTCCGCCAGCGTCGTCCCGGCATAGCGCGCGAGCAGCGCATCGTAGTCGGGCGGATTCGGTGACGGAGTCAGGTCCACTTCGAGCTCGGAGAGGATCAGCACGTCGGGCCCGCGGCCGTTCTCGAAGCGCGCGATCAGCGTCGCGGCGTTCTGCAGCTTCGTCAGCGCGTGGCGGCGCGTGTACCGGTCCGGCTTGTAGTCGTCGAGGTTCGCCCGGCCGTCGACGTCGAACAGGTGCTCGACGTTGTAGGCTACCACGAGAAACGGCCGCGCCACCACCTCGGCGACGAGGAATCCGAGCAGCGCGACGAGCACGAGCGATTTCTTCATGCGCGCATGTGAAGCGGAGATCCGCGGGTTTTCAAGGACGGCCGGCTGCAGGAGCGGCGTAACGCCCCGACCGGGCGTGAGACCCAGCCGTA
>JAEUHA010000498.1 GCA_016793535.1 Opitutaceae bacterium | reverse complement strand
CGATGCGGCGCGGATCCACGTCGGGCCGTGTCACCAGATAGTCGATACCGCGAATGCCGTCCCAGGTCCGGTAGCGGGCGACACTGTCGCCGATCAGCACGGTGTGGCCGTTGGCGTGGCTGTGCTCGTCGGTCGTGCCGCCGACCTTGGAGGTGCGGAGGTCGGGGTCGTAGTACTGCAGGCGTTCACCCTGGCCGATCGGATCGTATTTCAGGACCACGAAACCCTTCCGCGCGAGTCCGATGGCGGTCGTGCGCTCCCCTTCCTTGCCCTCCGGGCTGTGGCCCACCGGCATCAGGATCGCCGGAAACGGCCCGGCCCCCTGGATCGGCAGGTACACGTTGGCGGGCACGTGGAAGCCGGGCTGGCTTTCGAAGATGATCTTCTCGTAGCGATAGCCGTCGCGTTCCTCCCGGCCGATGAAGCGGACGTTGAGCGGCGTCCTTTCCGCGGGCAGACCGCCCATCAGGCGCAGGATCTTCGCCCGCACGACCTGCTGCCGGGCGACCGCCTCTTCCTTAGTGCGCAGGGCGGCCACCTCCTGGGCGCGGGCCTGCAGATGCCGGAAGGCCTCCGTGTTGAGCTGACGCTTCAGCTGGTCGCGGGTGGTCTGTCCCGTCTCGGGAAACACCACCCACGACTCCTGGGACGCACCCACCGTCGCCCCGAGCAGCACCAAACCCAGCAACAGGAATACACGCATGGTCGGACTCTTTTTGAGGTAGCGGGTCGGCGGACACGCCGGCGGCCCGCTCTTCCCTGGCGCAGCGGCGGGGTCGTCGCAAACGCCATTTTTCCCGCCCGCATGGCCCAATAGTTCCATACCTGCGCCGGGGATGAACCTCGACACGGCCGGGCCCGCGGGCTTTCGCTACTGTCCGCGCCACCCGCCCGCCCCGCGCCTCTTCTTTCCCCTCCTCCGCGCCTCGCTCCCGCCTCAGGTACGGCTGCCCACGCTTCGAACCCCGGACGTTCGCCCATGAAAACCAATCGCAGAAATTTCCTGAAAGTTGCCGGCCTCGCCGGGGTGGGTCTCGCAGGCGCCGGCGGTGCCGCCGCGGCGGCGACCGGCCCGGTGCCGCCCGGTTCAACGCGCCGCGCCTCCACCCAGCCGCGCTTCAACATGTGGGGCTATGCCGCCCCGCGCCTGGACAAGGTCCGCATCGGCCAGCTCGGGATCGGCGGCCGCGGCGGCTCCGCCCTCGCGCGGCTGCCCCGCATCGAAGGCGTCGAAATGCGGGCCCTGTGCGACCTCCTGCCGGAGCGCGCCGCCGGCGGGGCGGAGCGGCTGCAGAAGATGAAGCATCCCGTCGTCCCGCAGCTGTATTCAGGAAAGGAGGACGCCTGGAAGCGCGTGTGCGAACGCGACGACATCGACCTCGTCTACATCACCGCCCCCTGGCAGCTGCACGCGCCGATGGCGATCCACGCCATGAACCACGGCAAGCACGCCGTGATGGAAGTGCCCGGCGTCCTCACCGTCGAGGAATGCTGGCAGATCGTGGAAACCTCCGAGAAGACGCGCCGGCACTGCATGCTGCTGTCGAACACCTGCTACGACTTCTTCGAGCTGCTCACCCTGAACATGGCGCGGCAGGGATTCTTCGGTGAGCTCATTCATGGCGAGGGCGCCTACCTGCACACGTTCACCTTCGACCCCTCGCGGAAGCAGAAGACCTGGCGGCTGCAGGAGAACATCCGCCGCAACGGCAACCTCTACCCGACCCACGGGATGGGTCCGGTCTGCCAGGCACTGGATATCAACTGCGGCGACCGGCTGGACTACCTCGTCTCGATGCAGAGCGACGACTTCATGATGCGGAAGGCGCTCGAATCCGCCGCCGCCAAGGACGATTTCTGGCAGCCGTTTGCCGCCGAAGCGAGCCGGGGGCATCGCGGCAACATGAACGTCACCACGATCCGCACGGTGCGCGGCCGGACGATCCTGCAGCAGCACGACATCACCTCGGAGCAGCCCTATTCCCGCCTGCACAAGCTGAGCGGCACCAAGGCCGTGGCGATGAAGTACCCGGAGCCGCCCCGCATCGCCGTCGAGCACAAGCGCTGGCTGAACGAAAAGGAAATGAAGGCGCTGGAGGAGAAATACACGCCGGAGATCGTGCGCCGGATCGGGGAGATGGCGAAGAAGGTGGGCGGCCACGGCGGCATGGATTTCATGATGGACTGGCGCCTGATCGACTGCCTGCGCAACGGGCTGCCGCTCGACATGAACGTCTATGACGCCGCGTCGTGGAGCGTCATCCAGCCGTTGAGCGAATGGTCGGTCGCCAACCGTTCCGCCGCGGTGGACATCCCCGACTTCACCCAGGGTGCCTGGAAAACGAATCGGCCGGGCATGGACATCAACCTCACCCGCGGCGGCAACACTCCGGCCATTTGATGGCGCGTCGGGCCGCGGCCCGGGCCGGCTGAAAAACGAAAACCCCGGCAATCGTTTGGATTACCGGGGTTTTCAAAATGGAGCGGGCGAAGAGACTCGAACTCTCGACGTCCACCTTGGCAAGGTGGTGCTCTACCAACTGAGCTACGCCCGCAAAGCAGGGTGCAAGGAGTAGGCCCCACTTTGGTTCCGTCAACAGCTATTTTCGGCGGAGGTTTTTTCATCCCCTGGGAGCGCAGCCGCCCTCGTCCGCAAACGCTCGGATGGCAGACGAGGGCGTCCGCGCTCCCGGAGGAAAATCACTCCTTGTCCGGCTCGCGCAGCACCAGGCGATCCCGCGGCTTCCCGTCTGGCGCCGACTGTTTCGCAGCCGCGCGATCCGCCTTTTTCTCCGCCCGGTCGCCGTAGTAGGCGTAGTTGTTCGTATAATACCCGTAGTCGCCGCCCGCGTTGGCCGGCACCTGGTTGAGCACGACGCCGATGAGCGGAGTCTCGAGGCTCGCGACAATCTGCTGGGCCCGGAGCACCATGCTCTGCGGATTGCGGCGATACTGGATCAGCATCACGGCCGCATCGACCGAACGCGCCAGCACGCTCGCGTCGCTCACGCCGATGATCGGCGGCGAATCAAACACGATGGTGTCGTACCGCTGCTTGAGCGCCGCGATGAGTTCGCGCAGCGGCTTCGCATGGATCAGGGAGAGGCTGAAGCCGCCCGCGCCGCCGCTCGGGATGAAATCGAGGCCGGGCGTGATGCCTTTCTGCACCACCTCGTCGAGAGACTTCTGGCCGAGCAGCACCTCGCTCAGGCCCGGTTCGCGGCTTCGTCCCGCGAGCCGGTGCTGCGTCGGCCGGCGCAGGTCCGAATCGATCAGCACCACGCGCTCCCCGCCCTCGCCCATCAGCCGCGCCAGCCGGTGCAGCGTGGTCGACTTGCCCTCGCCGGGACCCGCGGAAAAAATCACGAGTGCCTGGGGCTGGCCGGACTTGAGCGTGAGCTTGAGATTGGTGTGGAGCACCCGGAACGGCTCCAGTTCCGCCGGGTCGCCGCCCTTCGCGCTGAACGGATCCCGGGCGAACGGAATGACTCCGAGCACCGGCAGCCGCAGCCGCGTCTCGACGTCCGCCACGGTCCGGAAACTGGTGTCGAAGTATTCCAGCAGCACGGCCACGCCGACGGCGAAGATTCCGCCGAACAGAAAGGCGAACGTGAGGTTCAGCGGCCAGCTCGGCCGGCTCGGACGGCGCGCGGCCTCGGCCGTATTCAGAATCTCGATCGTCTTCTTCGGCACCTGGAAATCGATCTCCCGCTGCCGGAGCGTGAGCTTCAATGTCGTGAGCAGCCGCGTCTCGTCCTCGAGCTTCTGCACCGCCTCCTCGAACGGCCGCATCCGGTCGCGCGCGGAGAGGATCTGGTCGACCTTCGCCTGCCCCAGCTTGCTCTTCAACTCGTCGACCCGCGCGTCGGCCTCCTTGTAGGCGATCTCGAGCGACATCTCGTACCCGCGGAGCTGCGCTTCGAGCTGCTCCTTGATCTTGGCCCGGGCATCGACCGCGGACACGAGGTCGGGGTGCGCCTCGCCGAGGCGGGGCTTGAGCTGCGTGACCTTCTGGTCGGCCACGAGGTAGGCCTGCAGGAGGTTCTGGATGTTCTGGTCCGGGATCAGCTCGGAATTGACGAGGCTCAGCCGGTCGCCGGGCGGGATCGACTTGAACCGTTCCCAGCGGGTCTTCCGCCCGATCGCGTCGACGCCCAGCGCGATCAGCGTGTTCTGCATCTGACGCAGCGTCTCGATCTCCATGTCGGAATAGCGCTGGCTGAGATCGACGCCGGAAATGTTGAGATCCTTGCGCAGCTTCTCGACCGCGTCCCGCTGGCCGGTCACGACCTGCTCCTGCTTGACCAGTTCCTGGCGCAGCTGCGCCAGCCCCTCCCGCTGGTCCGACGTGGCGAGCGAAATGCGGTCGAACTCGTAGGTGCGGGCGATCTCGTTCGCGATCTGCGCCGCGAGCTGCGGATCCTGGGCGAAGACGTTGATCTCGATGAGCGAGGAACCGCGCTGCGACTCGAGCCGCAGCATCTTGTCGAGCAGGTAGCGATACGTGATCGCCGACGGCAGCGCCGCGGTCGCGCCGAGTGCGGGCGCCAGCTTGGCGTTGAGTCCGAGCCGCTCGATCACCGGATAGAGGATTTTCTCCGACTGCATGATCCGGAACTGATCCTGCAGGAAGTACGGATCGAAGATGCCGCTGCTCTGGGCCTGGAAGAGCTTCACCTCGCCCTCCGGCTTCTCGACCTTCACCTTGGTCGTGGAAAGGTACCAACGCGGGAGGAACGCGGTCACGGCCAGCGCCGTCACGACGACGAGCGCGAGAATGAGCAGGATGAGCGCCTTGCGCAGGCGGATGATGTTCAGGAAATCCGCGAGCGTCGCGTTTTCCCGGCTGGCGTCAGCGAAGGCCATGAAGGGCGGGGCCGCGAGCGGCGGGTTTCAAAACGCGTACGTCGCTCCCAGCGCGATCCGCGCCCGCCGCAGCCGGCGCGCCGGGTCGTCGGACCGGACGCGGTCATGATCAAAGGTGGCCGAGGCACTCCAGTTCTTCGTCGGGAGGTAGGTCAGCGCGACTCCGGCCCGGACGGTGGTTTCGTCCACGTCGGCGAAACCACGGCGGCCCTGCAACTGCGAGGGTTCGAAGGTGACCGAGGCCGACGCGATGACCAGCGCCGAGACCGCGTGCTGCGCGCTGCCGAAGATGCGGTGCACCTTGGCGTCGGTGAAGCGGACGACATCCGACGTCTCCTCGAGGGTGTAGACGTATCCGCCGGCCAGGTACGACTTCGGCGCGTAGTCGTGCTTCACGGAGAACTCGGCGAACGGCGCGGTGAGGTCGCGCTCTCCATCGCGACGACGGCGCTCGCCACCGAGCCGCGCGCTGACGGACGTCTTCTGGGCCACCTCGTAATCGGCTCCCGCCATCAGGTACTGCGAAGTCTTGTCCTTGAGATCGCCGGACCGGCGGTAGGAGACATCCTGGAACCGGTATTCCCCGACGAGCTTCAGCTCCGGCACGAGCTTGTGGTCGCCCGCGAGACCGACGAGCGTCTCGGTGCGATCCAGGTTCCGGCCGAGGGAATCGTTCCGGTACTTGAAGTAGGTCGAGCGCGCCTTCGCCGTCAGGCCGGTCTTGGGGGCCAGCGGCGTGACAAAACGTCCGTCGAGCTGGTTGCGGGTGAACGACTGGTCCGTATTCAACGGCACGCCAGCGAGCAGCGACTCGGGATTGCGCGAAACCAGGAACGACTCGTTCAGGTCGATGTTCGTCGCCTTGGAGAAAGCGTGCGCCAGCCGCACGTTGAGGTCGTGGCTGTCGACCAGCTTGTCGCCCGGCCGGCGGTCGAAGCGGTCAAGGGTGAGTCCGTAGCCGGCGGAGAGGAACGTCTGATCGGTCAGCGACGCCGTATAATCGATCCGCGGCGCCAGCGTCCAGATCGCGCTGTCCACCTCGTTTGTCGCGGCGCCGAAGATGTTGCTGTCGTGCGAAAGCCCGGCGCGCACGGCCACGTTGAGCGTCTTGTCCTTGTCCTGTTCGGGGATGGGGGCGTAGGCGGCCACGGCCGGCAGGGCGGCCAGCAGTCCGCCGATCGTCAGGACGCGGGAAAGTTTGATCATTCGTCGCCGGGAAAAGTGGGCGGACCCTAGGCGCAAGCGACTTCCAGAAGCAATTATTTTCCCCGCGGGGGCGGCAGGGCGGGATTGAGCAAAACGAAGAGGTTCTCCGCCAGCTTCTGCGGCGGACCGAGCGGGAACTCGCGCGGCAGGCTGCCGGTGAGCAATCCCGCGTACACCCCGCCCCACTCCCCGAACCGGTCCGGCACGACCCCCAGGGTGCCCGGCAGGATCGGCGAGGCGTTGAGTTCCGAAAAGAAAGGCCGGTCAAGCGTGCGGGGCGTCAGCAACAGCCCTCCGACCGGCTGCTCGAGCGTGATCGCATAGAAATCCCGCAGGCGGGGCGGCTGGGCCCAGGCCCGGACCTGGCCGTACCAGGCCAGGCCGGCCGGCACATCGGACATCAGGCCGAACTGCCCGGTCACCTCGCGCCGGTCGAGTTCGCGCCGCAGGCCCTGGAAAAGGGCGGGAAAGTACGGCGGATAGTGAAAGTGCAGCCGGCGCGGCTCGAGCACGTCGTGCACCAGCGGCAGCGCCTGCAGCACCAGCAGCGCAGCCGCCATGCTGCGGGGCCAGGACGAGAGCCCGGCGTTGCTGCCGAGCAGCACGAAAAAGAATCCCGCGCCGAACACCATGAGCAACGGGGCGAGCCAGACCGCGACGTGCCGCTCCGACTCACCCGAGTTGAGCGCCGCCTGGGCCAGCAGGAGCACCGCGAGCGCCGCCGTGAAGACCCAGCGCAGCCGGTTCACCGTCGCGGAACGAAAGGCGTACAGCCAGCCGGCGACGAAAAAAGCCCCGAGCCACATCGCACCACCCGACCACAGCCGGGACTTCAAGTTTTCCTGGAGCGACGTCAGCGTCTTGTTGCCCAGCTTCCTCAGGTCGATGCGCGGCAGCCCGGCCGCCAGCGTCGCCCGCACGGCCGAAGGCTCGGCGGTCGGATCGCCCGCCTTGAGCGCGACGTTCTGCACCGCCAGCCCGACGGGATATCCCGTGAGTGCAACATTGCGGGCGATCCACGGCCCGGTCACGAGCGCGAAGCCGAGCAGGACGAATCCCGGCGCCAGCACCCGGGCCGCGCCCCGAAAACGCACGGCACCGTATCCCGCCGCCACCAGCACCAGGGCCCCGGCGGAATATTCCGTGAGAAACAACAATCCGCCCACGGCCCCCAAAGCCCCCAGCCACCCGGCCGGCGCCCGGTCCGGCGCGGGTTCGGCCGCGCCGGCCTCGATCCGGTGCCAGATCAGGAACGCAACCAGCGCAAGGACCATGAGCAGCGGCGTGCCGTTGACTGCGACAGTTTCCTGCCAGGTCGCGACCGACACCAGCAGCGCCAGGGCCGCGAGCCAGCCGGCCGCCGGATCGAACATCCGCCGGCCCAGCACGTAGGTCAGCGCCGCGGCCACCCAAAGCAGCCCGAGGTTCAGACCCAGCAGCACATAATCGCCGCCGAACCCGTCGGGCGGCACCGGCGGCGACGCAAACAGCCCGGCGCGCGTCTCCGCCGGGAACAGGCGCAGGGTGCCTCCGATGACCAGCGGGTACAACGGCGCGTGGTGCAATTCCGGATACGCCCGGCGGGGATCGAAGCGCACCCCGCGGGCCTGGAGCCAGGCGGCGGTCTGCGGGTGATTGACGAGCGTCGTGAAGCCCTCACCGCGGGCGAGCTGCCGGCCTAGGTCGGCCTGCAGGAGCGTCGTCTCGGAGACCGGCCCGTGAAACTGCTTCCAGGCCACGAGCAGCGAAAGCGCGAGCGTGCCGGCCAGCACCGCGGCGAGCCGCACCCAGCGGGCGCCGGCGCCGACCTCGAGCCAGTGGATGACTTCCTGGGCGCGTTTCATCGGCGCGCGGAGGGGAAGTCCGGGTCCGCGGCGTGGCGGGTGGACGGGGACGTCCGCGCTCCCGGGTCGGGCCTCACTTGTCGAGGACGTCGAGTTCCGGCCATTGGGCGACCTTGCGGTGCAGCGTCCGGCGACTCACGCCCATCAATTCCGCCGCCTTGGTCCGGTTGCCGCGCGCCTTGAGCAGCGCTTCGCGTAGGAGACGCTTTTCGTTTTCCTCCACGGAGAGCGAACCGCCCGCCGGAGCGGCGGCAGCCGGGGTCCCCGGGGCGGATGAGGGCGCGGCGGTGGACGTCCCCGGGGCGGGCAACGCCAGCGTCGTGCTGCGAAACTTGGGTTCGAGGTCGTACTCGGTCAGGCTGCCGCCGCGGCGCAGCACCACGGCATTCTCGCAGAAATTCCGCAGCTCGCGGATGTTTCCCGGCCAAGGGTACGCCTGCAACGTCCGCAGCGCGCCCGGCTCGACTGTCAGCGGCGGCACGCCATTTTCCTCCGAGAACACCCGGATGAAATGGGCGAGCAGGACGGGCACATCCTCGGCGCGTTCGCGCAGCGGGGGCATTTCGAGGCGGACCACATTGAGGCGGAAGAAGAGGTCCTCGCGGAATTTTCCGTCGCGCACCATCTGCTCGAGATTGCGATTCGTCGCCGCCACCAGCCGCACGTCGAGCTCGAGCGGCTTCGAGCCGCCCACGCGTTCGATCGCCTTGGTTTCGAGGAAGCGCAGCAGCTTGACCTGCGTCGACTGCGAGATCTCCCCGATCTCGTCGAGAAACAGCGTGCCGGTGTCGGCCGATTCGAACCGCCCGATCCGCCGCTCCGTCGCGCCGGTGAACGATCCGCGCTCATGACCGAAGAGTTCGCTCTCGAGGAGGTTCTCGGACAGCGCGGCGCAATGTACGGCGACGAAGGGTCCGCGCGACCGCGGGCTCGCCTGGTGGATCGCCTGCGCGATGAGTTCCTTGCCGGTGCCGGACTCGCCCTCGATCAGGATCGTCGCGCGGGAGGCGGCGACGAGTTTCATCTTGTCGATGACGGCCTTCAGCTTGGGCGACGCCCCGATGATGCCCTCGATGCGGAATTTTTCGTCGAGGCGCTCGTGCAGGTGCTGGACCTCGACTTCGAGTGTCTTGGTTTTCAGCGCCCGCTGCATGAGGACCTCGAGTCGCTCGATGTTCACGGGCTTGGTGAGAAAATCGACCGCGCCACGCTTCATGGCCTCGACGGCGGTCTCGATGTTGCCGTATGCGGTCATCATGAGGACCGCGGGCCGGTTCGGCAGCGCGAGCGCCTTGTCGATCACCTTGAGGCCGGACTTTCCCGGCATGCGCAGATCGGTGAGGACGATGTCGAACGGCTGCGCGTCGAGCAGGTTGAAGGCCTCGTCGGCGGTGGAAGCCACCGACACGTCGTAATTCTCCGCCAAAGCCTGCTGCAGCCCTTCGCGGGTGTGTTTCTCGTCATCGACGATGAGCACGCTCGGCACCATGCGCTTATGAATCGCGCGCGCCGAGCCACGGTCAACGGGAAATCTCATCCCCGGCGGCAACGCCGCCCTTCTCATTTTCCAATTGGTGCTCGGGACAGGACTCGAACCTGCACGCCTTGCGGCACATGCACCTCAAACATGTGTGTCTACCAGTTCCACCACCCGAGCAGTTGGAAAAGAGGAACGCGGACTAAGAGACATCGCCCGGGGGTTGTCCAGCCCTGAAATACACGGCG
Organism: Opitutaceae bacterium; assembly: GCA_016793535.1. GTDB lineage: Bacteria > Verrucomicrobiota > Verrucomicrobiia > Opitutales > Opitutaceae > ER46. Next base: position 8,611 of record JAEUHA010000498.1, on the reverse strand, counting down.
GCGGAATTCGATTTTCCGCGGTCCCGATACTGCATTTACCTCTGGCGCTGGCGCTCCACCAAACCGCGGGCGAGCTCCGCGGCAAAGAACGGTCCGCGATAAATCATGCCGGTGTAAACCTGCACCAGGGTCGCGCCGGCATCGAGTTTCGCGGCCGCACTTTCGATGTCGACGATGCCGCCGACGCCGATGATCGGCAGCCGGCCCTGGGTCGCGCGGGCGATGTAGCCCACGATCTCGGTCGAGCGCCGGGTGAGCGGCGCACCGCTCAGTCCGCCGGCCTCGTTGACCGTCGCGAAGGGACCCGGGCGCGCCAGCGTTGTGTTGGTGGCAATGATGCCATCCAGGCCGTACTCCGCAATGACCCCCAGCACGGCATCGATCTGTGGCCAGGTCAGATCCGGCGCGATCTTGAGCAGGACCGGCACGCGCCGCTTGCCCGGTTGCGCGGCGCGGTCGCGATTGGCCCCGGTGATGGCCGCGAGCAGTTCGCGCAGGCGGGACTCGTCCTGCAGCTGACGCAGGTTCGGCGTGTTCGGGCTCGAAACGTTCAACACGAGATAATCCGCGTACTCCGCGAGGCGGGAAAAACTCCGCAGGTAGTCCGCCGCGGCCTGTTCAATCTCGGTCACCTTGGACTTGCCGAGGTTCACCCCCAAGGGGATGCGTCGTTTTCCCGGCGGCGCCTGTCGGGCCAGCCGCGCAGCGACGGCCTCCGAGCCCTCGTTGTTGAAACCCATCCGATTGATCACGGCTTCGTCCGCCGGATACCGAAACATCCGCGGCTTCGGATTCCCCGGCTGCGCCAGCGCGGTGACGGTGCCGATTTCCACATGACCGAAACCGAGGGCGGCCGCGGCCGGCCAGGCGCGGGCATTCTTGTCGAAGCCCGCCGCCAAACCCACCGCATTGGGAAACTGGAGGCCGAAGGCCGCGACCGGCCGGGCCCGCGCGGTCCCGCGCCGCGTCCACCACTCCAGCGCCCGGCGCACGGGTGCCACCGCGCCCAACCACGCCATCGCATCGACGCCGATTTCGTGTGCGGCTTCGGAGTCCCGCGTGAAGAGCGCGGGCCGGAACAGCGTTTCGTAATACTTTCCCATGTTACACGACCGTGAAATTCCCGCTCGCAATTGGCAAGCACCGCGCACCGCCGAAACTGCGAGAATAGAGCATTTTCCGCTCGGAAAGCGTTGCAGTGCGATACGCCGCAAGCCCATTGCTTTTGTGCTTGTTTTTTAAACCTCCCCTCGCACGCTGCGCGAAAATTCCATCCGACTTTCCATGGCCAAAGCTACATCCACTCTCGACTGGGCTATTGTTCGTCTCGGCGACGATCACAATTGGTGGGTCGCGGAGACCAGCGATCCCGTCCGGTGGGATGTCGATGGCCTGAGCATCGTCGATCCGCGACAACTGCAGCACTTGGTCGAGCTCGTCGATCCGCTGCGCGACTACGGTTTTGACCAGGATATTTTCGAGGCGGCGTTCATTCCCTTCCGGATCGACAAGGATCTCGGTAACGGAAAGGTCCGCGTGAAGCGCGTGAAGGAGTCGCTCTTCGAATCCGAGGAAAAGCTCTTCTGCCTGCCCGACATCCTCGACGAGGAGAACGGCCCGTACGCCGATCTGCTCGATCACCTCACCCGCTGCCGGGTGAAGATGCTGAACGACCTCTTCAACTTCGAATCCAAGCTCTCGGTCGACGAGGTCGAGGACGAGATTCGCGAGGACCAGAACAGCAATTTCATTCAGGGCAAGGCGGTGCACACCTTCGAGGAGCTGACCGCGATTCTCGACTACATGCCCGCCGGCTATGACGCCGACGAAGAGGCCCCCGCCAAGGATATCGAGGACGAAGGCGACGACGATCTGCCGGAGCTCGACGAGGAGGAAGAGGAGAAGCTGAAGAACGACGAGTCCCTCAAGTGGGACGAGGATGAAGAGGGCGCCGAGGGCGATGAGGAAGGCGCCAAGAAGAAGGAGAAGGGTGACGGCAAGGGCGACGACGACGAGGATGAGGATGACGACGACGAGAAAGACGAGGATGACGACGAGGACGAGGACGACGAGGAAGAGGACGAGAAGCCCAAGAAGAAGACCAAGGGAAAGCGCTGAACGCCGCTTCCCCTCCCCGCTCGTGAAGAAAAGGCAGCCGGCATGGCTGCCTTTTTTTGCGGGCGTCGCCTGCGCCACCTCGACGTTGCCTTTTCGAACGGTTCGGGCCTCGTAACTGCTCCATGGATCACCTCCGTCGTGTTCGGCTCGTCGGCATCGCCCTCCTGATCGGGTGCCTTGTCGCCGGGTGCGCCACCGAGGCGGTCTCTCCCGCCAACCCGCAGATTCCCGTTCCTGCATCCACCGCCCAGCTCCGGCCCGGCGACTCGTTGAATGTCGCCCTGCAGGGCGTGCCGGACGCCAGCACCAACAGCGTGCAGATCGACGAACAAGGGCTGATCAGCCTGCCGTTCATCGGCCAGGTGTCGGCCGCCAACCAGAGTACGGCGGAGTTGTCGCAGCGAATCCGCGAGACGTATGTCGCCAAGCGGATCTACACCACCGTCGACGTCTCGGTCAGCGTCACGGAACGCTACATCTACGTCGGCGGCGAAGTGCAGCGCCCGGGCCGGATCATCTGGACACCCGATCTCACCGTCGCAAAGGCGATCCAGTCCGCCGGTGGGTTCACCCTCTACGCGAAGGAGACGGCCGTAAGCCTGGTGCGCGAGAACAACGCCTACCCCATCGACGTGAAGCTGGCGCAGCGGAATCCCGCGCAGGATCCGCGGCTCATGCCGGGCGACTCGCTGCAGGTGCCGCGTTCGCCGTTCTGAGGGCGAAGCCGTTGCCGCTTTCCTTGGCAGCGCGGACGCCGTCGTCCGCTCGATCGAAGAACCTACGGAAGGAAATCGCGCACGAGGACGCCCGCGCGCCGAAGGATCACTTCAGCGCCCGCGCCATCTCCTTCGCGAAATACGTCAGGATCAGGTCGGCGCCGGCACGCTTGATCGCGAGCAGCGACTCATGCCGGCACCGGGCGAGGTCGAGCCAGCCCAGGCGCGCCGCGGCCTGGATTTGCGCGTATTCACCGGAGATCTGATACGCGGCGACCGGCTTGCGGGTGGCATTCCGCACTTCGCGGATGATGTCGAGATAGAGGCCGGCGGGCTTCACCATCAGGATGTCCGCACCCTCCGCATCGTCGAGCAGCACTTCCGTCACCGCCTCGCGCCTATTCGCCGGATTCATCTGGTAGGTTGCCTTGCTGAGCAGACGCGTGCCCGCCGCCTGCGCGCTGCCCACCGCGTCGCGAAACGGCCCGTAGTAGGCCGAATTGTATTTCGCCGCGTACGCCAGAATCCCCGTGCCGCTGAATCCCGCGGCGTCGAGCGCGCGCCGGATCGCGCCGACCCGGCCGTCCATCATGTCGCTCGGCGCCACGAGGTCGACGCCCGCGCGCGCCTGCAGCACCGCCATCCGGGAGAGGATCTCCACCGTGCGGTCGTTCTCGACGTCGTCCCGGGCGGCGTTCAGCACGCCGTCGTGGCCGTGCGACGTGTAAGGATCGAGCGCGACGTCCGTGATCACCGTCAGCGCCGGCACCGCGCGCTTCACCGCGCGCACCGCCCGCAGCACCAGCGTGTCCTCGTTCAAGGCCTGCGTGCCCTCCTCGTCCTTCAGCTTGGGATCGAGCTTGGGAAACAACGCCACCGCCGGCACGCCCAGTTTGTGCAGGGCGCGGCATTCCTGCACCAGGTCGGCCACGTTCAGCCGGAAGACGCCTGGCATCGACGCGATCTCGTCGGGCGGCGCCTTCCCGTCGACGACGAACAGCGGCGCGATGAAATCAGCGGGCCGCAAAACCGTTTCTTCCACCATCGCCCGCAGGCTGGCGGTGCGGCGCAGGCGGCGGGGACGCTGGGCGAGATCGAGCAGATGCGAGTGGGCCATGGCAGTCGGCCTTCACGGTACGGTCCGGTCGCGCCGGCGCGACATGAAAGTCGCGGAGATCGCAGGAGCGCTAACGTCCTCGTCCGCATTGCGGATCGCAGCGATGCGGACAAGGGCGTCCGCGCTCCCATCAGCGGTAATCCGTCGCTCAGAGCCGCGCGTTGACGCCGGCGAAGAACCCGGGCGTGAGCACGCGCCGCTGCGAGGGCCGGGGACCGCGGTCGTTGCCGGTTTCGAATTCGCCGAGCACGTTGTTCACGTCGAGATACAGGCTGAACCGGCGCGTCAACTGATACATCGTCTTCACGTCGAGCGTGTCTCGACGAATCCGATACACGAGCTGCGAGTCGACGACGTTGTACGTCGTGAGGTAGCGGTCGCGGTGGTTGAACTGCAGCCGGATCGTGATCTTGTCCTTGATGTAGGAGAGGCCGACGTTCGACGTCTCGGGATTGAAACCCGCCACCTTGCCCTTGGGATTCGGCGCCACCGCGATGGCGTTGCCGTTGCCGTAGTTTCCCTCGGTTTCCATCCGCGTGTAGTTCGCGTAGGCGGCGAAGCCGCTCAGCCAGCCCGGGAGAAACGTGAACTGCTGGCTGTAGTTGAGCTCGATGCCGCGGACCTTGGCCGCGCCGCCGTTGTACTGGGTTGTGAGCGAGTAGCCGGCGTAGTCGCCCCCGAAGCCGTTGTCCGCTCCCGCCGGTACGGTCGCGCCGCCCGAGGTGAAGATGAAGTTCTTGATGTTCTTTTGGAACAGGCCGACGGAAACGACGCCCGCCGGCTCGAAATAGTATTCCGCCGAGAGGTCGAAGTTATCCGCGGTCTGCGGCTTGAGGCTCGGGTTGCTGCTCGTGATCGTCTGATTGTCGAAGTTCACGTTCGTGCGCGGAATGAGCTGACCGATGCCGGGGCGGCCGACGTTGGTCGCGTAACTCAACCGGAGGATCAGCCGCTGCATCGGGCTGTACTTGAAATGCACCCCCGGCAGCACGTTCTGATAATCGCCCCGCCGCACCTGCCGTCCGCTGTACTCCGCGAGCGTGCGCCGGGTGATCTCGGCGTCGTTCAAGGGCCCGACAAACGCCGCGCGCCGCGCGCGCTCCTCGGGCGTGATCGCCTGCAGCGCGCCCTCGCCTTCGGTCTTCGTCCGCTCCACCCGCAGACCGCCGAGGATCGAGAGGCGTCCGATCTGCACGTTGCCCATGATGTAGGCCGCCTCGATCCGCTCCTTGAAACTCTGGTCGCCCGTCAGCTGGGCCTGGAGGTTGGCGGCGAGTTCGCGCACGAACAGGTTCGGAGTCGTCTCGAGCGCGGTGTCGACCAGCTTGTTGGAGTGGCCGGGGAACGCGGGGATCGGCACATTGGGGAAACTGACCTCGTCGGTGTGCAACCGGCCGCGCTCGAGAATGCCAAACTGCGCGAGGTTGTCGTCGTTGCGGCCCGTGGCCGGATTGAGCCCCATCACGCCGTCGGGCCCCACGTAGGTGCCGCTCCACTGCGTCGCCTCGAGCACGCGGTCCTGCTCCCGCAGCCGCAGGCCGGCCTTGACGTAGGCGGGCACCGGCAGGGTGAAACTCTTCTTCGCATTGAGCGAAGCCCCGGTGTAGCCGTCCCAGCCCGCGCGGCGGTCGATGCGGTAGCGGTTCTCGTTGTAGCTGGAAAGATCCGCGATGCTCGGGCCCGCCACCTGCGTGACGATCGGCATGTCGCTGCGCTTGCGCTGGTCGACCGTGAAACCGATGCCCCGCGCCGTGAACTGGAGGTTGCGCTGGCCGGAGTAGTTGGTCTTCGAGTCCGACTTGTAGAGGTTCCAGTCGACGTCGAGCGTATTCAACTTATGGACACCTCCGACCTGGTGGTAGAGGGTCTCCGCGTCCTTGTAGGCGGTGTCCGCCGAAATGTTGAGCACGCTGTTGGGCACCGCCCGGACGGTCGTGAACTCGTTGGTGTAGCCCGGCAGGATGCCGCCGGCGCCGGTCGGGTTGCCCGCGGCGTCCAGCGTGGCGATCGTCTGCGGCGTCGTGAAATTGGCGATGCGGTCCGTGTCATGATCCGTGAGCCGGTTCACGGTCGAGCTGACGTAGAACCGCGTGGCCTCGCTCAGCTTGTAGTCCAGCCGCGCCCCGCCGCCCCAGCGCGAGGTGAAGAGACGTTCGTCCGTGTACTGCACCTGGTTCGTGTAGGTCGGTCCCGTCACGCCGTTCGCGAGCGCCTGGCTGGTCTGGGCGACGGTGTCCTGCGGCGTGAACAGTTTGCGGTGACCGAAATTGACCGACACGGCGAGCTTGCCGCCAAACACCTCCGAGTAGGACACGGCGTAATTGTAAGGCAGGCCGGTCATGCGCTCGTCGTACGGCCGGTAGGTCAGGCCCGCCGAAATGCGGAGCATGCGGCCCTTCGAGTCGAAGCCGGTTTTCGACACCATGTTGACCGCGCCGCCGATCGAATCGCCATCCATGTCGGGCGTCGGCGATTTCACCACCTCCATGCGCTCGACCGTGTCGGCGCTCACCGTCTGAAACTGGTATTCGCGCGTGGCGCCGGCCGAGGCCGCGTCGGCCAGCCGGTTGCCGTCCATCGTGATGGTCGTGAGGTTTTGGTTGAGTCCGCGAATGCGCACGTAGCGGATCGTCCCGTCGACCGTGTCACCCTCGATGCCGGGCAGCCGCACCAGCAGGTCCGCCGGGTTCTGCGCCAGGTTGCCGAAGGCATCGGTGGAGACGACATTCTTCACGCCGTCGGACAGCCGCTGGAGCGTCACGGCCTGGGCGTTGCCCTCGCGCTCGCCGGCCACGACGAACTTGGTCATGGCGTAGATCTGCGACGTCAGCCGGATCTCGCGCTGCGTCGGCTGACCTGCCGCCACGGTCACCGGCACGGTCGCGGTGTCGAGGCCCGCATACGACACGACGAGCGTCACGGGGCCCGGCGCCAGGTTGTCGAACCGGAAGGCTCCCTGGCGATCGGTCAACGTCTCGCGCGGCGTGCCCTGGAGGGCGACCCGGGCGCCTTCCAGCGCGCGACCGGTGGCTTCGTTGACGACGTTGCCGGCCAGGGTTTCCTGGGCCGAGGCCCGGCTGGCGACGGCAGCCAGGCCAAGCAGGGCAATGATCACTACGCGGACGAGGGACGTGAACATGGAATCAGGGGTTGGGCCTTGCCCACGGCTCGCTGGGCAGGGAGCGGGAGGCCGAAGGAAGGCAGGGAGGGGACGCGAACCCATGCAAGGTGCAGGCGGGTTGGGATCAATCCCAAAGGCGGCACTCCACCAAGGAGGGCACAGATATAATAGTCATTAATTTCAAGCCCTGCCCGGGACGACGCCTCCGCCACCACTCCCTCTCCCTCCTCAGAGCTGCCCGCCCGAACCCGCCGAAAAAACCCGTTCCGCTCCGGCGGAAAACCTGTTAGCGCTCTCCCCTTTCACGACGCTACATGGCCATCCGACTTTTCGACTCGCTGTCCCGCGAGCTCCGCGCCCTCCAGCCCTCGCACCCCGACGGCACCTACCGCTTCTACAACTGCGGTCCCACCGTCTATGCCCCGGCGCACATCGGAAACTTCCGCACCTTCGTGGTGAACGACGTGCTTCGCCGGCTGCTCGAGCTCGAGTTCGGCGCCGCCCGGGTGCGGCACGTGCGCAACCTCACGGACGTCGACGACAAGACCATCCGTCGTGCCCGGGAGGAAGGCCGGCCGCTCGCCGCGGTCACACAGCAATGGACCGACAAATTTCACGCTGACTGCGCCGCGTTGAACTGCCTCGCGCCCCACGTCGAGCCGACCGCCACCGGCCACATCCGCGAGCAGGTCGACATGATCGATGTGCTGATGCGGAAGGGCAACGCCTACCGCGCGCCCGACGGCTCGGTCTATTTCAAGGTCTCGTCGTTCCACGACTACGGCCGCCTCTCGCGCGTGAAGGAGCGCGAACTGCAGCTCGGCAGCGCGCTCGCGGCCAAGGTGCACGCCGCGGACGCCGACGAGAAGGAGGACGTCAGCGACTTCGCCCTCTGGAAGGCGCACAAGGCCGAGGACGGCGACAACGCCTGGGACAGCCCCTGGGGCCGCGGCCGGCCCGGCTGGCACATCGAGTGCAGCGCGATGAGCAAGAAACACCTCGGCGACACGATCGACCTGCACACGGGCGGCGTCGACCTGCTCTTCCCGCACCACGAAAACGAGATCGCCCAGAGCGAATGCTGCAACGGCGTGCCGTTCGCCCGGCACTGGTACCACAGCGAACACCTGCTCGTGGATGGCAAGAAGATGAGCAAGTCGCTCGGCAATCTCTACACCCTCGACGACCTGCGCGCGAAAGGGTTCTCGCCGATGGCGCTGCGCTACGCGCTGCTCTCGGGGCATCCGCGGAAACAGCTGAACTTCACGCTCGATTCACTGCATGCCGCGGAGAGCGCGTTAAAGCAACTCCGTCGATATCGCGAGGCACTTGTTGAGCGTTCACAAGGGGAAAAGGCGACCAATTCGGGCGCCCCATTCCAGCTAGTGATACCTGACCTCCAAGAAGACCTAAATACGCCTGCAGCCCTGGGAGAACTATTCAAACAGATGAACTTGTTCCCCGCACATGAAATAGTCACCCCGCCTGCCGCCGATTTCCTCTTAGCGTTCGACCGGGCCATGTTCGCCTTGGGCCTGA
>JAEUHA010000497.1 GCA_016793535.1 Opitutaceae bacterium | reverse complement strand
GGCCGGGGACGGCCGCGCTCCCGGGGCGACACCGACTTTACAGATCCACGGTCCGACCTTCGCGGAACGAACGGTCGGCGGCGATCACGATGCGCAGGCTGTCGATCGCGCTCTGCCAGTGTTCCGTAAGGTCGGTGTTTTCGCGGATGGCGCGGAGAAATACGTCCTGCTCGCGGCGGCACAGTTCGTCGTGGTTCGGCTCGTCGGTGACGTCGACAATCTCATCGGGGCGGGTAAACTTCCCATCGGGCCCGAGGGTCGAGTGGTGCAGGAGCAGCGACTCGGTCTTGGAATGGGAGTCGACGTCGGCCGACTTGCCGGCGCTGGCGGCGCTCTTGGCGACGATGCTGACGCAGCCCTTCGGCCCGATCACGTCCTTCACGAAGAACGCGGTCTCGCTCATCATCGGGCCCCAGCCCGCCTCGTACCAGCCGACCGAGCCGTCGTCGAACGTGACCTGGAGCTGGCCGTAGTTGACCTGGTTCGGCACGATGTCGTTCGTCAGCCGTGCGCCGATGCCGCTCACGCGGAGCGGCCGGGCGCCGGTCATCCGGCACATCACGTCCACGTAGTGGACGCCGCAATCCACGATCGGCGACATCGAGCGCAGCAGATTCTTGTGGGTCTCCCAGTTCGGCCCGGAGCTCTGCTGGTTGAGGTTCATCCGCATGACGAGCGGTTTGCCGAGGGTGCGGGTGAGCTCGACGAATTTCTTCCACGACGGGTGGACGTGGAGGATGTAGCCGATGACCAGCTTTCGGTTCAGTCGCTTCGCCGTGGCGACGACGCGTTCGCACTCGGCGACGGTCTCGGCCACGGGCTTTTCGAGAAACACGTGGGCGCCGGCCTCAAAGGCCGCGATGGTGTAGGCGGCGTGGGTGTCGGGATAGGTGCTGATGCACACGGCGTCGGGCCGCGTGGTGCGCAGCGCCTCGGCGTAGTCGGAGAACTCGGCGTAGCGCCCGCCGAACTCGGCGTTCAGCTTCCGGCGCGAGTCCGGGGTCCGGGACACGAGGCCGACGATCTGGAAATCGTCCGCCATGGTGTGATATGCGCGGGCATGCGAGGTGCCCATGTGGCCGCAGCCGACGACGAGAATGCGAATCTTGGAAGCCATGAGGTGGGGGAGGAAGGGGAGATTGCGGGTGCTGTTCAGGCGCGGGACCGTAACCGCGTGGTTACGTTTTTTCGGACCGCGCATCGCAAGCCAACGTTTTTCCCATGGCAACCTCTCGTCCGCGGTTGGGTGGCGGCGGATTGGTTCTGTGCCCCTAATGCCTTCGGCCGGCCAAGGCATTCCCGCGGAGGCCTTCTCACCGGGCAGCATCGCGCCGGCGCGCACAAAGGATGAGTGCATGGCCGGGCGCGAACTCGCGGCGGGCGCCGCGGCGTTCCTCCGATTCACGGTCTCCGGGTCCGCCTCCGGCAAGTAACTGGCTAAGTAACCGCGTAAGTAACCGGCTAAGTAACCGAAATCCGGCTTTTGCGCTTCTCAGGCCCGGGGTGATCTGCCACGGTCCGGCCCAACCCCTATGGCTTCAACTCAACCGGTTCCGCGCAACCCGGATCGCACGCGCCGTCGCATCCTCCAGGCGGCGATCCGCCTTTTCGCCAAACACGGCTTCCATGCCGTTTCCGTCGACCAGATTGTCGGACAGGCGCGGGTCAACAAGCGAATGGTCTATCACTACTTTGGCAGCAAGGACGCCCTGTTCGAGGCGGCGCTGTCCGAGGTCTACAAGCGAATCGAGGAGATCGAATTTCACGCCGTCGAGCGGGGCCGCAGCCCGCGGGAGAAGTTGTCCCGGCTGCTGGAGAGCTACTTCGAGTTTCTCGATCTGGAACCGGAATTCACGCGGCTGCTGCAGTGGGAGAACCTCGAGAAGGGGCGGCACCTGACCAAGGAGAACCACCTGCTGACGAAAAACCCGTTCCTGGCGCGTTTCCGCGCGATCGTGCAGGATGGCGTCGCGACGGGTGAATTCCGGGGGGACCTCGATGTCACCCACCTGATGATTCACTTCATCGGTCTCTGCTTCATCTACCACTCGAACCGCTTCTCGCTTTCACAGAGCCTCGAGCTCGATCTCGGGGACGCCAAAGTCAAGGAGCGCGGCCTCAATCAGGTGTTGCGCCTCGTGTTTGAGGGCATCACGAGTCCGGCGCCGTCGCCGGCGGCTGCGGTGCCGGCAATGGCCGAGGCGGGAGTCTGAACTCGGCGCGTTTTTTCCCTGGGAGCGCGGCCGCGCTCGGCCGCTTTTTGGTCGGATGCGGACGAGGGCGTCCGCGCTCCCAGGGGAAGTTCTGATTCGTACGTCAGAGCGAGTCCACGACCGCCTTGGTCGTGTGCAGGCAGATGCGCGTGGCGGTCTCGCCGCCGTGCGAGAAGCCGTATCCAGCGGGCAGATGCAGGAGGGATTCGTCGATCTTCTCGAGGCGCCAGTGCGTCTCGAGCGAGAGCATGCCCTTGTAGCCGATGGCCTGCAGCACGCGCAGGTGCGAGCGCCAGTCGACCTCACCGGTGCCGATCGGCATGCCGACGGCGATCAGGGCGCTGGAAGTCCCGGGCGTGCGGCGAACCGCGTCCTTGACGTGGAGATGGAACAGCCGTTTGCCGAGGCGCGCCAAGTCGCTCGCGTGTGGCACGGCGGCGCCGGGCACGTAGAGGACATTGCACGGATCCCAGATCGCACCAACGCTGGGAGCGGAGACGCGGGCAAGCACCGCCTCCAGCTCCTCCACCGTGGCGACGAAGCACGAGTGTTCGTTCTCGATGCCGATGCGGACGCCCGAACCCTTGGCGAGGTCGACCAGGCCCAGCAGCCCTTCCGCGACGCGGTCGAGGCGCTTGGGTTCGAGCGGATTGGGCTGGCGCAGGAAAGTGAAGACGCGGAGCAGGTCGCAGTTGAGCGAGCGGGCGACGTCCAGGCTGCGCTTGAAGATTTCACGGTGGGCCTGGATGCCGGCGGCGTCATCGAGCTCGCATTTGAAGACCGGCGTCGAGCAGCCGAAAATCTTCCAGCCGTCCTCCTTGGCGGCCGCGCCAATCGCGGCGACGTCCTCGCGGGTCAGATCCTTGAACGCGCGGCCCGAAAAGCTGCGCAGCTCGATGCCGGGCAGCTTGAACTCGCGGACGAACGCGCGGAGGACCGGCAGATCCTGGGAAACTTCATCGGAGATGAACGTGAACGAATTCGGGAATGTCATGGCGTCGAAAAAAAGGGAGAACGGAGAAAGGACTGCGGAGCGGTATCACTTCCTGGCGCCGGCAAGCTTCATGACCTCGGCGAGGGTGACTGGGGCGCCGCCGCGGCGCTTGCTTTCGTCGGCGGCTTCCATGAACGCGTGGAGCTCGAGCGTCGTCTCAATCGGAACGGGCGAGACTCCGGTCTGGAAGAACTTCATGTACGCCTCGACGAGGGGCTTGTAACTGGTCTTTTCGCCGCCCTTGGCCGCGCCCTTGGCGCCGATGACCGTGACGCCGTAGCCGGCGCGGCCGGCGCGGTTGCCCTGCATCGTGCCCACGCGGCCGTCGGACCAGACGCCGGTCACGACGTCGGTCTTGGCGGTGTGCGTGCGGACCACCTTCTCACAACCGGGGCCCATCACCGTATAGAGGGCCTCGACCGCATGAATGCCGTACCAGAACAGGTCCGGATGGTTCGGCTCGGTTTCGGCGGGACCGTAGGAAAACGCCGACGCGACCGGACCGATCTTCTCGAGCTGCGCCACGGGGGAGTCGGGCGAGTAGCGCAGGGAGGAGGTGCTGAAGACGGGCACCTTGTGTTCCTTCGCCAGGCGGGCGATCTCGAGCGCATCCCGGAGCGAGCCGGCAAGCGGCTTGTCGATGAAGACCGGCTTCTTCGCAGCGAGCGTGCGCCGGAACTGGTCGAGGTGCGGCCGGCCGTCGACGCTCAGGATGATGATCGCGTCCACGTTCCGGGACATCTCCTCGATCGTGTCGTACATCTTCACGCCGCGCTCGACCGCGGTCTTGGTAAACCCATCCACGCGCGTGCGACTGGCCTCGACATCGGGGCTGCCGCCCTTGAACGCGGCCACGATCTTGCCGCCGGGGACGTGGTCCTTGTTCTTTGGGTCGTTGACGATGTTCAGATACTGGACGACATGCGACGTATCGAGCCCGATCATGCCGATCCGGATTTCCGCGGCGCGGGCCGCCGTCAGGGCGAGCAGCGCGAACACAAGTGGCAACAACCGGCTAAGGGAACGATTCATAAGGGTAGGAGAGGGGATGGAATGCCGGACGGAAAGGAAGGCGAACCCGGAATCGTCGGCCGCCCACAAAATTTCACGTCGCGGCCGGCAGCGTCACACCGAACGCCCGGGCGGCGGCGGTTGACCAGAGCTCGGCCGACTCCGCTTCGGAGATGCCGATGAACCGGGCGCAGAGGCGCACCCCTTCGTCCGGTGTGAGGGTCGAGCCGGCGAAACCACCGCCGCCGGGATTGCGGGCGATCCCATCCGGCCCGACCTCGATCTCGTGGCGTGCGATCCGGTAGCGTCCGGGACCGGCCCCGGCGCCCGACATCGCGTCGGTGGTGAACAGCACCTTGTCCTTCGGCTTGGCCCGGTAGAAGTTCTTGAGCGCGAAATGCGGCAGGTGCACGCCGTCGGGAATGAGGCATGCCGTGAGCTCGTCGCGGGCCAGCATGCGCTGGATGACGTTGTCGTGCCGGTGCAGCTGCAGCGGCGTGCCGTTGCCGACGTGCGTGCAGAAGCGGGCGCCGGCCCGGATCGCCTCGTCGATCTGCTGCTCCGACGCATTGGAATGCCCGATGGAAACGTGGACGCCAGCGCGGGTGATGCCGGCGATGCACTCGTTGCTGCCTGGCCACTCCGGGGCCAGGGTGATGAGGCGGATGCGGCCGTTGGCGGCCGCCTGCAGGCGATCGAACTCCGCGAGCGAGGGGGCGTGCATCGGGCCCGGGGGGTGGGCGCCACGGTATCCAGGTTCCGGACACAGCCAGGGCCCCTCGATGTGGTAACCGGCGATCATCTGCGCGATCGAGGGCGACGCCGCGCAGAGCTTTTCGAACGCCTCGAGGCGGCGGCAGTGGGCGTCGATTTCGTCCGTGATCAGCGTGAGCAGGATGGCCGCCATGCCGTGCCGGCGCATGACGGCGATGGCGTGATCCATCTCCGCGCGGGAAACGGCGTCACCTTGAAAATCGATCCCTCCGAAACCATTGACCTGAAAATCAAACCATCGGAGGGCGGGGTTGGGGGAGACGGAAGCGGACATGTCGAAGCGGAAAGGCTACGCGAGCCAGCGCGCGCGGTGCGTCGCGACGAACGTGTCGTCCACGAGCCACGGATACGCGCGGGCGACGCGGGAGATCTCGTCCGCCTGGCCGGGCGACAGGCGCTCGTGCGGGTCGAGACATGCGGTCGTGCGCAGGAGGCCCTGGCGGCGCAGGACCTCGTGGATGCCAGGCAGGCAGCCGGCGAAGTTGTTCGCGGCGTCGAAGATCGCGGCGTTCATGTCGGTCAGCGCGGCGTTGCGATCCAGCCAGGCGGCGTCGAACCGCAACTTCCGTCGGGCGCGCTTGATGTCCTCAAGCAGCTGCACGGCGTTTTTCGTCCACACGCCCCATTGCCCCAGCAGGCCGCCGTCGATGAAGCGCGTGCGTCCGCCAAAGGTGAAGGGCGTGAGCAGGTCGCCGATGATGTTGTCGTCGTTGCCGGTGTAGAGGGCGACGTCATCGCGGCCTGATTCCAGCACCGCACGCACCACGTCGATCGTGCGGTAGCGGTTGAACGGCGCGATTTTCACGCCGACGAGCTGCGGGATTTCCGCAAACTGCCGCCAGAAGCGATAGGTGAACGTGCGGCCGCCGACGGCGTTCTGCAGGTAGAAGCCGACCAGCGGAATTTCCCGCGCGACCGCGCGGCAGTGGGCGAGCACCCGGGACTCGGGATCGTTCGCCCAGGCGCCGAGACTGAGGAGTCCCGCGTGATAGCCCAGGCCGGCGGCGATCGCCGCCTCCGCACTGGCCTGTGGCGTGCGGCCGCAGAGACCGGCGATCAGGACGAAATCCCGCGGCTTCGGCGCGAGCCACGCGGCGGCGGTCTCGGCGGCGAGCCGAAGCACCGGGGCATAGAGCCCGATTTTTGCGTCACGAATCGCGAACTGGGTCGAATGCACGCCGACCGCCAGGCCGCCGGTGCCGGCGTCGACATAGTAGCGGATGAGCGCGCGCTGGTGCTTTTCATCCCAGCGGCGCCGTGGATCCAGCGCGAGCGGCAGCGCCGGAATGACCTGTCCGGCGCGCAAATGACGGCGAAGTTCCAACGACATCGAGATACGGAGGCGCCCCCTCAGAAGCGGCCGTCCCGGCGTTCAAAGCCGGTCGGCTTGCCCCACGTTTCGCCATTCTGCAGCAGCCAGGCGGAAATCCAGGTGATCATCTGGTCGACGGTCGTAAGCGGCGGTCCGAACAGGCGGTGGGAATGGCTCGCGTTGTTGAGCCAGGCCGTCTCGGCCTCGATCCCGGTGATCTCGACCGACCGGCCGAGCGCGGCAGCGAAACGAAGGGCGAGATCGCGGACCGAGAGGGTTTCGGCGCCGGTGACATTGATGGGGACCGCGGGCGAACCGGCGATCTCCAGCGCCTGGATGCTGTGCGCCACGGCATCGGTCTGCCAGATCACGTTGACGTACCCGGTGGTGACGTCCACCGGTCTTCCGGCCAGGACCATCTGCGCGATGTCGACCAGCAGGCCGTAGCGAAACTCGATCGAGTAGTTGAGCCGGATCAGCGCCACGGGCGTGCCCTGCGCGGCCGCGACCTCGGTGAACGCCTGTTCGCGCGCGATGCACGACGCCGCGTAGTCGCCGACCGGGGACGGCGGCGTGTCCTCCCGGGCGCCGCCCGAGGCGGGTGTGACAAACGGGTACACGCAGCCCGACGAGTAGGCGATGATGCGGGCGTGTGAATACTTCTCCGCCACCCGCTGCGGGATCTCGACGTTGGTCGCCCGCAGCAATCCGGGTGCAGCCGCCGTGCCGAACTTCACGCCGGCCAGGAAGAAGATCGTCGGAGCCTCCGGGAGGGTTTTCAGGTCCTCGGCCCGGCCCAGATCACACGCCAGCGTTTCCACCCCGCGGGATTCGAAGGCGGCCCGGTCGCGCAGCGTGCTGAACCGGGACACCGCGACGACCCGGTCCTTCCGGCCGAGCTGATCGAGCGCCCGGCGCAGCATCACGCTGAGATGCAGGCCGATCTTGCCTCCGGCGCCCAGGATGAGGAACGGTCCCCGCGAACGCGCCAGCACCTCCACGACGCGAGGCGTCGGCTGGCTGATGAAATCATCAACCGCGTCCGGGGAACAGGGCAGTCCCGGCCGGGAGGCTGATGGCGGTGGAGCGGCTCGCATAGAGTAACCAGCTAGTTACGTGTGGAGAGAGGGGCAGACAAGTGCAAATTTGGCCGGCGGATGATGATTTTCCAGCGGGATGGGAGCGACGAAGATGCCGAACCGGTCCGACGTCAAGCCGGGCCACCGGCATGGCCGGCGGACCGGGCCGGCACGGGGTCCCGGACCGGATGGCGGCGCTTTGGGCTTGCGCCCCGTTTCGACGGTAACTGTATGGTTACGCGCCTGTCGCCGCATGCACCCCCTCGATTACGCCGTCATCGCCCTCTTTTTCCTCTTGGTGGCGGTCATCGGCTGGGTGGCGGTGAAGCGGATCCGCGGTTCGGACGACTACTTTGTCGCCGGCGGGCGGATTCCCTGGTGGCTCGGCGGGATCTCGCACCACGTGTCCGGCCACAGCGGCGTCGTGTTCGTCGCCTACGCCGCGATCGCCTACACGCACGGCTTCACGCTCTATGTGTGGTGGGCGGGATCGATCACCATCGCCTGTTTCGTTGGGGCCTTTCTGATCGCGCCGCGCTGGGCGCGGTTGCGGGCGTCCCGGCACATCGAATCGCCGACGGAGTACCTCGCGGTCCGCTACGGGCTCGCCACGCAGCAGGTCATGGCGTGGAGCGGCGTCTTGTTGAAGCTCTTCGACGTTGGGGCCAAGTGGGCGTCGATCGGCATACTGCTCAACGGCTTCACGGGGCTGCCGATTGCGACCGGCATCTGGATCTCCGGGGGCGTGTCCGTGTTCTACATCACGGTGGGCGGCCTCTGGGCCGACCTTTACACGGATCTGCTGCAGTTCGTGGTGCAGGTGGTGGCGGGGCTCGTGCTCTTCGTGGCGGTGGTCAACCACCTGGGCGGCCTCGAGTCCGCCCTGCACATCTGGGACCGGCTGCCGGTCGGGCATGGCCAGCCGCTGAACGGCCCGTACACCGCGGTGTTTCTCGCCGGCTACATCGTCGTCTCGACGCTGAGTTACAACGGCGGCACGTGGAACCTGGCGGTCCGCTACATCGGCTCGCCCTCACCGGAGGCGGCCCGGAAATCGGCGCTGCTTTCGGGCGCACTCTATCTCATCTGGCCGTTGTTTCTGTTTTTCCCGATGTGGGCCGCGCCCCTCATCCTGCCCAATCTCGCGGATCCGTCGCAATCGTACGTACTGATGACGAAGCAATTCCTGCCCGTGGGCCTGATCGGCCTCGTGCTGGCCTCGATGTTCGCGGCGACCATGGCGATGACGACGTCCGATACGAACACGGTCTCCTCCGTCATCACCCGCGACATCCTGCCTCTCCTTTCGCCGCGTTACCGGCAGATGGATCCGAAACGCGGCCTGCGACTGGCCCGGATGACGACCCTCATCTTCACGGTCCTGACCCTGCTGGTCGGGATCGAGGCCGAGCGGTTCGGCGGCGTGCTCGGGCTGGTGATTTCGTGGTTCGCGGCCCTGATCGGGCCGACGTCGGTGCCGATGATCCTGGGCCTGCTGCCGGTCTTCCGGGGGGCGGACCAGCGCGCGGCCATCGCCTCGATCTTCGCCGGTTTCGCGGCCTTCGTGCTGCTCAAGTATGCCGTGACGACGTCGGCCGGCATGCTGGTGCTGACGCCCCTGGCCACGTCGATCGTGGTATTCAGCGGCTTCGCCGCGCTGAACCGCCGGCCGGTTCCGCCGGCCGTCACGGAACTGCTCGCGGCGGTTTCGGGCTCCGCCGGGCATCCGCGTTCATGAGTTCACCCCTTTCACCCACGGAGCTTCGAGCCGCTGGCGCAGCGCAGGCGCGAGCGGCGCTGGCGGATTCGATCCTGCCGTTTTGGTGGCGGACGATCGATCCGGTCCGCGGCGGCGTGTTCAACTGCTTCAACAACGCGGGCACCACGCTGGTCAGTCGCGACAAGTTCACCTGGTCGCAAGGCCGCTTTGCCTGGCTCTGGTCGCGGGTGGGTGACCTCGTGGCGAAGCGCCTGCTGCCGGGTGATCCGGCGCGGTACCTAGCGCAGGCGACGCGCACGGTGGAGTTCCTGCTGGCGCATGCATTTCTCCCGGACGGCCGGTGCGCGTTCCTGCTGACGGAGGACGGACGGGTGAAGGAAGCCATTCCCGGCGGCGGTCCGGCCCCGAGCATCTATGCCGACTGCTTCGTGGTGATGGGACTGGCCGAGAGCGCCCGGGTAAGCGGGCGGCGCGA
>JAEUHA010000468.1 GCA_016793535.1 Opitutaceae bacterium | reverse complement strand
CGCCCCGGCGTGGAAACAGGAGGCGAAACTGGTCGCCGCGCCCGGCTGTTATCCGACCAGCATCCTGGTGCCGCTGGTGCCGCTTCTCCGGGCCGGCGTGATCACGCGCGAACACATCGTCGTCAACTCCTACAGCGGCGTGAGCGGCGCCAGCAAGAAGGCGGAGGAAATGTACCTCTTCGTCGAGCGGGCCGAGAGCATCAAGGCGTACGGCCTGGTGAAGCACCGGCACCTCGCCGAGGTCGAGGAGCAGCTCGCCCTGCACACCGGGGCGAAAACGATCATCCAGTTCAATCCCCACCTCGCGCCGATGCGGCGGGGCATTGCGACGACGATCACGGTGCCCGCCGCCGCCGGAGCCACGATCGAGCAGCTCTATGCCGCCTGGCGCGCGACGTATGCCGGCCGGCCGTTCGTGCAGGTGCTGAACACGGGCGAAACGCCCGACACGGCGCACGTCGTCGGTACCAACCGCGTCGACATGTCCGCGGTCCACGATCCCCGCACCGGCAATTTCGTGATCACCGCCGCCGAGGACAACCTCGTGAAGGGCGCCAGCGGCCAGGCCGTCCAGATCATGAACCTGTGGTGCGGGTTCGAAGAGACCTGCGGCCTGATCTGAAGGCTGCGGGTCCCTCCCTGGGAGCGCGGGCGTCCCCGCCCGCATCGGACCGAAGTGCGGACGAGGGCGTCCGCGCTCCCAGGAAGCTCAGCTCCGGTAATCCGCGTTCTCGCTCACGTATTCGTGCGTGAGATCGCCGCCGAGCACGGAGGCGGACGCGGCGCCGTTGCCGACGTCGATTTCGAGTTCGACCGCGCGCTCGTGCGGCGGGAAGTCGACCGGCGGAGCGAACACGCCGTCCGGACCGGGTTTGCTCTGGTACAGCTCCGCCCCTTTCAGGTGCGCGACGAGCGCCGCTTCCTTGGCGGGATCGAGCTGGAAAACGCCGCGGGCAAAAATCTCGATGCCGCCGAGGCTCGCGCGCAGGTGGCTGAGATCGATGCCGGGCGCGTGGGCGCCGACGTACTTGCCGATCGCCTGGATAAGGCGGCCGACGTTCGGATCGTTGCCGGCCACCGCGCATTTGAAGAGCGGACCGTTGACGATGGCTTTGCCGAGCGCGCGGGCGAGGCCGAGGCTGGCGGCGTTCTTCACCGTGACGCGGATGACGTGGCGGACGCCTTCGCCGTTGCGGACGACGTCCTCGGCGAGGTCCCGGCACACCTGGTGGAGTCCGCGTTCAAATGTGCCCCAATCCCCGAAGGGCACGCGGCCCGACGCGAGCGCCACGACCGTGTCGGACGTGCTCGTGTCGCTGTCGACACTGATGGCATTGAAGCTCGCGTCCACGGCGCGCGCCAGCATCGGGCGCAGCTCCGCGCGCGGCACGGCGATGTCGGTGAGAATGTAGACCAGCATCGTGGCCATGTTCGGCTCGATCATGCCGGCGCCCTTCGCGATCGCGACGATGCTGCCGGCGCCGACGGCCGCGCGGCGGATCTTCGGGTAGAGGTCCGTGGTGACGATGCCCTCGGCGGCGGGCATGATCGATTCGCTCGTGAGCGCGGCGGCGGCGCGGGGCAGTGCCGCGATCATGGCGTCGGCCGGCAGCGACCAGCCGATCACGCCCGTCGAGCAGGGCAGCACCTGGGTCGGCGTGAGCCCGAGCGCCTGCGCGGTCGCGACGCAGATGCGCTCTGCGGTCTCGACGCCGCCGGGCGCGCAGACGTTCGAGATCTTGTTGTTGATGATCACGGCGCCGAGCGCGGGCTCCGCGAGCCGCTTGCGCCCGACGATGACCGGGGCGCCGGGAAAGGCGTTGCGGGTGAACATCGCGGCGAACGCCGTCGTCGGCCGCTCGAGCGCGAGCAGGGTGAGCGTCATCTTCGCCGGCTTCGGCGCCTCGACCGGCATGAAGTCGAAGCGCGTGACACCGACGCGGAAGCCGGCGGGCAGCGCCGCCTGGGAAGCGAGCCAGGCGCGGTGTTCGTCGCGCTGGGCGAAAGTGAGATTCGTGCTGGGCACGCCCGAGACGTTGGGTCGCCGCACCGCGGAGTGAAGAAGAAACTGGCACGCCGGCGCCGGCTGCGGACCGCGGTGCCGGCCGCGCGTGTCACCCAATCGTAACGCGACCGCATCGCCCGTGAATATTTTTATGGAAATGCGCGCAGCGTGTGCGTAGTTCCTTCTGCCCTTAGCAAAACAGTGAGCGCTCTTTCTCGCCTCCTCCCACTCAACGCGGCCGTGTGCCGCGCGCCTTGATCGTAGATGAACGTCGCTGAAATCACCGCCAAGGCGAAGGTGCTCCTCGAAGCGCTGCCGTATATCCAGGACTTCCGTGGCTCCACGTTCGTCGTGAAATACGGCGGCAGTTTCATGGACGACCCCGATCCCGTCACCCGCACGCGCGTGGCCTACGACATCGCGTTCCTCGCGGCCGTCGGCATCAACGTCGTGGTCGTGCACGGCGGCGGCAAGGCGATCACCAAGGCGATGGAGACCTCGGGCCTGAAGGCGAACTTCGTCAACGGCCTGCGCGTGACCGACGAAGCGACCATCGCCGTCGTGAAGAAGACGCTCGACGAGATCGTGAACAAGGACGTGTGCGAGGCCATCGTCACCGCCAAGGGCCGGCCGAAGGGCATGCCGGGCGACACCGTGCTGGTCTGCCAGAAGCTCACGGAGGACGACGACGGCAACACGATCGATCTCGGCTACGTCGGCGACGTGACCGAGGTGAAGGTGAAGCTCATCAAGAAGGAGATCGCCGACGGCTTCACGCCGGTGATCTCGCCGGTCGCGGAAGGCTACGACGGCAAGCCCTACAACGTGAACGCCGACCTCGTCGCCGGACGCGTGGCGAGCGCGCTGCGGGCGCGACGGCTGGTTTACATGAGCGACGTGCCCGGTCTGCTGGCCGCGCCGCCGAATCCGGATTCGCTCATCTCCACGCTCAAGATCAGCCAGGTCGACGACCTCAAGAAGAAGGGTGTGATCGACAAGGGCATGCGGCCAAAGGTGCAGAGCGCGATCCGGGCGCTCGAGGAAGGCGTGCAGCGCGTGCACTTCATCGACGGCCGGCTGCCGCACTCGCTCCTGCTCGAGATCTTCACCGACAAGGGCACCGGCACGGAGATCGTGCACGGCTGACCTCCGGCGCTCGCGACCGCCGACGCACACTGATGGCCGCTTATTCGTCGCCGCTGTAGCGCTGTCGTTCCGGGCTTTGATTGTCGCGCCGTCGCTTTGCGGGCATAAGCGGTTTCCTGCCATGACCACTCCCTCCATCGTCCGCACCAGCACCGCCGAGCTTTACGACGCCCACGTGCTGAAGAATTACGCCCGCGCGCCGCTCACGCTCGTGCGCGGACGCGGGGCGCGGGTGTGGGATGATGCGGGCAACGCCTATCTCGATTTCACCTCGGGCATCGCGGTCAGTGCGCTCGGCCACTGCCATCCGCACTGGGTCGCGGCCGTGCAGCGGCAGGCGGCGGAGCTGATCCATGTCAGCAACCTCTTCCGCAACCCCCAGCAGGGCGAGCTCGCGCGGCGGATCGTGTCGTTCGCGGGTCCGGGTCGCGTGTTCTTCTGCAACAGCGGCGCCGAAGCCAACGAGGCGTTGATCAAGCTCGCGCGCCTGCACGGCGTGCAGAAGGCCGGCGGCGTGGAGGGCAAGTGCTACAAGATCATCTGCGCGAAGAACGCCTTCCATGGCCGCACCTATGGCGGCATGAGCGCGACGCCGCAGGAGAAAATCCAGAAAGGCTTCCGGCCGCTGGTCCCGGGCTTCGCGTTCGGGGAGCTCAATCACCTGCAGAGTTTCGCCGACCTCGTGGACGCCGACACGGCGGCCATCTTCGTCGAGACGATCCAGGGCGAGGGTGGCATCAACGCGTGCACGCCGGAATTCCTGCGCGGCCTGCGGCAGTTGTGCGATCAGCACAACCTGCTGCTGCTGCTGGATGAGGTGCAGTGCGGGATCGGCCGGACGGGCCGCTTCTACGCCTACGAGCATGCCGGGATTGTGCCGGACGCGATCGGCATGGCCAAGGGCCTCGGGGGCGGTTTCCCGATCGGGTCGATGTGGGTGCGGGACCGTTTTGCGGAGCTGTTTCACCCCGGCAACCACGGCACGACCTTTGGTGGCACACCGCTGGCCTGTGCGGCGGCGCTGGCCGTGCTGGATGTCATCGAGCGCGAGGGCCTGCTCGAGAAGGTGCGGGCGCTGAGCGCGCCCTGGCACGACGCGCTGCGGCAGTTGGCGAAGGATTTTCCGCAGCACGTGAGTGGCGTCCGCGGCCTCGGTTTCCTCGTGGGCGTCCAGCTCACCGGCGACCCCGCGCCCTACCTCGCCGGGTTGCGCGAGCGCGGCCTGCTTGCGCCGTCGGCGGGTGGGAACGTCATCCGCCTCCTGCCGCCCTTGAACGCGACCGCCGACGAACTGGCGCAGGCGGTGCGGATCTTCCGCGAACTCCTGGCGGCGAAGTCCTGATCCATCCTCCATTTTTCACTCGTGGGCGTGGGCCCGCGGAATTAAATCCGTTCGCTTCCATGAAGCATTTCCTGAAAGAGACCGACGTCGCGCGGTCCGAGCTGCCCAAGCTGTTTGCCCTGGCCCGCGAGTTGAAGGCGAAGCGGGGCCGGAAGGGCGCGCCGACGCCGTTGCGCGGCCAGACTTGGGCGATGATCTTCTCGAAGTCGTCCACGCGCACGCGGGTTTCCTTCGAAGTCGGCATCCACGAGCTCGGCGGAAATCCGCTTTTCCTGAATCGCAACGACATCCAGCTGGGGCGGGGTGAGACCATCGAGGACACGGCGCGCGTGCTTTCCCGATTCGTGCACGGCCTGATCGTGCGCACCTTCGACCACAGCGATGTCGAGCGCCTCGCGGCGGCGGGATCGGTGCCGGTGATCAACGCCCTCACGGATTTCCTGCACCCCTGCCAGATCTATGCGGACGCCTTCACGGTGGCTGAGCGCTGGGCGAAGGGCACGACGGGAGCGAAGCTCGTCGACTCCTTGCGGGGCCGGAAGATCGCGTTTCTCGGCGACACCGCGTGCAACATGGCCCACTCGTGGATCCTCGGCGCGAATCATTTCGGCATGAAGATCGCGCTCGCCGGGCCGCAGAGTTTTGCGCCGACGAAGGAGTTCGACGCGTTCCTCGCGCGCGAGGGCTACGCCGGCGGCTACCAGTTCACCACGGATCCGTTTGAGGCCGTCCGCGGTGCCGACGTCGTCTACACCGACGTGTGGGTGAGCATGGGCAAAGAGGAGGAAACCAAGGAGCGCATCCGCGTCATGGCGCCCTATGTCGTGACGGGTAAGCTTTTTGCCGCGGCGAAGAAGGACGCGTACTTCATGCATTGCCTCCCGGCCCACGCGGGCGAGGAAGTGATGCCGGAGGTCCTCGACAGCCCGCGTTCGATCATCTTCGACGAGGCGGAAAACCGCCTGCACATGCAGAAGGCGATCCTGGCGACGCTGGCGGCGAAACGGCGGCGCTGAGCGCACGCCCTATTGCTGCATCAGGTAGATGTATTTTCCGCTGGGGAGCTGCTGGAAAAGTCCGTTGCTGAGGTCACCGTCGTCGATCCGGGCGTCGATCTGGACCATCTGGCTCAGGGGCGCCGTGATGCCGCTGCTGGCGACGCCGACGCCCGTGACGAGGTTGTCCCAGTTCCAGCGGCCGCCGAGTGAGTTCACGATCTTCCACGCTGGAGTTTTCAGGTCTTCCTCCATGCCCGGGGGGACGACGCCGGCCGGCGCGTTGCCCGGGAACGACCCATTCATGCTCGCGTAGCCCTCGAAGGCCTGGGTGAAGGTGCGCAGGTCGGAGATGAAGCGGTTGCTCTGCGCGTTGCGCCGGACCTTCGTGAATGCCGGCAGTGCGAGCAGCGCGAGCAGGGAAATGATCACGACGGCGAACATGATTTCGACCAAACTGAACCCGGCCTGCTGTCGGCGGGGTGGAGCGCAAGGCTGGAAAGCGTGCATAGGGAGGTTCAGTGGCGGATGAGGATATATGATATTCGCTGACCCATTCATTATCGGGGGGGCGACTCCCGGGGGCAACGTGCGGCCGGTAAATGGGCCGTTAAGTTGCTGATGCGTATGACTACGGCACGGATGCGCAACATTGCGATCTGGCGCCGGGCGTCTTTTTTCTTTTGCGCGGCGCGCGGGCGAGTCCCCACACTCGACCTTCAGCTATGAAAATCGTCCTCGCTTACTCGGGCGGCCTCGACACGTCCGTCATCGTCAAGTGGCTCCGCGAAACCTACGACGCGGAGATCGTCACGTTTGCCGCCGACATCGGCCAGGAGGAGGAGCTGAAGGGCCTGCCCCAGAAGGCGCGCAAGACCGGCGCGTCGAAGCACTACACGCTCGACCTCGTCGAGGAGTTTGCGCGCGACTTCATCTACCCGATGGTCCGGGCGAACGCGATCTACGAGGGCCAATATTACCTCGGCACTTCGATTGCACGGCCGCTGATCGCCAAGGCGCAGGTTGAGATCGCGAAAAAGGAGAAGGCGGACACGGTGGCGCACGGAGCCACCGGCAAGGGCAACGACCAGTGCCGCTTCGAGCTCACCTACATGGCGCTCGACCCGCGGCTGACAATCCTGGCGCCGTGGAAAATCGACACCTTCCGCGACCAGTTCCCGGGCCGCGCCGAGATGATCGACTATTGCGCCAAGCACAAGATCCCGGTCGAGGCGTCGCTCAAGAAGCCGTATTCGATGGACCGGAACCTCCTCCACATCTCGTACGAGGCGGGCATTCTCGAGGATCCGTGGTTCGACCCGACCACGAAGGCGAACAAGGGCATGTTCAAGCTCTCGGTTTCACCGGAGGACGCGCCGGACAAGGCCGAGTACGTGGAGCTCGAGTTCGAGCGTGGCAATTGCGTCGCGGTGAACGGACGGAAGCTCTCGCCCGCCGGCGTCCTCAAGGTCCTGAACAAGCTCGGCGGCAAGCACGGCATCGGCCGCGTCGACCTCGTCGAGAACCGTTTCGTGGGCATGAAGTCGCGCGGCGTCTATGAGACCCCGGGCGGTACGATCCTGATGCAGGGTCACCGGCAGGTGGAGTCGCTCACGATGGACCGCGAGGTCATGCACCTGCGGGACTCGCTGATTCCGAAGTATGCCGAGCTGGTGTACTACGGGTTCTGGTTCGCCCCCGAGCGCGAGGCGCTGCAGGCCCTCGTCGACGA
>JAEUHA010000414.1 GCA_016793535.1 Opitutaceae bacterium | reverse complement strand
CCTCCCGCGCCAGGCTGAGCGCGCCGGTCGATTCGTCGTGCAACACGATGAGGCTCGTGCCGGCGAGCATCTGCCGCAGCGCCACCGACGGTTCGAAACGTCCCTGGACGGCATGCGTGCGGACGCCGCGGATGATCTGAGGTGAGTAAACGATCTGTTCGGCGGACTGCTCGATGAACTGGGTGAGCGTGGACCGCGCTTCGCCGGCGGGGATGGCAAAAAACCGGGCGGACTCCGCGGCGCGGAGGTACGAGGGGCAAAGCAGGACGCTCATGGCCGCGAGGAGGACAAGGTGGACGACACGACGCGCGAACGCGGGAGAACTTTCTCCGCGGAGTGACAGGTGAGACGGTGGCACAGCGAGGAACGCATGGGACGGGTGGGAATTCGGCGCGCGAGGCAATGCGCGCTCGAATGCTAGACGCCCCAACCTGGAATCTCTGTTAGCGTCGCCCGGAAGAAAACTCACTTTGTGTCTCCGCCAGCTACGGTCCCTGCCGCAGGAGAATCGTGCCGTCGTCCCGCGGCTCAACCTTCACGCCGAAGCCCCGCTCGAGAAAACGCAGGAAAACGTCGACGTTGTCCGCCCGGAACGTACCGGCGACAAGCACCCGCGCCGCCGATTCGTCGACCACCAGGCGCGGCCGCGCGCGCGCGGCAGAGAAACGGTTGAACTCGGCCGCCACGTCAACGAGCGGCATGTCCTCGAAACGCAGCCGGAGTCCCAACCACGCGAGGGAGTGCTCCATGTCGGCGGGCGTCAGGGTGGAGACCGCGGGTAGTTCGCCTCCGGCGATCGGCACACTGACCTGCTGCCGCGGCTCCAGGATGGCCGCCGCTTCCGGCGCCATGCCCACCGGCGCGGTTCCGGTCGCGGCGACGACCTCGACCCGGCCTTCGGTGACCAGCACGCCGACGCGGTTCCCGGCCAACCGGACGTTGAACGCCGTGCCCAGCGCCCGCACCGCCACGCCACCGGCATCGACCTCGAACGGTCGGGCCGGGTTCTTCTTCACCTTGAAATGCGCCTCACCCCGCACCAGCCGCACGCGACGCAGGTCCGGCGTAAACTCGGTCCGGATCTCCGCGTCCGCATTGAGCTCGACCTCCGTTCCATCCGCCAGCGTCTGCACGTGCGGCTCCAGGTGAACGACCCGGGCCGGCCGGCCCGATTCATCCTGGAGCGCGCGCCAGCCCAGGAAGGCGACGAAGGCCACGGCGGCCGCCGCGGCCAAGGCCCGGAGGCGACCGGCCGGAGCGAAGCCGCGGACTGGCGCGTCGGCCGCGCCCGGCAGTTCGTCGGCCCGGTCCAGCCGGATCCACATCTGCTGCGCCTCGGCCCACGCCGCGGCATGCCGTGCATCGGCCGCGAGCCAGCGCTCGAAATCGCGGCGCTCGGCGTCCGTGAGGCCGCGATCCGTCGCGATGAGCCAGTCGGCGGCTTCGGCTTCGGCCCGGTTACGGGGAACGTCGGAGGGGGACGGGGTTTCTCCTGCGGACGGCATGAGCGGGGTGGCGGGTTCGGCCGGTTCAGCGCTTCACGTTGCGTTCCCGGAAAAAGGCGATGCAGCGCCGCACGCCGATCGACGCCTGGGCAGCGACCGTGTTTTCCGCGATGCCGAGACGTCGGGCGATCTCGCGCTGGGAAAGCCGGTGGACTTTGCGCAGGACCAGAATTTCCCGGCAACGTTCGGGCAGGGTCTGGATCGCTTCGGCGAGCAGGGCGAGTTCTTCGTCATGGCATACGGCATCGGCGCCGTGGCGCTCACCCTCCAAGACGGACAACTCGCCGTTTTCTGTCATCCGCTCCATCGGCAGGACCCGTTCATGCCGGTAACGGTCGAGCACCGCGTTGCGGGCAATCGAGTAAAGGTACGACTTCGCACACCCGACGCGACCCGCGCTCTTGGCCCGGATCAGCCGCACGTACGCGTCCTGGATCACATCGTCGATGTCCTGCAGCGCCGGAAACCGCAGCCGCAGCCAAGTGCGCAGTCCCGGCTCATGCGGCCGCACCTCTTCGGCGAACCAGCGTCCGTGGTCTGCGTTCTGCGGCGGCACCAAAGGCCTTAAAGTCAGGCGGGGGGCGCGCGTTCAACCCCAAAAAAGTCGCCGGAGTTGCCGCCCTGCGCTCGCTTGCCAGCGCGAGTGACGCCGGCGACGCTGTCTCAGGGCTGCGCGCATTCCTGTTCTCCCGCCACGATGATCCTCCACGCCTTTCTCGTCTGGCTGCTCATCGCCGCGGCCGAAGTCGCACAGGGCATCCTGCGGGTCCGGTTCCTCAACCGGCACCTGGGCGACCACCGCGCGCGGCAGCTGGGCGTGGTCACGGGATCGCTGCTCATTCTCCTCCTCGCGTGGCTCACGCGCGACTGGATCGGCGCCCGTACCACGGCCCAGCAATGGACGGTCGGCGGACTCTGGCTCGGACTGATGCTCGCCTTCGACCTCTCGTTCGGCCGGCTGGTGTTTCACTTTCCGTGGTCGCGCATCGCGGCCGACTTCGATGTGCGCAAAGGCAATTTCCTCGGGATCGGAATGCTGGTGGTGCTGCTGGCACCATTGATCGTGGCGCGCTGAGTCTGGGCGCGCGGACGCCCTCGTCCGCACGGCGGTGATGCGGCCGGGGACGGCCGCGCTCCCGGGATGACAGCGGACGAGTACGGCCGCGCGCCCAGCAAAAAACCCTCGCCTCGCGCGCGCGCGCGTGGCTCGCTCCGACGCGGCTTTCCCCTTCCGCGCCACCCCATGACCTGGTCTCAAACCTACGCCCCTGTCGGAGGCATCGGCACCTCCGCGTTGATCGCTGCCATTCCCGTCGTCGTCCTGCTCGGGCTGCTCGCCTTCTGGCACGTGCGGGCGCACATCGCCGCCATCATCGCGCTCGTCGTGGCTGTCGCCGTCGCGGTCTTCGTCTACGGCATGCCGCTTTCGCTGGCGGCGGCGTCGGCGGGTTACGGAGCGGCGTTCGGCCTGCTGCCGATCGGCTGGCTCATCCTCAACGCGATCTTCATTTACCAGTTGTCCGTCGAGACGGGGCAGTTCGCGGTGTTGCAGAAACAGATCGCCGGCATCTCCGGCGACCGCCGGATCCAGGCGCTGCTGATCGCGTTCTCGTTCGGCGCGTTCATCGAGGGCGCGGCCGGTTTCGGCGCGCCGGTCGCGATCTCGGGCGCCCTGATGATCGGGCTTGGCTTCCGTCCGCTGGAGGCCGCCAAGCTCGCGCTGATCGGCAACACCGCGCCGGTGGCCTTCGGCTCCCTCGGCACGCCGCTGGTCACCCTCGCGCCGCTGACGGGCCTCGATCTGCTGCAGCTCAGCGCGATGGTGGGACGACAGCTCCCGTTCTTCTCGCTCATCGTCCCGTTCTGGCTGGTGGCGGCCCAGGTCGGCTGGCGCGGCATGGTGGCGGTGTGGCCGGCCTGCCTGGTGGGCGGCGCGAGCTTCGGGCTGGTGCAGTTCCTGGTGAGCAATTTCCACGGCCCCTGGCTCGTCGACATCGTCGCGGGCGTCGCGTCGATGGCCTCGATCGTGGTGCTGATGCAGTTCTGGAAACCCGCCGAGGAACAGGCCAATCCGACCGCTCCCGCCGCCTCCGCCGCCACCCCCACCGGGGCCACGGGTCCGGCGTGGAAGGCATGGCTGCCGTGGATTTTTCTCACCGTGTTCGTCTTCGCCTGGGGCCTGCCGCAGGTGAAGAACCAGCTCAACGCCTGGTTTGCGCCGCAGATCGCGGTGCCGTCCCTGCACCTCGCGATCGAGAAGGTGCCGCCGGTGGCGCCGGTTCCGACCGCGGAGAAGGCCATTTTCAACCTCAACCTTCTCTCGGCGACCGGCACCGCGCTCCTGCTGGCCGGCATCGCCTCGGCCCTCGCACTGAAGGTCGGGCTGGGACGGTCGCTCACCATTTACGGGCAGACGCTCATGCGGGTCCGCGTGTCGCTGCTGACCATCTCCGTGATGATGGCGCTCGGCTTCACCACGCGTTACAGCGGCACGGATACCACCATGGGGCTCGCGATGGCGGGGACCGGATGGCTGTTCCCGTTTTTCTCCCCGCTGATCGGCTGGCTGGGCGTCGCACTCACCGGCAGCGACACGTCGTCCAATGTGCTCTTCGGCAATCTCCAGAAAGTGACCGCGGAACAGCTCGGTTTCTCGCCCATCCTCACATGCGCCGCGAACAGCTCCGGCGGCGTGATGGGCAAGATGATCGATGCGCAGAGCATCGTCGTGGCCAGCGTCGCGACCGGCGGCCATCCCGACAGTCCGAGCGCCGGCACCGTCCTGCGCAGCGTCTTCTGGCACAGCGTGAGTCTCGCCGTGCTGGTGGGCCTGTTCGTCATGGCCCAGGCTTACTGGTGGCCGTGGATGGTTCCCGGCAGCGCCAAGTAAACCCGCGGCGTCATCGCCCACGGCCGCCGGCGCGTTCCCCCTTGCCGGGAACAGCGCTTCACCTCGCAATCCAGGGGACCGCATGCGTCCCGTAGAGAACCCAAGTCCGCCCGCCCCGCTGCTCGCCGCGGCGGTCCTCGTCGTGGCGGCACTCGTCGCCTACCACGGGAGTTTCGCGGTCCCGTTCTTCTTCGACGACCACAGCGCCATCACCCACAACACGTCGATCCGGGAGTGGTGGCGGCTGGACCGGGTGCTCCTGCCACCGAGCGAGGGCGCCGGCATGGCGGGCCGGCCCATCGTCAACGCCTCGCTCGCGTTCAACTACGCCCTCGGCGGGACCCAGCCGCGGGGCTACCACGCGTTCAACCTCGCGCTGCACGCGCTGAACGCCCTCCTGCTCTTCGGCCTGGCGCGGCGCACGCTGCTCTCGCCGCCATTGCGCCCCTCGTTCGGGCAGGCGGCCGCGCCGCTCGCGGGGATCATCGCGCTGCTCTGGACGGTGCACCCGCTGCAGACCGAGTCGGTCACCTGCGTGATCCAGCGCACCGAACTCCTCGTCGGGTTCTTCTACCTGCTCACGCTCTATGCGTTCGTGCGCGCCGCGGCGGCGCCCGGCGCGCGCGGCTGGCCGGGCCTCGCCCTGGCCGCCTGCGCGCTCGGCATGGCGAGCAAGGAGGTGATGGTGTCGGCTCCCGTGCTGGTGTTCCTCTACGATCGGACCTTTCTCGCGGGTTCGTTTCGCGAAGCCTGGCGCCGGCGGGGCCGGCTCCATCTCGGCCTCGCCGCCACCTGGCTGGTGCTGGCGGCCCTGCTCTGGCAGATGGGCGGCACGCGCGGCGCCGCGGCCGGCTTCGGGCTCGGCGTCACGTGGTGGTCGTACGCGTTCAAGCAGTGCGAGGCGATCGTCACCTACCTCGCCCTCGCCGTCTGGCCGCATCCGCTGGTGATCGACTACGGCACGGACGTCATCACCGACCCGGGCCGCGTCGCCCCGCAGATCGCGGCGATCGGCGCCCTCGCACTCGGGACCTTCGGCGCGATGCGCTGGCGGCCGGTGGCCGGTTTCCTTGGCTTCTGGTTCTGCGCCCTTCTCGCGCCGAGTTCGAGCGTGGTGCCGCTGATCACCCAGACCGCCGCGGAGCACCGGATGTACCTGCCGCTGGCGGCGGTCATCGCGCTCGCCGTCGCGGGCGCGCACCGGGTGTACGGCCGGACCGGATACGTCGTCGCGGGGCTGCTCGCCGCCGCCCTGACGGCGGGGACGATCGCGCGGAACCGGCTGCTGCAGGACGAACTCGCGCTCTGGGCCGACACCGTCGTCCGCGTGCCCGCGAATCCCCGCGCGCACGCCAGCCTCGGGCTCGCGCTGTCCGACCGCGGCCGCGCCGCCGAGGCCCTGCCCCACTTCCAGCGCGCCCTCGCCCTCGACCCGCGCGATGTCGCGACCGAGCAGAACCTGGGCCACGCCCATTTCAAGCTCGGCCAGCTGGCCGAGGCGGAGGCCTGCTTCCGCCGGGCCATCGCGCTCAATCCCGCCTTTGCCAGCGGTCACAACAACCTCGGCGCCACCCTGCTCGAGCGGCGCGACTTCGCCGGCGCGCTGGCGGCGTTCGCCTCCGCGCTGCGGCTGGAACCGGACCACACCGGCGCCCACCAGAACACCGCCCGCGCCCTGTTCGCGCTCGGCCGCTTCGCGGAGGCCGTGCCCCACTACGAACGGGTGCAGCAGGCGCGGCCCGACGCGCCCGACGCCCATTACGATCTCGGCCTCGCGCTGGCCCGCGCGGGCGACATCGATCGCGCGACGCGGCACTTCAGCACCGCCCTGCGGCTGCGCCCCAGCCCGGGCTCCCACCTCAATTTCGCGCGCTTCCTGGCCCAGGCCGGTCGCACGTCGGATGCGATCGCGAACCTGGAACAGGCGCTGCGGCTGCAGCCCAATTTCACCGCGGCGCGCGTCGAGCTGGAACGGCTGCGGGCGCTGCCGCCTTGAGGGCCCTTGTAGGCGGGGTGCCCCCACCCCGCGCCGATCCCTTTCGAAACTCCCCACCGGCGGGGTGAGGGCACCCCGCCTACAAGGACGCTTCGGCCCTCCCGCCCGGTCACTTCTTCGCCGGCACGACGCTGTTGCCGGACGGCCGCGCCGACTGCCAGGCGACCATGCGCCAGGTGCCGCTCTCGTTCCGCCACACCGCGAGATAACGGAGCTTGATGGTCGACCATTCGGTGCCGAGGCGTTTGCGCATCTCCTGCACCCCGATGACCACCACGACGTCGTTCGCCACCTGCGTGGTTTCGAGCTCGGAGGTTTTCGCCTCCGCGTACGCCGTGTCGCCGGCCATGAGGTTCTTCACGTAGTCGGTCTTCGACTCCACGCGGCCGTCGGAGTGGACGAAGCGGAGCTGATCCGACATCAGCCGCCCGAGCGCCTCGCCATCGCCCGCCATCATCGCCGCCAGCCGGGCCTTGTCCGCCCGCAGGGCGGAGATCACCGCGGGCTCCGCCGCGAGGAGCGGTACGACCACCAGCGCCGCCAGGACGGGCAGCGCACGGGAGAGAAACGATTTTCCATTCATGGGCGCGGGGCGGACGCGGTGTAGGCGTCGCGCAGCACCTGCAGCGTATGACGCACCTGCACCGGCGAGCCAAGCCTGCCGAGGTGATTTCTCACCTGGGTCAGGCAGCCGATATTGCCCGTGGCCACGACCTGCGCGCCGGTCGCGATCACGGCCTCCGCCTTCTGGCGGCCGAGCGAGTCGGCGATGGCCGGCTGATCAAGGTTGTAGGTGCCCGCGCTGCCGCAGCAAAGGTGGGCGTTGGCGAGCTCGCTGAGTTCGAGGCCGGGGATGGCGCGCAGCAGCGAGCGCGGTTCCGCGCGCACGTTCTGGGCGTTGGCGAGGTGGCACGCGTCGTGGTACGCAACCTTCCGCGGCGCGCTCCAGCCGGCGGGTTTCTCCCGCAACCCGAGCTGGGCCAGGAAGACACTCACGTCGACAACCCGCTTCCGGAAGGTCTCCGCGCGCGCCTCATCGGGCGTGCCGCGCAGGATGAGGTGATATTCGTGCATCGCCGAACCGCAGCCGGCGGCATTGGTCAGGATCGCATCGACGTCGGCGGGAAACGCCCCGAGGTTGCGCCGCGCGAACGCCTGCGCCGCCTTCAAGTCGCCGGTGTGCCAGGCGAGTCCGCCGCAGCAGCCCTGCGCCGCGGGCACGAGCACCTCGACGCCGTTGCGCGTCAGCACGTCGATCGTCGCGACGTTGATGTCGGGCTCGAGCACCTGTTGCGCGCACCCCGCCAGCAACGCGACCCGGGCCCGGCGTTCGCCCCGGGCCGGCGACACGGCCGGCAGGTGCACCGCGGGCGGCACGTGTTTCGGCGCCAGCGTCAGCATCGGCCGCAACGCGGACGGCACCAGCGCCCCCAGGGCGCGGCCGATCCCGGCGCCGGCGAGGGCCAGGCGGAAGCGGCCCGGAAACGGAATCGTCTGCGCCGCCAGCCAGCGCCGCAGCCGCTCGCCGGTGGTCCGCGGCAGTCTTTCCTGCACCTGGGCCCGGTACGGGCTGATCAGGTCGCGGTACGGCACGCCGCTGGGGCACGCCGGCTCGCACGCCAGGCAGCCGAGGCAGCGGTCGATGTGCGGCTGCGCGGTCGCGGCGGGCAGCGTGCCCTCGAGCACCTGCTTCATGAGCACGATGCGACCGCGCGGCGTGTCCATTTCCTGGCCGAGCTCGTGATAAGTCGGGCAGGCGGCGAGACAGAAGCCGCAGTGCACGCACGTCTGCACAGCGTGGGCCATCGGTTCGCCCAGCGGGCCGTGTTCGTTTGGTTTGATCGCGTGAAGCATCAGGAAGTGGACGGGGAGGAATACAGGATCACCAAACCCTAGCCGCGTTTACAGGACGGCACCGAGAGAACCGAGCAGCTTTGGCCCACGGAACTCACGGAATACACGAAAAGAGAGGCAGCCCTTCCGTGTATTCCGTGTGTTCCGTGGGCAGACCACTCCTGCGCGCTGCCGCGAGACTTCAGCGTGGTTTCAGTCATCGAGATTCGGGAAACGGTTCTCGGGATCGAGCGCCGCCTTGACGGCGCGCATTACGTCGAAGCGGCGCGTCGGCCCCGACCACAACGGTCCGGTCCCGCGCAACGTGACGGCCGGCCAGGTCAGCGCCGGCAGCGCGGCCCCCGCCGGCAGGGAAACGTAGCCGGTGTTGCCCCCGTTGCTCACCCACCCGCGCGCGCCGGGCACCGCGCGCACCGCCGCCCGAAACGCACCGACCTGCGCCGGGGCCATCGCCACCTTGGCCAGGGTGCCGTCCGCGTGCGCCCAGCGGAAACCCGCGAGTTCGGACCAGAAGGTCGCGGCTTCGGCCTCCCCCAGCGTCCGCGCCGGCCAGCGCGCCGCGATCTCGGCCGTCAGGGCGTCGAGCGCCACCGGTGCGCCGCCCAGCCGTATCCAGATCGCGGATTCTTCGAGCGCGGCCTCGAGCGCGTCGATCTCCCACCGCGTGTTCGCGGCCTCCTGGAGCATCCGCACCTGCGCCGCCCCGTCCTGCGCGTCGAGCCGCAGCGTGCGCAGCCCGGCGGGCCGCGGGAAGACCTTGAACGTCAGCTCGGCCATGACGCCGAACCGGCCCGCGGCGCCGACGAAGAACTTCGGCACATCGAAGCCCGCCGCGTTCTTCACCACCCGGCCGCCGAGGCGCAGCAGGCGGCCCGAGCCGTCGACGAAGCGGACGCCCAGGATGAAATCGCGCAGGCCGCCGAAGCGAAACCGCCCCGGGCCGCTCAACCCCGCCGCGACCGTGCCGCCCAGCGTCGCACCCGCGTCCGTCAGCACCGGATCGAACGGCAGGTACTGTCCGCGCTGCGCCACCTCCGCCGCGATCTCCCGCAGCGGCGTGCCCGCCAGGGCCGTGAATGTGAACTCGCTGGGCTCGTAGTCGACGATGCCGCTCAGCTTCGCGGTCGAGATGCGCCGGAACTCCGCGGGCACCTGCGCGAGCCGGGGTTTCGTGCCGGCGCCGACGGCGACAACGCGCCGCGCGGAACGGACAGCGTCGACCAGTTCGGTCACGGAAGTGGGAGCGCTCGGAGTTTCCATCA
Source organism: Opitutaceae bacterium (assembly GCA_016793535.1). GTDB lineage: Bacteria > Verrucomicrobiota > Verrucomicrobiia > Opitutales > Opitutaceae > ER46. The sequence goes on along the minus strand of JAEUHA010000414.1, from coordinate 20,179 downwards.
CGACGGCGGATTTTCTTAACCGCGGATTACGCGGATAAAGGCAGGATTCATGGGGGCTCGGCTTATCCGCGTCATCAGCGTAATCCGCGGTCCAATCTTATTCTCTCGAAATGACCCCCGCCTGCTCCAGCGGATGCAGGCCGTGCTGGGCGAGCGCCGGTGCGCCGGCGACGGGAAACATCTTGCCCGGGTTCGCGATGCCGAGCGGGTCGAAGGCGGCGCGCAGGCGTTTCAGGCAGTCGATCTCGTCCGGAGAAAACATCTCCGGCAGATACTCGCGTTTCTCCATGCCGACGCCGTGTTCGCCGGTGATCGAGCCGCCCATCTCGATGCAGAGCCGGAGGATTCGCCCGGCCAGCGCCTCGGCCCGCTCGAGCGCGCCCGCCTCGCGACCATCGTAGAGGATCAGCGGATGCAGGTTGCCGTCGCCGGCGTGAAACACATTCGCGCAGCGCACGTTCATCTCCTTCGACCACGCGCTGATCTTGCGCAGGGCCTCGCCGAGCCGGCGCCGCGGCACCACGCCGTCCTGCACGATGAAATCCGGCGACAAGCGCCCCACCGCGCTGAACGCGCTCTTCCGCCCCTTCCAGATCGCGAGCCGTTCCGCCGCATCGCGCGCGGGCCGGACCTCCACGGGCTTGCTCGCCGCCAGGATCGCGTCGAGCCGGACGCGGTCGGCGGCCACGACCTCGCGCGGCCCTTCGAGTTCGACGATCAGCACCGCTTCGCAGCCCGGCGGATAATCGGCGTGCACCGCGGCCGACGCCGCCTGCAACGCAAGTGCGTCCATGATCTCGATCGCGCCGGGCAGGAGCCCGCTGGCCACCACCGCCGCGACGGCGTCGCCCGCCTGCTCGAGCGTCCGATAGCCGGCCAGCACGGTGTGAAACATCTCCGCCCGCGGCAGCAGTTGCAGCGTGACTTCGAGCGCGATGCCGAACAGCCCCTCGTTGCCCACGAAGAGCCCGGTCCAGTCGGGCCCGGTCTGCTCGCGACTCGGACCGCCAAACTCGACGACCTCGCCGGTTGCGAGCACGGCCTTCACGCCGAGCACGTGGTTCGACGTCATGCCGTACTTGAGACAGTGCGCACCGCCCGCGTTGAACGCCACGTTGCCGCCGATCGTGCAGATCGACTGGCTGGACGGGTCGGGCGCGTAATGCAGGCCGTAAGGCTGCGCCGCCGCGGTGACGGCGAGGTTGATCACGCCGGGCTCGACGACCGCGACCCGCTCGGCCGGATCGAGCCGCAGGATCCGGTTGAGCCGGTTCAGGGTGATCACGATGCCACCGGCAATCGGCGTCGATCCACCGGAGAGGCTCGTGCCGCTGCCCCGGGCCACGAACGGCAGCTTTTCCGCATGGCAGAATCGCACCACGGCAATGACGTCGTCCGCCGTCTCCGGCACCACCACGGCCAGCGGCGTGGCCTGAAAGGCCGTCAGCCCGTCGCTCTCATACGCCGCCAGTTGCGCGGGGCCCGCCAGCACGCGCCCGGGCGGCAGCAAGGCCGTGAGTCGGCGCACCACCGCGGCAGAGGGCGAGGCGGAAGTCAGGGTGTCCATGCGAAGGCGACATCATGAAAGGCGTGCGAACCCTCTGACGAGCGCGGAGTGGCCGGAGGGCGGAAAATCGCTCGCTTGCGCGCAGAAACGCGCAGCGCGGTTCGCCCTGGGAGCGCGGACGCCCTCGTCCGCTTTTCCGGCTGGCGGACGAGGACGTCCGCGCTCCCACAATCTCAGCGCCCGTACACGACGTACCACTTGTCGTCGTAAAGCTTGTGCTCGGCCACCGGCTTGAGTCCGGCGGCGGCCATCCAGGCCTTGGTCTGGTCACGGGTGACCTGCAGGGTCGGATCGTTCTTGTGCGGCCCGAGCTCGGGAAAGAAATCGATGACCGCGATGCGGCCGTCGCGCTTGAGGTACGTGGCGAGGTTCTTGAGATACTCGGCACGGTTCTCGATATGGTGGAGCACGTCGTAGATGAAGGCGACGTCCACATCCTTCGCCGGCAGGCTCGGGTCGGTGAACTGGCCCAGCACGGGCTTCACGTTGGTCGCCCCCTGCTCCTTGGCCTTTTTCCCGATGTGTTCGACGAGGCCCTGATCGATGTCGATCGCGTACACCTTGCCCTGCGCGCCGACGGCCTGCGAAAGCGGGAGGGTGAAGGCGCCGGCCCCGGCGCCGACATCCGCCACGACGCTGCCGGGTTTCAAGCCCAGCAAGCCGACCGCCTTGTCGACCTGGAGTTTCTCGAGCCGGTTCTTGGCCTCGAGCGTCTTCAGCCACTGCTCGGTCGTGCGCGCCCCGAGTTGCGCCAGGGCCGGACGGCTGAGGGCGCAGCCAACGATACCGAGCAGGCAGAAAGTCAGCACCGAACGGACGGAGCGACGGCACACGCACGACGGAAGGCGGAGCAGGTTCATGGAAAAGGGCGGCCGGAACGGGGCGTTCGACCGCCGTCAGTTTGCCAGCCGCCGGCCCAAAGACAAGTAAACCGCGCCACCCGCCACGAGCACGACGACTCCGATGAGCGAAAGCGCTCCGGCGTAGTCGACCGCGGAATACAGCATGTACGCGCACATCGCGCAGAACACGAGCGGCAGCACCGGATAGAGCGGCACCGTGAACGGCCGTTCGATGCCGCGGTCCTTGCGCCGCAGGACGAACAGCGACAGTCCGGTCAGGAGGAAGAAAAGCCAGAACACCGGCGCGGTGCATTTCAGGAGAGTGTCGAAGCCGCCGTGGCCCTCCCACGACACCGCGCCGAAGCCGAGCGCCGCGATGACCGCGGACAGCAGAGCGCGGCCGGCGGAGTGGCCGACCAGCAGCACCAGGGCGAGCGTGAGCAGCATCTGTGCGACCAAGGCCGCCACCGGCGTGCCCCGGCCCGAGTGCCAGCGGGCCAGCAGCGAAAAGGCCGGGAAATCGGCTCCGGCCGCCGCGTAAATGCGGGCGCCGGTCAGGATGAGGCCGTTGACCGCCCCAAGGGCCGAGATCATCACGAGCGCCGACATCAGACCCGCGCCGGCCGTGCCCAGCGGACCCTGCAGCACGTCCGCGGCGATGGCCCGGGAAGTCTTCGCCGCCTCGAACCCGAGGCCATTGAGATACGCGGCGTTCACCAGCAGGTAGATCAGCGCCACGCCCGCGGTCCCGGCCAGCAGGGCGCGGGGAATGTTGCGGCGCTTGTCCTTCATCTCGGCGACGACGAACGCGGCATCGTTCCAGCCGCCATAGGTGTAGAGCACGAGGATGAGGGCCAGCCCGAACCCCGGCCCGCCGCCTGTCGTCGCCGCGGCGGCGGCGCGCGGTGCCTGCGGCCAGAAAAATCCGGCGAGCACGATCGCGACCAGGCCGAGGCCTTTCAGCAACGTCAGGACGTTCTGCGTCCGCCGGCCCGACTGGAGCCCCACGATGTTCGCCACGGACAACGCCACGACCGAGAGGACCGCAAGCCACGGCGCGTCGCCCGGCTGCAGGCCGAAGAGCCGCACCGCATAATCGGCGAACACGAACGCCATCAGCCCAATGCTCCCGCTCATGATGACCGTGAGCTGCGACCAGCTGAAGAGAAACGCCGTCCCGGGGCCAAACGCCCGGCGCTGGAAAAAGTAATCGCCGCCCACGCGCGGATAGGTCGTGGCCAGCTCGGCGTAACACAGCGCGCCGACCACGGACAGCACGCCGCCGATCGTCCAGACCAGCATCGCCTCCGCCGGGCCCGACACGCAGCTCAGGATGAACGGCGCCGTCTCGTAGATGCCCGCGCCGATCACGATGCCGATGATCAGCGAAACCGCATCCATCAGGCCGAGCTGGCTGGTCGTCGAAGGTCCGTCATCGCTCGGAGCGACGCGAGGGGCGGGAGGGGTCATGAGGGCGCGCGGGGTTAAGGGGCGGGCAAGAGGTCGCGCAGCGCGTGCGGAGCGTCAACCCAACGTTCGCGGCGACGCGACATTCATACCGTCGAGCGCGCACGGGCCCGGCCGCCGCATTTTCTTCGTGCCCTCGGCTCCCGCCTGTGCGATTCGACCCAGCCGCACTCTCGCATGATTCGCGCCCTCGTCTTCGACTTCGATGGTCTGATCCTCGACACGGAAACTCCGTTGATCGACGCCTACGCCCGCGTGTACGCCGCGCACGGCGTGGCCTTCGACCGGTCGTACTTCCTGCGCTGCGTCGGTCACGCGGATTTCACATTCGATCCGTGGCAGGGTTTCGGTCCGGGGGCCGACCAGGCCGCGCTCGAGGCCGAGCGCCGGGCGTGCAAGGACGCGCTCATGCTCGCGCAGCCGATCCTGCCCGGCGTGGTGTCGCTGCTCGACTCCGCGCAGGCGCAGGGATTCCGGATCGGCCTGGCCTCGAACTCGGACCACGCCTGGGTCGATGCGCATCTCACCCGGCTCGGGCTGTTCGAACGGTTCGACTTCATCGCCTGCCGCGAGGACGCACCGTCGCCGAAACCCGAGCCCGATCTCTACCGGCACGTGTTGAACCGCTTCGGCCTGCGGGGCCATCAGGCGATCGCCTTCGAGGATTCGCATGCCGGCTCGCTCGCCGCGAAACGCGCCAACCTCTGGGCCGTCGCCGTGCCGAACGAGTCGACCGCCCACCACGACTTCGCCCACGTCGACCTGCGGGTGACGTCACTCGCGGCGGTCACGCTCGAGGGTCTGGTCGCGACGTTTCAGCGGTAAGCCCAATTGTTCGATCCGGGGGAGACCACGAAACACACGAAAAAGATGCGGAGCCTTTCGTGTGTTTAGTGTGTTTCGTGGTCAATCCTCCTGGCCGCCGCTGCGGCCCGCCCCCAGCGGTCGCGCGAGGAGGTCCTTGATCGCCCCCATCAGCACCGCCTCCACGGCCGGCGCGACGCGCGAAACGATGCCGGTTTCGTATCCGCCTTGGTTGTACGCCACGGCCGTCCCGATGTAGCCGGGACCGTAGTCGCCGTAGGCCGCCAGGGCCACGAACTCGCCCGGACGTTCCTGCTGCGCGGCGAGCTGGTACTCGACGAACAGCTCCCCCGGCAGGTGCAGGATGCGCGCCGGACCGAGCTGCAGGCAGGTGACCGGCACCTGGTGCCCGCCGCGCGTCCGCCGGACAAAGGTCAGGTCCCGCCCGGCGCGCAGCCGGTCGGCCTGCTTCAGCGCCGGATCCTTCAGCCGGGCGGCGAGCTTCTCCTCCACCAGCGTGGCCCGGATCGGCAGCGAGACGGGTGCGACCTCCCAGCCGAGGTCCGCGGCGGTCACGGCGTGCTTCCGCTGGCCGTCCCAGGCGCGCTGCAGGCCGGCCGCGAGCCGCTGCGCGAGCACCGCACGGTTCTCCTTCGCGCCGTCGTTGTATTTTCCGGCGGCGACGTTGCCGCCAGCCCCGTTGAAATGCACGAGCGGCACGCCGGGCAGGGCGCGTTCGCGCAGTTCCCGCGCCATGCCGACGAAGTCCCAGCTCACGCCGCCCTGGCCGTAGTAGCTCTGCGGATGCGTGGCGTAATAGCTGAGGGCCGCGACGGGCTGGTCCCCGTTCCAGAACGCCACGAGGCGCGCCTGCGGATCGATCGTGCCTTCGGGCGCCTCGCGTGCGGCCAGGTTCTTTCCCCCCGCACTCTGCCGTTGCAGGACGACCAGCTGGGTGAGCGGGTCGAGGATGCGCCGGTTGGACGCGACCTTTTCGACCACGCCGGAGCCGAGCCCGACGTGCGTCACGGGGCGGGCCTGGGGCAGGGACGCCGCGGCCGCCGCGGCCAGGCGGCGGATCACGTCGCGATCGAATTCAGGATTTGAATACCGCCCGCCGAGCCCGTGCTCGGCCAGGAGCCGCTCGGTCGCGAAGTCGCTGCCCGGGGCGTCGTGCTGGTGCAGGGTGTGCAGCGCCACGCGCTCGGGCGTCGTGCCGGCGGCCCGCGCCAGCTCCTCGCGGAAGACCTGGTGGCTCTCGTTCGCGATCCCGACCCAGTCGAACGTGCACAGCACCACGGGCCGGCCCGTGCCGAGCAGGATCACGCCGCGCGCCGAGAGGGGCGTCACGATCTCCTTCGCGGGCATCACCGCCCCGTTGCACAGCGCCGCGCCGAACGGCGGCGTGGCGTCGACCTGGAAAACCGCCACGCGCAGCGCGGCCGGGGCGGCCTGGCCCGCGAGGCAGAGGAAGAGCGACCAGAGGACGGAAAACAGCGCGCGACGATTCATCATGAAGGGGCGGGGACGGACCGGCACGCTAGCGCGGGGCGAGGCGGCGCCGCGATGCGAATCTTGCCGCTACAGGCGCAGGAACAGTCCGCGGCGGTTGAGCACCTGCACCATGCCGCAGGTGAGGCCGAAATAGAACAGGAACGCCGCGACCACCCACCACCAGGGTGCATCGCGGGGCGCAAACGGTTTCACGAAATCGTCGACCCACAGATGGATCAGGTACCCCGCCAGGGCGTTCTGGCCGAGGGTGGCGAAGAGCCGCGAACTCCAGCCGCGCAGGTCGACCAGCCAGAGGAAGGCGACGTAGGCCGCGAGCGAGAATCCGGCGGCGAAGGTCAGGTAGGACAGCGAACCGGCCCGCTGCGACATCGTCCAGACGTCGATCGGCGCGGTCGGCGGCAGGAAGGGCGGCGGCACCAGCGTCCCGCCCTGGTTGAGGCACGCGACGCCGTACCCGGCCGCCATCAGCGCCGCGCCCCACGCGAGCAGCGGTTTCAGCGCCCCGGCGGCCCCGCGTTGGGCGACGACGTCGTACGCGTACGCGCCGGCGAGCGTCGGGATCGTCCAGGTGAGGAACCCGAGCAGGCCGCCGTCGATCACCCGTTTCGCGTGGAGCAGGTCGTACCAGAAAAGATGGGACAGCCCGAGGTGCACCAGGCCGGATACGGCCGCGTAGACGAGGCGCGTGCGCGCCGGCGCCAGGATGACGGGCAGTACCCAGAGTCCGGTGACCCCGATGTGCGCCAGCGTCTGGAACGGCGATCGCCAGAACGCGTTGGCCAGGATCTCCGCCGGACCTGCCGCCACCATGGCCGCCCAGGTGCGGAAATTTCCGTCGAGCCGGTACACGACGAAGCCCAGCACGATCAGCCCGAGGCAGCGCAGGGCGGCGCGGCGGAGGGCGGGCCCGGTGCCGTCCCGGGTGGCGTTGCGCAGGAGCACGAGCCGGAGTGCGAATCCGACCGCGAACAGGAACTGCGGCATGATCGTATCGGCGTACGAGCAGTAGGTGTGATGGTGCTTGAGCACCGCGGGCACGACCGCGAATCCGCCGATGAAATTCACGAGGAACATGCCCGCGACGGTGTAGCCGCGAAACTGGTCGAGAGAGGCGATGCGGGCCGGGGAACTCACGCGCGGTCGAGGCTTGCGGTCCGCCCGCGGGTGTCAGGCCCAATCTGGCGCACGCGAACCAGCCGCGGCCCGACGGGCCGGGGAATTGAGTTCCCCCGGGCGCGGGTCGGGCCTAGCCTCATGCCCTCCCCGATGACCCGACTTCCCCTCCTGCCCCTGGCGGTTTTCCTCGGCCTTCTGGCCGGGCCGCTCTCCGCCCAGAACCCGGGCCCGAATGCCGCGCTCATCGCGCGGGCGAAGGCCCTCGAGCTCGACACGCGGTCCGAACCGCCGCCGGGCGATCCGCTCGAACACCACGCCGCCGGGCTCGCGAAGGTCATCTGCTCGGCGGTCTTCATCACGGGACTCGATCCGGATTTCGCCTGGGAGAACGTCGGCTACTTCACCGCGCCGTACGCGGAACGCGCCCGGCTCGGCCGGCCCGTCATCGACCGCGCCAACCGGGCCGTGCACGTCACGCTGCCCAACGGCGTGCGCCGCACCGCCCGCATCGTGGGCTCACAGGGCGCGGTCGCGCTGCCGCGGGGGGCGGACGACGTCGCGTTCAAGCCCGTCACGGTGCGTAGCGCGCTGCCCGACGCCCGGACGCAGCCCTGGCCGATGGGCGACCTCCTGCCGGATCCGCTCGTGCCGCCCGGAGTCGACGCGGCGAAGCTCCAGCAGGCGATCGCCGCGGCGTTCGCCTCGCCGGAGGGATTGACGGCCGCCATGGTCGTCACCTGGCAGGGCCGGCTGATCGGCGAGCGTTACGCCCCGGGCATCACCGCGCAGACGCCGCTCGAAAGCTGGTCGATGGGCAAGAGCGTCACCGGCAGCCTCATCGGACTGCTGATCAGCCAGGGCGTCTACGACCTGTGGCAGCCGGCGCCGATTCCCGAGTGGCAGACTCCGGGCGATCCCCGGGCGAAGATCCGGCTCGCCGACATCCTGCGGATGTCGAGCGGACTGCGCCTCCGCGCGCCCCTCGACCCCGAGTTCGACCCGAGCGGCCCGTACCCCGACCACGTGTATCTGTATACTGGATGCATCGACACCTTCCGCTACGCCGCCACCCGGCCCCTGCAGTGGCCACCGAACACGGTCGGCCGCTACCGCAACACCGAGCCGGTGCTGGCCAACTACCTCGTCCGGCTCGCGGTGGAGAAACGCGGCGAGGAGTACCTTTCGTTCCCGCAGCGGGCGCTGTTCGACCCGCTCGGCATCCGCACGATGGTGCTGGAGACGGACGCCACGGGCAACTTTCTCACCCAGGGCTACGAACTCGCCTCCGCCCGGGACTGGGCGCGACTCGGCCTGCTTTACCTGCAGGACGGCGTGTGGAACGGGAAGCGGCTCCTGCCCGAGGGTTTCGTGAAATTCGTCAGCACCCTCGCCCCGGCGTGGGCGGCGGACAACCGCCCGATCTACGGCGGCTTCTTCTGGCTCAACGGCGACGGCCGCTACCCCGTGCCGAAGGAGGCGTACTACATGGCCGGGGCGGGCGGACAGTACACGATCATCATCCCGTCGCACGACCTCGTGGTCGTCCGCCTCGGCCACTACAAGGGCGCCACCCCGGGCGAGGCGGCCCTGAAGCGCGCGCTGGCCCTCCTGCTCGAGGCCGTGCCCGCCCGGAAGTAGCACGACAGCCGGCTTGTTTCCCTGCCGCCGCATCCCCTTCTTTCCGGTTCGCAGTAGCAATCAATGCGCTAGTCGGAGCGGCGGAATGTTGCGGCCCATGATCCCTTCGATCGATGAGTCGCGGCCCGAAGCCGCTCCTGCAGCCCGACCCGCGCACTCCGCCCCCTCCCACCGTACCATGTTCGTGAATACACCACACCCGCTGACCTGCCTCCTCGTTTTCCTCGCCGGCGCGGCCGCCGCGTTCGGTGCCGCCACGCCGCCGGCGCCAGGCTGGAAGGCCGGCGTCGCGAAGGTCGTCATCACCCCGACCGAGCCGATCTGGATGGCCGGCTTCGGCAGCCGCACCAAGCCGTCGGAAGGCGTGCGCCAGGATCTCTATGCGAAGGCCCTCGCGCTCCAGGACGATGCGGGGCGCAGCGCGGTGATCGTCGCGCTGGATCTCGTGGGCATCGAACGCGAGATGGCCGACGCCGTCGCCGCGGAGGCGCAGCGCCGCCACGGACTCACCCGAGACCGGCTGGTGTTGAACGTCTCGCACACCCACAGCGGCCCGGTCGCGGGTCTCGTCGTGATGCCCCTCTATGACCTCAACGCGGAACAGCGGGCGGTCGTGCAGCGCTACACGACCGGGCTGATCGCCCGGATCCTCGAGGCGATCGGCGGCGCGCTCGCGCAGCTCGCCCCGGCCCGCGTGGAGTTCGGCCAGGGCCTCGCCGGCATCGCGGTCAACCGCCGCCGCGTGCGCAACCGCTCCTACCCGGGCCCGGTGGACCAGGACGTACCCGTTCTGGCGATACGGGATCCGGCCGGCGCGCTGCGGGCGGTCGCGGTCGGGTATTCCGCCCACGCCACGGCCATGAGCGACTACCAGATCAACGGCGACTGGCCGGGGTTCGCGATGGCCGAGATCGAGCAGGCGAATCCCGGCGCGACGGCGCTCTTCGTCAACGGCTGCAGCGCCGACGCCAACCCGCTGCCGCGCCGGACCGAGGAACTCGCGCGGGGCTACGGGAAGATTCTTGCCGCCGCGGCGGACGAGGTGTTGCGCGGCCGGATGACGCCGGTGACCGGTCCGCTGCAGACGGCCTTCGAGACCGTCGAGGTCCCCTTCCGGACGCCCCCGACCCGGGCCGAGCTCGACCAGCGCCTGCAGGACCGCAACCCGTTCATCCGGCTCCACGCCAAGCGTCTGATCGAGGAGATCGAGCGCAAGGGCGCGCTGCCCACGACCTACCCGTATCCCGTGCAGGTCTGGCAGTTCGGCCGCAGCCTCAAGCTGATCACGCTCGGCGGCGAGGTGGTCGTCGACTATTCGCTCCGGCTGAAGCAGGAGCACGGCTTCGATCACACCTGGGTAGCGGGCTATTCGAACGACGTCCTCGCCTACATCCCGTCGCGCCGGGTCCTCATGGAAGGCGGCTACGAAGGCGGCGAGTCGATGATCTACTTCGGCCGGCCCGGACCGTTCGGTGCCGCCGTCGAGGAGATCATCGTCGAGAAGGTCGCCGACCTCGTGCGCCGCACCACCGTCGCGGCGCCGGCCAAATAGCCTGACGGCGCGTCTCCCTGTCGGCCGGGTGTCCCCACCCCGCGACCTGTCGCATTCGCATCCTGATTCCCGCGGGGTGAGGGCACCCCGCCTACAGGAAGGTATGAGCCGCGTCGACCGCCTGCGCCTACCGTTGCGAGGCCTGGTTGATCAGCGCGGCGAGCGTGCCGCCGAAGATGACAAACGCGATGAGCGCCATGAGGCCGAGCGCCAGCATGATCGCCAGCCAGAGCAGGACCGCGCGGCAGAAATTACGGCGACTCACGTTGCCGGGACCGAAGCCCCAGACGAAATACATCACGAGGCCCACCAAAGGCAGGCCGAGCACCAGCAAGGTCACGAACCACTCGCCCGTGCTCAGTGGTTTCTCCGCGGCATCGTTGTCGGACATGGGGTAGGAAGTTGAACGGACGACCGATTCAATCGCCCGAGCCCGAACGAGACGACCAAATAATGGCGCAGGCCTCGTCCCGCGCCCGCCGAGTCGCCGGCGGGCTGGCTCGGCTTCCCCGGACTATTCGCATTGCCTCACCGCGCGGGCGCCCAACGTTCCCTGCCACGATGAAGAAGACTTTCCCCCTGCAAGCGCCCGGCAAGGACGACGCCCGCGTGCGCGACAAGATCCGCCACGAGGTGAACAAGTACGTCCGGCGCGAGCGCAACAAGCCGCTGCCGGAGGGATTCACCTGGTGGTCGTTCGCGTGCCGGGTGGGACCGAGCGCCGAACAGGCCACGGCGCGGTCACTCGACGCGGTGGCCGGAGCCATCGACTCGGTCGCGCAGGACGGCGCCACCACCGTCTATATTGAAATCGTGGCGTCCCCGTCACAGCGTCCGTCCTCCCGCGCCCCGCGCCACACCGCTGACACCTGACGTGTCCGGCTCGCTGCACCGCGACTTCACTCCTGCTTTCACCCCCATGAGACTCCCGCGCCTGGTTAGCGTCGTCTGCGTCACATTCGCCACCCTCCTCGCCGGCACCGCGCCGGCCGCCCCCTCCGCCGATCGCCCCAACTTCGTCCTCCTGATGGGCGACGACCACGGCTGGGACGAAACCGGCTTCAACGGGCACCCCTACCTGAAGACGCCCGCGCTCGACGAGATGGCCCGCACCGGGCTGCGGCTGGACCGGTTCTACTCGGCCGGCTCCAGTTGTTCGCCGACGCGCGGGACCGTGATGACCGGCCGGCATCACAACCGCTACGGGATATTCGCGCCTGGCTGGTCGCTGCGGCCCGAGGAGATCAGCGTGGCGCAGATCCTCCGGCAGGCCGGCTACGCGACCGGGCACTTCGGCAAGTGGCACCTTGGTCCCGTCAAGGCGTCGTCGCCCACCAATCCGGGCGCGATGGGTTTCGAGGAATGGGTGTCCCACGACAATTTCTTCGAGCTCGACCCGTACCTTTCGCGCAACGGCGGCCCGCCCGAGCAGTTCAAGGGTGAGAGCTCCGAGATCATCATTGCGGAAGCACTCCGCTTCATCGACCGGGCCAAGCGCGCCGGACGGCCGTTCTTCGTCGTAGTCTGGTTCGGTTCGCCGCACGAGCCCTACCAGGCCCTGCCGCGCGACCTCGCGCTGTACGACAGCCTGCCCGCGACCTTCGGCAACCGACAGGTGCGGCTCACCTCCAACGAGACCGGCCGCAACACCCAGCGGCTGCAACGCGACGTCCTGCGCGAGCGTTTCGCGGAGATCACCGCGATGGACCGTTCGATCGGACAGTTGCGCGACCACCTCCGCCGGCAGGACCTGCGGCAGAACACGCTGCTCTGGTACTGCGGCGACAACGGCACGCCGCAGGAGGCCGTCGCCACCGTGCCGTTTCGCGGCCACAAGGGTGATGTCTACGAGGGCGGCGTCCGGGTCGCGGGCGTGATCGAATGGCCGGCGAAAATCCCCCGGCCCCTGGTGAGCGCGGTCAACACGGTCACCAGCGACATCCTGCCCACCCTGTGCGACCTCGCCGGTCAGCCGCTGCCCAAGCGTCCGCTGGACGGCATCAGCCTGCAGCCGATCATCGCCGGTCGCATGACCGAACGGCCGTCGCCAATCGGTTTCTGGAATGCCCGCCCCCGGGCGGAGGCGGCCGGAACCCGCCGGCCGTACATCGCAGTCGAGCTGCAAAAGGGCACGACTCCGCTCGTCAAACTGGGGCCCGACGGCACCGCGACCCGCAACTTCCAGAATTTCCACCACCCGGACATCCGTCCGGAGGACTTCGCGGGTCCGCGGGCGATCGTGGACAATCGCTACAAGCTCGTGGTCGACGGCGAACGCGGCAGCACCAAGGAGCTCTTCGACCTGCGCGCCGATCCGGCCGAGAAAAACAACCTGATCACCGCCGAGCCCGCGGTGGCCGCGAAGCTGGAGCAGCAACTCCGGGCCTGGCAGCAGTCGGTTCTCGAGAGCCTCACCGGCGCGGATTATCGGTAACCGGCGCCTGGCCCCTTGTCGGCGGGGTGCCCCCACCCCGCGCCCGGCCGTTTCGAAGCGCACCTCCCGCGGGGTGAGGCCACCTCGCCTACAGGCAACCCGCGAAACGCGAACTCCGAGCGCTCAGAGCGGCAGCTTCCGCTCTTTCGCAACGAACCAGAGCGGCGCGCCGTCGTCGTCGAGGATCGGCGTGATCGCCAATTCGACGCGATAGAGCGAACCGTCCTTGTGATAGTTGAGCAGCGACTCGCGGCAGGCCCGCCGCTCGCGCACTGCGTCCCGGAGGCGTTGCACGGCGGCCGCGTCGGTCTGGGGCCCCTGGAGGAGGCGGCCGGGCTTGCGCCCCTTCAACTCCGCCAGCGAGTAGCCGCACATCGCGGAAAACGCGGGATTCGCCCATTCGACCCGGCCGTCCGGATCCGTTGCGACCAGTGCGTCCGGCTGCAACTGCCGGGGCCGGGACTCGATCGCATCCAGAATCCTGCGCTTCAAGCCCGCGGGCGCCGCCGCCTGCCGCGGCACTTCCGCCAGCAGCACCTGGGTGCCCACTTCCTGCAGCCGTGCCACATGCGCCCGCAGGTCGTCCTTGAACTCGAGCACCAGCTCGAAACTCTCCCGCTCCGGGGCCGTGAGCACCCCCGCCACATACAAGGCGGCGCGATCATGGAGGAGCGGGTACGACATTTGCCGAACGGATATGCAATTGAACCGCGCCGTCAAGGGGCCGGAACTGGCCGGCGCAGGCGGAAACCACGCAGTGCTGCCGCCGTCAGGCCGAACCCCGGGCGCGGGATCCCGGATCGGCGGGGGTGGTTTCCGACCCCAGGGCGGCGTTGCGCCGCGACCGCAGGCGCGACCGATCGTCCGGTCGCAGCGCAACGCCGCGCCTGCCGTCGCAGCCGGGCCGCTCCCGGGCGTGGAGAAACCTTGTCCTTCCCGCCGGACCCGCGCAGTCTGTGCACCGACCGCCGGACGATCCGACGGCACGTCTGACCCGACCCCCGTAGTGCGACCATGAATACTCCGCTCCCGGCCCCGCTCGCCCGTCGAGATTTCCTGAAACGCTCCGGCCGTTTCGCCGCGGTTTCGGCGCTCGCCGGCGCCACCCTGCCCCACGTGCACGCGGCCGGCAGCGACCTGATCCAGGTCGCCCTCATCGGGTGCGGCGGCCGCGGCACCGGCGCCGCCGGGCAGGCGCTCTCGACCACGAGCGGCCCGATCCGGCTCGTGGCGATGGCCGACGTGTTCGAACACCGGCTGACCGCGTCGCACGACCGGCTGGCGAAGCAGTTTCCGGACAAGGCGAAGCTGAATGTGCCGCCCGACCGGCGCTTCCTCGGGCTCGATTCCTACAAGGCCGCGATGGACGTGCTGAAGCCGGGTGACGTCGTCATCTTCGCCACGCCGCCGGCGTTCCGCTGGGTGCACTTCACCTACGCGATCGCGAAGGGCCTGCACGTGTTCATGGAGAAACCCGTCACGGTCGACGGGCCGACGAGCAAGAAGATGTTCGCACTGGGCGAGGAGGCCACGCGCAAGAACCTGAAGGTGGGGGTCGGCCTCATGTGCCGCCACTGCCGCGCCCGCGAGGAACTGGCCGACCGGATCAAGCAGGGCCAGATCGGCGACCTGCTCATGTTGCGGGCGTACCGGCTGCACGGGCCCGTCGGCTCGTTCGCCTCGCCACCGAAGCCACCGGAAAAGAGCGACCTCATGTACCAGATCGAGCGCTTCCACAGCTTCCTCTGGGCGAGCGGCGGCGCGTACAGCGATTTCTACATCCACAACATCGACGAGTGCAGCTGGATGAAGGGGGCCTGGCCGGTGAAGGCGCAGTCGAGCGGCGGCCGTCACTATCGCGGGAACAACGTCGACCAGAACTTCGACGTCTATTCGACCGAGTACACCTTTGCCGACGGCGCCAAGCTCTTCCTCGAAGGGCGCTGCATCACGGGCGCCTACGCCGAGCACTCGAGCACCGCGCACGGCACCAAGGGCATGGCGATCATCTCGGAGAAGGGCCATGCGCCCTCCCTCGCCCGGATCTACCGCGGGCACAACAAGGTCCCGACCGACATCGCGTGGGCGTATCCGCAGCCCGAGCCGCGTCCGTATCAGCTCGAATGGGACGACCTGATCGACGCCATCCGTCAGGACAAGCCCTACAACGAGGTGAAGCGCGGCGTCGAAGCCAGCCTCGTCACGTCGATGGGCCGGATGGCGGCGCACACCGGCCGGATCATCACCTACGACGAGATGCTGAACTGCGACCACGAATTCGCGCCCGGCGTTGACCAGCTCACCGCGGACTCCCCGGCTCCGCTGCTGCCCGAAGCCGACGGCCGTTACCCTGTCCCGCAGCCGGGGATCCAGACGGCCCGCGAGTACGGGCCCGTCCCCGTGGCCAATGCCCCCGCCAACCGCGCCGGCTGATCCTCCGCCCGACCGCCATCCCGTCCCCCTCACCCCGTCATCCTCCCGCCATGAAACTCCGGATCGCCTCTCTCCTCGCCGCCACCGCCGCCGTTGCCATCGCCGCCGACACCACGTCACCGGAATGGCAGCTGAAGACCGCGGTGCTGGCCGCGCCCACGGCCGAACGCGCCGCCGCCACCGTCCTCGGCTACGACGCGGCCGGCAAGGTCGTCACCCTGCGCCAGGGAACCAACAACTTCGTCTGCCTCGCGGATAATCCGAAACAGAAGGGCTTCAGCGTCGCCTGCTATCACAAGGAGCTGGAACCGTTC
This sequence comes from Opitutaceae bacterium, assembly GCA_016793535.1. Lineage (GTDB taxonomy): Bacteria > Verrucomicrobiota > Verrucomicrobiia > Opitutales > Opitutaceae > ER46. Next base: position 4,497 of record JAEUHA010000414.1, on the reverse strand, counting down.
ATGGCCCGCGGGCGAGCCCTGGCCGCCGAAGGCAAGAACGCCACGGAGATTTTCAAGATCCGCGAAGCCGAAGTGAAATCGGGCAAGCTGCCGATGCCGGACAAGAGCATCCTCAACGTCACCTCCGGAAAGGTGGACGAGGCCACCGGCGAGGTCAGCGAACTCTACACCCGTTACGTGATCTACATTCCCTACGCCACCGTGGAGTCGACCGGCATTCCGCTCACCCCGCTCGCCGACGGCGCTCCCTGGATCATGGACCCGGGCACCCACCGCGCCCACATCATGATCAATCCGCCGAAGGGCGCCGCGAAGGGCACGACCGAGAGCGACAAGCTCAAGCATCACAAGTGAGGTGGTGCCGCGGCCAGCGGGGAAACCAAGGCAACCGGAAGACAGGATGGACAGGATGAATTCCGGGTCAGCCCGTGGGACGAGATGCATTCGTTGCGATTGAATTCCCCATCCTGTCCATCCTGCCATCCTGTCTAAAGATTGGCCGGTATGTGATCGCCAGAGTCCTCGCAATAGGTTTGGCGCAGCCCGGCGTTTCGCCGTAATCGTCCTCGTGAAACGCATCCCCGCCGTTCTCCGAGCCTCCCTGCTCCTTCCCGCCCTTTCCGTCGTCGCCCAGGATCCGCACGCCACCTGGCGCGACCACGGGGGCGCGGCGGATTCGGCGCAGTTTTCGTCGCTCACGCAGATCACGCGGGAGAACGTTTCCCGGCTGCAGGTCGCGTGGCGGTATCCGATCGGGGAGGACAAGAAGTACTTTTTCGCTCCGATCGTCGTCGACGACGTGATGTTCGTGATGGGCCGGGGCAGTTCGATCATCGCCCTCTCGGCCACGACCGGCCGGGAGATCTGGACGTATCGGCCGCCCCAGGACACGAAGCTGATCACGAACCGCGGCATCAATTACTGGGAATCGAAGGACCGCGTCCACCGGCACCTGCTGTTCGCCAGCAACCACGCGCTGCGCGCGCTCGACGCCCGCACCGGAAAGATCGTCACCTCCTTCGGCGACCAGGGCAGCGTCGACCTGAAGGCCGGCCTCGACCGCGACCCCAAGGCGATCGCGCTCGTCCAGTCGACGACCCCGGGCCGGGTGTTCGAAGACCTTCTCATCCTGGGATCGGCGACCAACCAGGGCTACGGCTCGGCGCCGGGCGACATCCGCGCCTACCACGCACGCACCGGCCAACTCGTGTGGACGTTCCGCACCGTGCCGCGGCCCGGCGAACCCGGCGCGGAGACGTGGCCCGCCGACGCCCGGCGGAACGTCGGCGGCGCCAACGTCTGGTCCGAGTTCACGGTCGACGAAAGACGCGGCATCGTGTTCGCCCCGACCGCGAGCGCGAAGTACAATTTCTACGGCGCGGATCGCGTGGGCGCGAATCTCTACTCCGACTGCCTGCTCGCGCTCGATGCCCGCACCGGAAAACGCCTGTGGCACTACCAGATGGTCCACCACGACATCTGGGACTACGACGCCCCGACCGCGCCCAAGCTGCTCACGCTCCGCCGCGAGGGCAGAGTCATCGACGTCGTCGCCCAGGTCTCGAAGCAGGGCTACGTGTGGGTTTTCGAACGCGAGACCGGCAAACCGGTCTGGCCGATCGAGGAGCGGCCCGTGCCGGCGACGGACATGCCGCACGAGCGCGTGTCACCGACCCAGCCGTTCCCGACGAGCCCGCCGCCGTTCGCCCGGCTCACGTTCACCGTCGACGACCTCAGCCCGTATCTCAGCGACGCGGACCGCACGCGCTTCCGCGACGCCATCCTCGCGGCCCGCAACGAAGGCATGTTCACCCCGCCCTCGCGCCGGGGCACGATCCAGATGCCCGGCAACAACGGCGGCGCCAACTGGGGCGGTGCCGCGGCCGACGCCGCGCGGGGCACGCTGGTCGTCGTGTCCAAGGACATGCCCTGCCTGCTCCGGCTGGACGAGAAGCCGCCGGCGGAGCCCAACGCCTCCGCCCGCTACGAAAGCGCCTTCGGCTTCATGATCGCCTCCGACGGGGTCTCCGCGATCAAGCCGCCCTGGACCACGCTCACCGTGTACGATCTCAACGCCGGCACGATCAAGTGGCAGCTTCCCCTCGGCGACGTCCCCCACCTCGCCGCCCGCGGTATCCGGAATACCGGTACGCATCACCCGAAGGTCGGCCCGGTGCTCACCGCCACGGGCCTCATCTTCACCGGCACCCGCGACAAGAAGGTCCGCGCCTTCGACGTCGAGAACGGGAAGCTCCTCTGGGAGCACGAGCTCGACACCGCCATCGAGGGCATCCCCGCGATGTACGAAGCCGGCGGCCGGCAGTACCTCGCGTTCTGCGCGTCGGCCCAGGCCGGCCTCACCCCGGCCACGCAGGAACCCATCCGCGGCGCCTACGTCGCGTTTGCGCTGCCGGAAAAGCGCTAGGGCGGGTCCTCAAATGGTTTGTCCTTCTGAACGCAGCGAAGAATGACAGGAACAAACGATTGGGAAGACACGCCCTAGTCCTCCACCCGCCTCCGCCTCCCGCGCCCCGTCCCCGACTTCGTCGCCCCGCTCCACCCGGCATGAATCACTCCTCCTGGCACGTCCTCCCGCTCGCCGCCCTCCTTGCGCTCGGGCTCGCCTCCGCGGCGGCCCCGCTCGCCGCCGCCGCCGCCCCGCGCGTCTTCCGCGCCGGCGCCGCCACCAGCAACGTCACGCCGCCCCTCGGCTCGTCGATCAACGGCGGGTTCCAGGACGTGAAGGCCGTGCACATCCACGATGAGCTGCACGCCCGCTGCCTCGCCCTCGACGACGGCACGACGAAACTCGTGCTGGTGACGGTCGACAACTGCGTCATCCAGCGGAGCATCTTCGACGACGCGAAGCGCGCGGTGCAGCAGGCGACCGGGCTGCCGCTGGAGAACATGCTGATGTCCGCCACTCACGCCCACTCGTGTGGCACGCTGACGCCCGTGGGGCAGAGCGAACCCGACCCCGCTTACCAGAAGTTTGTCGCGCAACGCATCGCCGACGGCGTGCGCCGCGCCCTGAACAATCTCGCGCCGGCCAAGATCGGCTGGGGCCACGGTGAAGTGCCGCAGCACGTGTTCAACCGCCGCTGGCACCTCAAGCCGGGCACGATGCCGGCGAATCCTTTCGGCAACACCTCGGACCAGGTGAAGATGAACCCCGGGGTCGGCAACCCGAACCTCGTCCGCCCCGCCGGCCCGACCGACCCGCAGGTATGGTTCATCTCGGTGCAGAACGCCGCCGGCCGGCCGCTCGCGCTCTACGCGAACTACTCGCTGCACTATGTCGGCGGCGTCGGGCCGGGGCACATTTCCGCCGACTACTTCGGCGCCTTCGCCGACCGGGTCCAGGAACTCCTCGGCGCCGACCGGCAGGATCCGCCCTTCGTCGGCCTCATGGCGAACGGCACCAGCGGCGACATCAACAACATCAATTTCCGCGGCGATCCGGCCCGCAAGCCGCCCTACGCGCAGATCCGTCTCGTGGCGAACGACGTCGCCCAGGAGGTCGTCCGCGTGGCCCGGACCCTGACCCATCACGACTGGGTCCCGCTCGGCGTCGCCCAGCGCGAGGTGACGCTCGGCCTGCGCATCCCCGACCGGGAAACGGTCGAGCAGGCCCGCGTGGTGATGAAGGGCTCGAAGGCGTATCCGCGGATGCTGACGAGCGAGGAAGTCTATGCCCGCGAAGCCGTGCTCCTCGCGGACTTCCCCGCCCAGGTATCGGCCCCGCTGCAGGTCATGAAGATCGGGGACCTGCGGGTGTCGGCCATCCCGGCCGAGGTCTTCGTGGAGATCGGCCTCGAGCTGAAGCGACGGCACCCCCAGTCCTTCACCGTCTCCCTCGCCAACGCCTACCACGGCTACCTGCCCACGCCGGAACAGCACCGGCTCGGCGGCTATGAGACGTGGCGCGCCCGCTCCGCCTGTCTCGAGGTCGACGCGTCGCCCAAGATCGTCGCCGGCCTGGAGGAACTCTTCGCCCGCCTGAAGTAGATCGGCCTCTTTCCCCGCGGCCGCTGCGCCGCTTCACCGTAACCCAAAGCCTGATACATCCCATGACCACCCCGGAAGTCGCCCGCCGCCTCGTCACCCTCTGCCGTGAACAGAAATGGGAGGCCGCGCAGCGGGAGCTGTACGCCGACGACGCCGTCAGCATCGAGCCACAGGAAACCCCCATGTCACCCAAGGTCACCACCGGCCTGCCCAACCTCATCGCCAAGGGCCGCCAGTTCGTGGCCATGGTCGACACGATGCACGCCCTCACGATCTCCGAACCAATCGTGGCGCCGCAGTCGTTCGCGTGCACGATGGCGCTCGACGTGACCTTCAAGGGCCAGCCGCGCATGAAGATGGCCGAACTCTGCGTCTACGAAGTGAAGGACGGCAAGATCGTGTCCGAGCAGTTTCACGCGTGAGCACGGAGACAGGCAGTTGAAAGTTGAGGGTTGAACGTTGAAAGAGCCAAACTCGACGGGACGAACA
>JAEUHA010000406.1 GCA_016793535.1 Opitutaceae bacterium | reverse complement strand
CCCCCCGCCCGATTTCCGAGCCCGGGGGTCGAGGAGGGCCGCGCTCCCAGGGGTACTCCTTTCCCATGAAACTCCATCCCCCCCTCCCCCTCCTCGCTCTCGCGCTTGCCGCGACCGCGCTTTTCGCACCCGCCCGGGCCGCCGACAGCGGCTTCAAGCCGATCTTCAACGGCAAGGACCTTTCCGGGTGGGAAGGCCTATCTCAATTCTGGTCCGTCCAGGACGGTGCCATCACCGGCCAGACCAAGAACCAGGCCGACCTCAAGGCGAACACCTTCCTCGTCTGGAAGGACGGCCAGCCGGCGAACTTCGAGCTCAAGCTGATGTTCAAGCTCACGCCGAACAACGACCGTAACCAGGCCAACTCCGGCGTCCAATACCGCAGCAAGGTGCTCGACTCCTCGAGCTTCTCGGTCGGCGGGTATCAGGCCGACATCGACTCGACCGGCAAGTACGCCGGCATGCTCTACGAGGAAAAGGGCCGCGGCATCGTCATGGGCCCCGGAGAGAAGATCCGCATCACCGGCACGTCCAAGGACGCCAAGGGCAAGCAGAAGGCCAAGGTCGACAAGCTCGGCACACCGTCCGCGCCCGCCGACATCCTCGCCATCTACAAGCTCGGCGAGTGGAACGAACTTCGGATCGTCGCCCAAGGAAACCACGTGCAACACTTCCTGAACGGCAAGCTCACGGCCGACGTCACCGACGCCGACGCCGAGAACGCGCCGAAATCCGGCGTGATCGCGCTGCAGCTCCATGTCGGTCCCCCGATGACCGTGCAGTTCAAGAATGTGCAGTTGAAGACGCTGCCGTAAGGCGAAGCGGCCTGTCCCCAGGCCGCTGGATAGGGACGGAGCAGATCCCCCTATCCTCTCAGTCCAGTGAGCGGCCGGGGGACAGGCCGCTCCACCGCAAACCCCTACCATGACCTACCTCAGCCGACTCGGCGCAACTGTCTGCCTCGCGTTTACCCTGTTCTCGTTCGCCCGCGCCGCCGACGCGGGTGGCACGCTTTCCGGCACGGTCAGTAATTCCGCCACGGGCAATCTGCTCCAGGGCGCCAAGGTGGAGGTGCCGCAGCTCGCACGCGCCACCGTCGTCGATGAGACCGGCCGCTACGTCCTCACCGACCTGCCCGCCGGAGCGCAGGAAGTCGTCGTCTCCTACATCGGTCTCGATACCGTGCGCCGCTCCGTGACCATCGTGGCCGGGCAGCGGGTCGCCCAGGACTTCGATCTGACGACCGGCATCTACAAGCTCGAAGCCTTCAAGGTCACCGGTGAGCGGGAAGGCGACGCCGCAGCGATCACGGCCGCGCGCAACGCCGAGAACCTCAAGAACGTCGCCGCGACCGACTCGTTCGGCAATCTGCCCAACATGAACGCCGGCGAAGTCGCGATCCGGCTGCCCGGCATCTATGGCGAACTCGACGCCGGCGGAAATCTGTCGGGCTTCACCGTGCGCGGCATGGCGTCCGGCCTCAACCAGGTCACGATGGACGGCGGTCTCATGACCGGCCAGGGCGGCATGAACCGCTCCATCTTCGTCAACAACATCACCGGGGCGATGTTCGAGCAGGTGGAGCTGATCAAGGGCCACACGCCCGACAAGGGCGCCGATTCGCTCGGCGGCACGATCAACTTCAAGAGCCGTTCGCCGCTCTCGATGCGGGAAAAGCGTCGCATCACCTACACGCTTTCCGGCCGGCTCGCTCCGTCGTTCACCCAGCAGATTCCGATTCGCGAGCAGCGCCGGCTGCACGGCCTCATCAACCTCGGCTACCAGGAGGTCTTCGACGTCTTCGGCGGCACCCGCAACCTCGGCGTCTCGGTCACGCTCTTCAACAGCGAGACCGCGATCGGTTCGTTTTTCACCCAGCGTGATTTTCAGAATACCAACACCTCGCCGGCCTTTCTCTGGAGCTACCTGACCAGCGATCTCTACAATCACCGCCGGCAAAAGAACATTACCGCCAAAGCCGACTACCGCCTCACTCCGGCGACCAAACTCTCCTTTCTCGCGACGTACATCGACCACTCGGAAGTCTACCGCCGCCAGTACAACGTCAATGCCACCACCAACCAGGTCGTCTTCGATCCCGCGCTCAACACCGCCGCCAACACCGGCGCCGGCATCGCGCCCGGCTACACATCGCGGGTGACGACGGTGCGCCCGGTTCCCAACTCCGTGATCGATGTCACGATGACGGGCCCGAACAATTTCTTTAACCGGCTCCGCCGGGCCGACTTCGGCCTCGAGCACCAGCAGGGCTCCTGGCAGGTCGAGTTCAACGCCCGCTTCACGCAAACCCACATCAACATCGGCAACGGCGAGGGCGGCGTGCTCACCAACCGGATTTCGAACACAGGCTGGATCCTCGACCGCACCCAGTCCGACCTCTTCCCGCGCTTCCTGCCCAACGGCGGCCTGGATTTCACCAATCCCGCCAACTATCGCCCCACCGCCAACGGTCTCTCCAACCAGAACGACAAGCAGATCCACGAGGTGGCGGAGAGCCGGCTCGATGTGCGTTACACGCTGCCGATCACGGCACCGATCTTCGCCAAGGCCGGCGTGCACTGGCGCGAGCAGGAAGTGGGCGTGCGCAGCGCCTCGCGCCGCTGGAGCTATACCGGCACGGGTCCGCTGCCGCATGATCCCAACCTCATCACGATGGACCAGGTCAAGACCGGCCGGAACATCCCGCAGTGGGAGGCCTCCTGGTTCATCCGCGCCCGCGAGGTTATCGATCCCACGATCTGGCGCGAAGACCTCTATTTCCGCGAGACGACGAAGTACACGAGTTACCGGAAGGTCATCGAGACGGTCACGGCGCCCTACGCGATGGCCCAGGGCAAGCTGGGCCGCGACGGCTGGGCGGGACGCACCGGCTTCCTCGGTGGCGTGCGTTGGGAGACGACCGAGAACGAATCGGTGGGCTGGGTCCGCGCCCGCCGGCTGAGCACCGCGGCGGAACAGGCCGCCGACCCGGTCGGAGCCGCCACGCGCGACTACGCGAACAACCGCCGCCGCACCGATGGCGAGTACACCAAGGCGTTTCCCAGCGTGCACGCCTGGCATGACTGGACGCAGAATCTCAAGACCCGCCTGAGCTGGTCGACGAGCTTCGGGCGCCCGCCGTTCGGCAACCTCGCCCCCGGCGAAACGCCCAACGAGGCCAACGCCAACTTCGGCGGCCGGTCGACGCTCACGATCAACAACCCGGCGCTGCTCCCGCAGACGGCGAAGAACTGGGACGCGACGCTCGAGTACTATTTCGAACCCGTCGGCAACCTTTCGATCGGGTGGTTCCACAAGGAAATCCGCGACTTCATCGTCAGCGGCATCGAATCCGGCACGATCGCCACCGGGGCCGACAACGGCTTCAACGGTGAGTATCCCGGCTGGACGATCCTCACTACGGCCAATGCCGGCACCGCCGTCGTGCAAGGCTGGGAGTTCAGCTACCAGCAACAGTTCACCTTCCTGCCCGGCGTGCTCAAGGGCCTGAGCGGGCTCGTCAACTACACCCTGCTCGACACCCACGGCGACTTCGGCGGCACCGGCCGGCGCGAGAAAGGCGAGGTCCCGGGCTTCGTGCCGCGCACCGCCAACGCCAGCCTGAACTGGCGGTACCGCGGCTTCAGCGCCCGCGTGCTGGTGAACTACGCCGGCACCTTCCTGCAGGCGTACAACGCCACGTCCTCCGCCCGGAATCTCTACCGGCTGGATCGGACCCTGATCAACCTGGGCTTCGCCTACCAATACCGGCCGTGGCTGAACTTCACGGTCGACATCGACAACCTCACCAACGTCCCGCAACGGCGGTACCGCGGCGTGTCGGACAACATGGAATACTTCAACTACCCCGGCACCACGATCACCTTCGGCGTCAACGGCCGCTTCTGATCCGATCGCCCGTGGGAGCGCGGCCGCCCCCGGCCGCATCGTTCCTTCCGTGTTTCGCTCCGACTGTTTCCCCAGCGTTCCCTACCTAATGTCCCACCCTACCCCGCCGCGACCGCTTCTCGCCGGCCTGCTCCTGCTCGCCGCCGTCCTTGTCCCGCGGCTCGCCGCGCAATCCGGCGGCACCGCCACGCTCAGCGGCACCGTCAGCAACCTCGCCACCGGCAACCTGCTCGAAGGGGCGCGGGTCGAGGTGCCGCAGACCGGACAGGTGGCGCTGACGGACAACACCGGCCGCTACGTCCTGGGTTCCCTGCCGGCGGGGACGATCGAGGTGGTCGTCACCTACACCGGGCTCGACGCCGCCCGCGCCCAGGTCGCCGTCGGCGCCGGCCAGACGGTCACGCGCAACTTCGACCTCACGACCGGTATCTACAAACTGGATGCCTTCAAGGTCACCGGCGAGCGCGAGGGCGCGGCGGCGGCGATCACCGCCCAGCGCAACGCCGACAACGTGAAGAACGTCGTGGCGTCCGACTCCTTCGGCAACCTGCCCAACCTCAACGCGGCCGAGGTCGCCATCCGGCTGCCCGGCATCGCGGGCAATCCCGACGACGGCGGCACCTACACCGGGTTCACCATCCGCGGCATGGGTCCGGGGCTCAACAGCATCACGCTGGACGGCGGCCAGCTCACGGGCCAGGGCGGCATGGCCCGGAACACCATGCTGAACAATTTCAGCGGCACGATGCTCGAGAGCCTCGAGCTCATCAAGGGCCACACGCCCGACAAGGGCGCCGACTCGCTCGGCGGCACGATCAACCTGCGCAGCCGCTCGCCGCTCAACCTGCGCGAGCGCCGCCGCACCACGTACAGCGTCGGCGCCCGCATCGCGCCGCCCTTCACCCAGCACGTGCCCGAGCGCGAGCAGCACCGCGTGCACCCGGTGATCAACGTCGCCCACCAGCAGCTCTTTGACGCCTTCGGCGGCGAGCGCAACCTGGGCGTCTCGTTCAACCTCTTCTACAGCGAGAACGTCGTCGCGTACTTCATCACGACCCGGGATTTCCAGAACACCACCGCGCAGCCCGCGTATCTCTGGGACTACCGCACGACCGACTTCTATGCGAACCGCAAGCAATGGAGCCTCAACCTGAAGGTCGACTACCGGCTTTCGGCGCACACGAAGCTCCGGCTGAACACGATCTACAACGACACCAACGTCACCGACCGCCGCACGCTCGAGCTGCGCGCGTTCACGGCGCAGACGGTCGGCACCACCGGCACCGCCGGCATTCTCCCCGGCTACACGAGCCGGATCACGGAGGTGCGCCCCGTCGCCGGATCCACCATCGACATCACCGCCGGCATGGTCACGACGTGGAACCGGCTGCGCCACCTCGACGCCGGCGCCGAGCATGTCTACGGCCCGCTGCAGCTCGAGTACGGCGCGCGCTACAGCCAGACGCACATCAACTCCGGCAACGGCGGCGAGTCCGGCACGCTGGTCCACCGTCTCACCGGCGTGGGCTGGATCCTCGACCGCACGCAGTCGGACCTGTTTCCCCGGCTGACCCAGACCGCGGGCCCGGATTTCACCAACCCCGCGAACTACCGCGTCGCGCCGAACGGCTTCACCAATGCCAATGCCGGCAACAACATCGGCGTCGGCGAGGCCAGCGGCGACGCGCGCTACACGCTGCCCGCGGCGTTCCCGTTGTATCTGAAATCCGGATTCAAGTTCCGGCACACGAAGGCCGACGACACCAGCGCCGCCCGCCGGTGGAGCCACATCGGGGCCGCCCCTCTGCCGGCGGACCCGACGATCGTGACGCTCGACCAGCGCAAGACCGGGCTGGCGCTGCCGCGCTGGGAGTCGGCGCAGTTCATCCGCGAGCGCAACCCGATCGACCCGGCGCTCTGGCGGGAGGATCTCTATTTCCGCGAACAGACCAAGTACACCGGCACGCGCGGCGTGTCCGAATTCATCACGGCCGGCTACGTGATGGCGCAGGCGCGTTACGGGCGGACCGGATTTCTCACCGGCGTCCGCACCGAGAAGACCGAGACGGAAAGCTGGGGCTGGGTCCGCGCGCGCACCGGCAGCACGGCCGCGCAACAGACCGCCGATCCCGTCGGATCGGCCGCGCGCGACTACGCCGGCACCCGCCGCAAGCTGCAGGGCGAGTACACGAAATCGTTTCCCAGCGCGCACCTGACGCATGATGTCACGCCCAACCTGAAGGCCCGGCTCAGCTGGTCGACCAGCTTCGGCCGGCCCCCGCTTTCAAACCTGCTGCCCAACGAGACGATCAACGAGAACAACCAGACGCTCACGACCAACAACCCGAGCCTGCTGCCGCAGACGGCGAAGAACTGGGACTTCACGCTCGATTACTACTTCGAGCCGGTCGGCAACCTCTCGGTCGGCTGGTTCCACAAGTCGATCCGCGACTACATCGTCGCTGGCATCGTCAGTGGCACGATCGGCACCGGCGCCGACAACGGCTACAACGGCGAGTACGCGGGCTTCACCCAGCTCACCTCGGCCAACGCCGGCAGCGCCACCGTGCAGGGCTGGGAGTTCAGCTACCAGCAGCAGCTCACGTTCCTGCCCGGCCTGCTGCGCGGACTCGCGGTCGGCGCGAACTACACCCTGCTCGACACTCACGGCAATTTCGGCGGCACGACGAACCTCTCGACCGGACAGGTCGCCGGCTTCATTCCGCGCACCGCCAACGCCAACCTCTCCTGGCGGCACCGCGGCTTCAGCACCCGCGTGCTCGTCAACTACACCGGCGAGCATCTCCAAACCTACTCCGCCGCCAGCCTCGGCCGGAACCTGTACCGGTTCAAACGCGTGATCACCACGCTCGGCTTCGGCTACCAGGTCAGTCCGGTGCTGAACGTCACGGTCGATATCGACAACCTCTTCAATGAGCCGCAGGCGCGCTACCGCGGCATCCCGGACCAGATGCAGAGCACGAGCCTCACCGGCACCACGGTCACGCTCGGCGTGAGCGGACGTTTCTGAGCGCACCCCCTTTCGCACCATGAAACCCTCCCCCCCTGTCACCCCGCTGCTCATCCTGGTTGGCGCGCTGGTTTCACCCGCCGCAGCACAAGTGGCCCCGGCTGCCCCGGTCGCCCCGCCGACGTCCGATGCGGTCAAGCTCGAGGACTTCGTCGTGACCGGCGTGTTCAATGCCACCGAGACCAAGAAGGCCACGACCGCGATCTCGATGGTCGACGCCGCGACCGTCGCGGAGCAGGTGCCGCTCAGCGCGGACGACCTGCTGCTCAATGTCGCCGGCGTGTTCGTCAATTCGTCGCTCGGCGAGATCCGCGGCATGGTCTACTCGCGCGGCATCTCGGCCGACAGCTCCGACGGTGCGACCGGCCAGTACTACGTCTCGATGCAGGAGGACGGCCTGCCGATCACGAACATCGCGTTCGGCAACTACAACGCGTCGTACTTCAACCGCCCCGATGCGACGCTGCAGCGCGTCGAAGCCGTCCGCGGCGGCAGCGCGTCGATCACGTCGTCGAACTCACCCGGCGGCGCCTTCAACTACATCTCCCGCGTCGGTCCGTCCCGTTTCGGCGGCGAACTCCGCGGTCGCTACGGCCTCGAGGGCCGCGAATCGCCGCACTACCGGCTCGACGGCGTCGTGGGCGGTCCGCTCGGCCGGGGCTGGGCCTACAGCTTCGGCGGCTTCTACCGCTACGCCGAGGGCCACCGGCCCGCGATCGGTTACCCGATGAACAACGGGTTCGTCCTGCGCGGGAACCTGTTCAAGGACTACGGCAGCGGCTCCGTGAAGGTCTACGGCAAGTACATGGACGACCGGAACCACTGGTACGAGTACCTGCTCGCCCGCGATCCGCAGGACCCGAAGCAGTACCCCGGCCTCAGCCGTTTCAGCACGAACCTGTTTCCGAAGAGCTCCCATCAGTATCCGCGCGAGGCGGACAACCAGTTCGCCACGTTCGACACCACCGACGCCGTGCGCTCCCGCCAGCGCTACGCCGGCGTCGAGTGGAAGCACGAGTTCGGCGACGGCTGGTCGATCAACCAGAATGTGAAGTTCAGCCGCAACTGGGCCGACTGGAATTCGAGCTCGGGCGTGACGCCGCGCAGCCTCGAGTGGCCGAATTTCTTCAGCACGATGGGCATTCAGTTCAGCGGCGGCGGCGCCGCGCTCAACGGCCGCGTCCCGCCCGGCCTCTACCGTTTCTCCGACCGCCGGACCGGCGCCGTGCTCGCCGAGGTCACCTCGAACGGCTCGTACACCGTCAACGCCAACGCGCTCTCGCACCCGGGCCAGATCGTCCGCTTCGCCAGCCTGCCCAACAACCAGATCCTGCCGAGCGCGCTCTGGACGAACAACGGGCGGGTCGCGAACGAGCACATGGACGAGATCATGGAGCGACTCTCGATCACGAAGCGTTTCCAGAACATGACGTTCACCGCCGGCGGCTACTTCGGCTACGCCGGGATTTCCGACCGGCAGAGCAGCGGCGGCCGCACGGCTTCGCCGCTCGTCGAGCAACCGGAGCCCGTGTCCATCGTGTGGATACCCGCCACCGCCGCCACGGCCCCCGCCGGCACGCCCGCGGCCACGCTGGCCGGCGTCACCGCCTGGGGCGGCCGCCCCGTCCAGCTCACCAATCCCGAGGGTTTCACCGCGCTCGGCGTCGGCTACACCCGCGACGAGGGCATCGCCCGGCAGTTCGCCTATTTCTTCGGCCACAAGTGGGACATCAACCCGCGCTGGGGCATCGACTGGGGCTTCCGCAGCGAGAACTTCGTCGTGAAGGGATTCAACCAGACCGGCTCGCAGAATCCGCGCGGCAACTGGGACCCGACCTACGGCGGCGCCGACGGCGACCCGTACACGATGTACGACAACCGGTTCCAGGTGCCCAACGCGGCCGCAAAATGGTTCTACGACAAGAATGTCCGCAGCTTCTCGTGGTCCGTCGCGACGAACTTCGTGATCAACAACGACAATTCGTTCTACGTCCGCTACGCCGACGGCGAGAAGGCGCCCGACTACGCGTTCTTCCGCAACTACACGTCGCAGTTCCGCCTCGATAACCTCCGGCCGAAGCCGCAGTCGGTCGAGCAGTGGGAGATCGGATACCGGTGGAAGCGGAAGGAACTCACGCTCACCGCCACGCCGTTCTGGAGCCGGCTCGGCAACATCAACAGCAACCCGCAGGCGACCGAGGCCGACGGCACCACGCCGTACTATCCCGATCCGATCTACAACATGGTGACGTCGTATGGTCTCGAGCTCGAGGGCGAGTACCGGTTCACCGAGCGGCTGCGCGTGCGTTCGGTGTTCACGGTGCAGGAGTCGGAGAACACGATCTGGAAGGTGTTCGTCGCGGGCGTGAACGGCCGCGATGACGACAGCTACCTCGATTTCTCGGGCAAGCCGTCGGACAACAATCCCGACTTCATCCTCAACACGACGCTCGATTACCGCGCGCGCGACTGGTTCACCAACCTCTCCTGGCGCCACATGGGCGAGCGCGCCGGCAACATCGCGAACGTGATCACGCTCCCCCGCTTCAACCAGTTCAACTTCACCGCCGGCTACACCATCTCGCGCACCCGCTCGATCAACCTGAATGTGAACAACGTCTTCGACAGCGAGGGCGTGATGACCTGGC
>JAEUHA010000203.1 GCA_016793535.1 Opitutaceae bacterium | reverse complement strand
GCGATCGCGGGAAGATGCTCGTCGAGGGGTGGGGTGGACGCAGTCCTCGGCTCCTGCCCGAGGCGCGCATGCGGGCGTACAAGCAGCCGCCCAAGACGCTGCCCCGTTCGGTGGGCCATCATCAGGAGTGGCTCGAGGCCTGTCGCACCGGTTCGGCGACAAGGTCGCATTTCGATTTCGGCGCGGTGCTCACGGAGGCGCTGCTGCTCGGCCTGATCAGTGTCCGCCTCGGTGGCATCAAGCTGAACTGGGACAGCGCGGCGATGCGCGTCACGAATCACCCGGCGGCCAATGCGCTGCTGCACTACGACTATCGCCCCGGCTGGAGCCTGTGAGCCCGACGACCCACGATGATCATCGGTGGCTCGCTCGGCGGGACAAAACCTAAAGCCATTCGGGACGCGATCGCATGGACCACCGCCTGAGGGCCCTCTATAATACTTTTCAGCCGCAGCGACTCTGGCGAGTTGCTCCGACCTGGTAAATCCACGCACCGCGATCCTCACATGCACCGCAGCATCCACGCTACGTTTCTCGTCGTCTGCCTGGGGTGGACTTCGATTCCTGCCCTCGTCACGGCGGCCGACAGCGGTTCCGCCGCCCGCGCCGCGACCCAAACCAGCGCGATCCAGGGTCGCGTCAAGAATGCCATCACCGGCCAGTACCTGAATAACGCGCGCGTCAGTGTCGCGGGCACCGATGCCGCCACGTTCACCGACCAGTCGGGCGCGTTCCGGCTCGTCAATCTTGCGGCCGGTCCCGTGGTGCTCGAAGTTTTCTACACCGATCTCGACGTGCAGCGGGTTCCGGTCGAGCTCGTGGCGGGCAAGACGACCGATCGGGATGTCGAGCTCACCAGCGTCGCCCGCTATGGCTCCGATCCCAACGTGGTTCGGATCAATCCGTTTGTGGTCAGCTCCGAGAAGGAGGCCGACGCCACGGCCGTCGCGACCAACGAGCAGCGCTTTGCCCCGAACATCAAGAATGTCGTCTCGACCGACTCCCAAGGCGACATCCTGGGCAGCAACGTCGGCGAGTTCCTGAAGCTGCTGCCCGGCGTCTCGGGTGAATACAGCGGCGCCGAACTCATCGGCATTTCCGTGCGGGGGTTTGGTGGTGGCATGACTTCGTTCACCAACAACGGCGCACCCATGGTCAGCGCGTGGTTCCTCGGCGGCGTGGCCGGAGGCGGGCGCGATTTCAACATCAACACGATGGCGATGAACGATGTCTCGCGCGTGGAGGTGACCAAGGTCCCCACGCCGGCGATGCCCGCCGACACCCTCGGCGGTTCGGTGAACATGGTGAGCAAGAGTGCCTTTGAACGGAGCAAGCCGGAGTTGCGCGTGGGGCTGAGCCTCGCGGGCAGTGACGAGAATCTCACGCTGGACGAGACGCCCCACACCAACGGTGACCAGAACACCCGGAAGGTTCTCGCGGGTTTCGATTTCGACTACACCCTGCCGCTGGGCAAGAATTTCGGCATCGTCGTCGCCGGGATGCAGAGCCACCGGTTCAACGAGCAGCACCACTCGACGATGACCTACTCGGGCGCCGGCACCGGCACCGGCGCGTCGTTCGACCGGCCGTACCTGCAGTCGTACGCCCTGATCGATTCTCCCCGCACGCAGATCCGCCGGACGCTGAGCTTGAATGCCGATTGGCGCCTGACTCCGCACGCGGTGCTTTCGTTCAACAGCCAGCTCAGCCGTTACAAGAACTACATCGGGGCGCTGACGTGGACGTTCAGTCCGGGCACGGTCGGCACATCGGCGGTCGCCGGGGGCGTCCCGATGCAGTTCGGGCCCGACTTCGTTAACGGCGCCACCGGGCGTGGATCGGTGACGATGAATGGCGGCGGCCAGACGTACGGGGGCAGCGGCTCCAACGTCGGCCTGAACCTCCGGCACGACGACGGCACCTGGCGGATCGAGGCAGGCGTCAACCGCTCGGTGTCCGAGATCTACCGGGCCAACCTCGAGCACGGGATGTTTGGCGGCATCTCCGCCAACTTCGCCAGCCCGGTCCGGGTTTCCCTCGGGCAGATCAACGCCATCCGGCCCGGCACCATCCAGGCGGCGAACAATGCCGGCACGGCGGTCGATCTGTATGACATTTCCAATTACGTTTCCACCACGGCCACGGACACCCCGGTGGAGAACCGGGGCGGCATGCGGGCGGCCAACCTCAGCGTCCTGCGCCGGCTCCCGTTCCTGCCCTTCCCGGCGTCGCTGCAGGTGGGAGGAGCCTTTCGCGAGCAGACGCTCGACGCGCGCCGCGGCAACCTGACGTGGAACTACCTCGGGCCGGACGGCAACGCGGCCACGGCGGATCCGGCGGCGCCCTTCCTCATGCAGGTGTACGTGAATCAGGATTCCCACTACGGGTTCCGGAACGTGCCGTGGATTTCGCCGAGCCGCGCGTGGAGCGCCTTCCAGGAGAATCCGCGCCTGTTCGCGCAGACGCCGGCGCAGGTGGTGGCGGCGGAGAATTTCCGCATCACGAACTCCGAGTATATCGCGGAGGCGGTCGACGCGTATTTCGTGCAGGCGGACATCCGGCTGTTTTCGAACAAGCTGCGGCTGTTGACCGGAGTCAGGCGCGAGGAGACCACGGACAAGGGGGAGGGATTGCTGTTCGATCCCAACGCGGTGTTTCTCCGCAATGCCGACGGATCGTTTGCCCGCAATGCCCAGGGGGCCCGCATTCGCCGTCCGGAGGCCGGGCTGGCGGGCTCGATGGAGGAACTGCGGCTGGTTCGCCTGGAACGGGCGTACAAGGCCCGCCGGACCTACGACGGATATTACCCGAGTCTCCACGCCTCCTGGCAGTTCACCGAGAACCTCCTGGCGCGCGTCGCGTACGCGAGGACCTACGGCCGGCCGGCGTTCACCGACATCATTCCGAGTGCCACGATCAACGAACTCGACCTGGGCGCCGATCAGATCGCCGACCCGACCATTGCCAAGGGGACGATCACCGTGCGCAACACCGGCCTGCAGCCGTGGACCGCCGACAACTATGACCTGTCGCTCGAGTATTACCATTCGACCGGCGGCGTGCTCAGCGGCGGCATCTTCGCGAAGGAGATCCAGAATTTCTTCGGCGATGAAGTGCGCCTGGCGACCGCGGAGGATCTCGAGGCCGTCGGCCTTGATTCCCGCTACATCGGCTGGAATCTCGCGTCCAAGTTCAATTCAGGCTCGGCGCGCATCCGGGGAGCGGAAATCAATGTTCGGCAGTCGCTGCGGATGATCGGTGCCTGGGGGCGCTACTTCGCGGTCTTCGGAAATATCACGAAGCTGGAATTGGAGGGTGGGCAGGGCGCGTCCTTCACGAGCTTTATTCCGAAGACGGCGAACTGGGGATTCTCGTTCAGCCGCCAGCGCGTGACCTTTCTCGCCAAGTGGAATCATCGCGGTCGCGACCGGCGCGTGGCTCAGCCGCTGTACGGTCCGGACGGCTACGAGTTCTTCAAGGCCCGGACGAATCTGGACCTGAACTTCATCTACAGCGTGAGTCCGCGCATCTCGGTCGTCGCGAATGCCAACAACGTGTTCAATGTGCCGCAGACGATCCTGCGTTACGGTTCCACGACGCCCGGCTACGCGCGGCAATGGCGCCGATCGGAGTATGGCGTCGCGCTCGCCCTGGGGGTGAAAGGTACTTTCTGATCCGGCGGGCACGAACCGTTACGCCAGGAGGTGGGCCCTGACGGGAAGGTTTACGTTCGGCCCGATGGCATGCGGCGTGCAACAGTGTAATCTGTTGCCAACAAAACGGAGCGTGTTCTCTTCACTGGCAATCCCACCGCGCCTCATCCGTCGCGAGTCCCCTTGTATCGCTGATGTCGCAATGAAGTTTTCCGACCACGCCCGGGTTGTCCTTGTCGAGCCCTTCCTGGGAGCGCGGACGGCCCCGTCCGCGGGATCGAAGGTTGCGGACGAGGGCGTCCGCGCTCCCAGGAGGATCTGCGTCCTGCTCGCCTGGCGTTGCGCACTGGCGCTGGTCCTTCCGGCCGCCGCCTCCGCCGCCATCCAGGCCGGCTTCGCCGAACGCGACATCACGCCACAGATCGGCCAGGAGCGGCCCGGCGGTTATGGGAAGGCGTTTCACCGCCAGTTGCTCGATCCCTGCAAGGTCCGGGCCGCGGTCTTCGCGGATGGCACGAAGACGGTCGCCCTCGTGGGGCTCGACGCGCTGATGATCGACCGGAAAGTGGTGCAGGAGGCACGCGCGGAGATCGCGCGCGTGACGAAGATTCCCGCCGCCGCCGTGATGATCGCGGCCTCGCACTCCCATTCGTCCGGGCCCACCGGCATGGTGCAGCCCGGACAATACGACCAGGCCGGCGCCGAGATTCGCCAGCTCGCGTACGAGCAGTCGTCCGCTGCAGACCCCGAGTACCTCAAGCACGTCACGGCGCAGATCGTCGCGGCCGTTGCCGCGGCGTCCGCAGCGGTCGTACCGGCGCAACTCGGGTTCGGCAACGGGCGCGAGGACAAGGTGGGCTTCAATCGCCGCGTGCGCATGAAGAATGGCCAGACGTGGACGAATCCAGGCGTCGGCAATCCCGACAACGTCGCGCCGGCCGGGCCGATCGATCCGGATGTCGGTGTCATCGGTGCCTGGGACCTCGAGGGTCGGTTGCTCGGTTCGATCGTGAACTTCGCGTGCCACACGAACGTCATACCGGACGGCATCTCCGCGAACTGGGTCTATCATCTCGAGCGCACCATCCAGGGGGCGTTCTACAGCAAGGCGCCGGTGGTTTACCTGGCGGGGGCGTGCGGTGACATTTCCAAGATTGACCCGTTTGCGCGTTTCGAGCGTCCGTCCGAAGCCCGCTGGATGGAAATCGTCGGCGGCCGGGTGGGTGCCGAGGCGGTCAAGGTGCTGCTCGCGGCGGAGCGCGGCGCGGACGTGCCGTTGGATGTGCGCGCGAAGGTCTGGACGATCGACCGGCGCGCACCGTCCGCCGCCAACGTCGAGCGGGCCCGCGCGATCATCGCCGCGGGCAAGAAGCCGGGCGTGCCGGCGCAGACGGCGTGGACCTTTGCGAAGGAAACGCTGATGACCGATTTCCTGGTGCGGACTCAACGGGCGGTGGAGGTGGAGGTGCAGGCGATCCAGGTCGGGCCCGCCGTCTATGTCAGCAATCCCGCGGAGTACTTCGTGGAATACGGCCTGGAGATCAAACAGCGCAGTCCGTTCCCGTTCACGTTTCCGGTCGAGCTGGCGAACGGCTGCGTCGGCTACGTCCCGACCGAGGAGGCCTTCGGTCCGCGCGGCGGCGGCTACGAAACGCGGTTGACGTCGTACAGCAATCTCGACGTCTCGGCCGGCCGGCAGTTCGCGGAGACCGGCGTGGAGCTGATCAAAGCGATGAAACCGGGCAAGGCGCCCGAGCCGCCGCCCCTGAAGAAGCCCGGCGAACCCTGGCTGTTCGGCAACGTACCGCCGCAGCTCGACTGATGTCCGCCGCCCGCTCCATGTCGACCGAATCCGCGCCAGCGCCCGCCACTGTATCCGGGAGCCCGTTGCCGCAGGCCGGGGCCGCCCCGTCGCCGGCCGGGTCGGGCCGGCTCATGTCCCTGGATGCCTACCGGGGCTTCATCGTGTTCCTCCTGGCGTCGGCCGGCTTCGGCACCGTGCAGATGGCGCGCAAGTTTCCCGACACGGCCTGGGCCGACATCGGTAACCAATTTGTGCATACGGCCTGGGAATGGGGCGTCCTCTGGGACCTCATCATGCCGTCGTTCATGTTCATGGTCGGCGTGGCGATGCCGTTCTCCTTCGCCCGCCGGCAGCGGGACGGCGACCCGTACCGCCGTCAGCTCGGCCACGCGGTGATCCGGGCCCTGGTGTTGTGCGCGATCGGCACCGCGCTGATGGCGCAGCACTCGCGCTTCCTGAATGTGCTGACGCAGATCGGGCTCGGCTACGTGTTCGTCTTCCTGCTGCTCAATCGGCCGTTTCGCACCCAGCTCACCGTGATGGCCGCGATCCTCGTCGGCTACTGGCTGCTCTTCGCGCTCTATCCGCTGCCGGGGCCCGACTATAATTTTGCGCGGCTCGGCCTGAAGCCCGGTGACATCCTCGAGGGGTTTCGCGGCCATTGGAGCAAGCACGCCAATGTCGCGGGTGACTTCG
>JAEUHA010000363.1 GCA_016793535.1 Opitutaceae bacterium | reverse complement strand
CGACGACGTCATGGCTTCCTCGCTCGCGCACCGGGCGAAACCGCGGACGAAGATCACCGCCGCGCCCGAGGACGCCGCGCAACTCAGCTTCCTGTAGGCGGGGTGCCCCCACCCCGCGAAATCCGTTCCCCGCGGGGTGAGGGCACCCCGCCTACAACAAACGGCATTTCGCCCTCACGCCCCGCGCCGTAGCACCCACAGCGCCTTCGCCTGCCGGATCGTCGTCGCGAGCACCTCGGGCGTGAGCGCCTGTTTCGGGTCGTCGCCGATGCCGTGACTCGGATTCACGTGCGCCTCAATGCAAAGCCCGTCCGCTCCGTACGCCACCGCCGCCAGCGCGCACGCCGGCACATAGGACGCCTTGCCGACCGAGTGGGACGGATCGACGATCACGGGCGCCCAGGTCTTCTCCTTCAGCAGCGGCGTGATGCTCTCGTCGGGGTGGTTGCGATAACCTTCGAGCGTGGGTGTGGTGCCGCGCGGACACAGGATGACATTGGGATTGCCGAACGCCGCGATGTACTCGGCCGCGGAGATGAACTCGTTGATCGGCCCCATGTGGATGCTCCGCTTGAGCAGGACCACGGTGGCGTGATGCTCCGCGACCGCCCGGCCGATCGCGCGCAGGAGCGAGTAGTTGAGGGCGTTGCGCGCGCCGACCTGCAGGCAGGTCACGCCCGCGTCGAGGGCGAGCTTGATGTGCGCCTCCTCCATGACCTCGGTGTCGACCGGCAGCCCGGTCCGGCGCGAGCCCTCCATCAGGATATCCAGGGACTTCACGTCTCCTTGGAATGAATACGGATTCGTGCGCGGTTTCCAGACGCCGCCACGGATCATGTTCGCGCCCGCTTCCTTCACCGCTGCGGCCGTTTCGTAGAAAAAATTCGGGGTCTTCGGATCGATGGTGCAGTTGCCGGCGATGACGAACAACTCGGTCCCCAACGTGACGCCCGCGACCTTGATGCGATGGGTCGCCAGGTCGGAGCGCCGATCCATCAGCTTGAACGGCGATTGGATCCGGTCGATGCGCTCCACGTACTCCAGGCCCTCGAGCCGGTTGATCATCAACTCGTCGCGCTCGTCGCCCACGATCGCGTAGATCGACCGCACCGCGCCGATGATCGGCTGGATCTTGCAGCCAAACTCCGTCACGATGGCCGTGACTTCAGCAAGCTGTTCGGACGTGAGGCGGGTGGATTTCGGGAGGATCATGACGAAGAGCGCCGGGCGGTCCGCCAGACGCGAATCGTCAGCATTCCGCCCATTCCCCCGCCCCTGTCAAAGGAACTTCTCGAACTCCTCCGGCAGCGGCGCGACGGCGGAAAACTCCGCTCTCCGCCCGTGAAACTCGTACGCGAACGCGGTTTCCCGCGAGTGCAGGAACAGCCGTTTCGTCCCGGCGCGTTTCGCAAACTCCCGGTTGCGGGCGAAGTCGCCGTACGTCTGATCGCCGACGATCGGCCACCCGCGCTTCGCGCACTGCACGCGCAATTGATGGCTGCGCCCAGTCCGCGGCTCGAGCCGGAGCAACGTCAGCCGCGGCTCCTGCGCGCCCCGGCGCACGACCGCCATCGCGCACTCCGCCGGCACGTGACCGGCGTGCGCCGTGGTGCGGATCCGGCCGCCCCGCTTTTCGACCGCCAGCCGGTCGCGCCAGACGTCCGCCGCCGCATGCGGCCCGCCGAAAACGAGCGCGAAATACACCTTGCGCACCTGCTTCCGCTTGAAGTGGGCGCGGATTTCGGCCGCGAGTTCGGCGCTGGCCGCGGCGAGGATCACGCCGGACGTCGCCGAATCCAGCCGGTTGAGCAACCAGAGCCGGCTGACTTCTCCCGCCGCCGCGCCTTCATTCCGCCACTCGAAAAACTCGCCCTCGGGTTGGTAGCGGGCCTGCAACAGCGCGCGCGGCTCGTCGCCCGAGGCATTGGGATGAGAGAGCACACCGGCGGGCTTGTTGAACGCCACGAGACCGTGCACATCGCGGGACAACAGGGTCACTCCCCGTCCCAGTGGCAGCGTTGTCCAGAAAGCATGATCATTCGCCATGGCGGTCGCGTGACGTGATACGACGCGTACCGCGGTTTCAAGCTGCGACCGATTCCAGCCAGATTACTCCACTCCGTGCTTGGCCAGTGCGGCTTGCCTAAGGGCATGGCCACGGTGGCGCGAGCTTCCGGCTCGCCCAACCTGGGACGGCCTTCGCCCGGCTCCCGATTTTCCGCTCATGGCGCCGTGACCCGCGCCGTCGAGCGACAGCACCCCCGGGTTGCACCGGCGCTGCCCGGGGTGTCTTGTGAGTCATACATCCGGTATCACCCCGGATGGGTTTCCGCCGCTTTCCCGCCATGCTCATTTCCCCTCCGCGCCTTCTCCTCGCGCTTTTCGCCGCGGGCTTTGCCTTCACGTCTGTCCCCGCCCGCGCCGCGACGGCGTCGAAACCCAACGTGCTCGTCATCGTCGCGGACGATCTGGGCTACGCCGACGTCGGATTCAACGGCGGCAAGGTCATCGCGACGCCGAACCTCGACCGGCTCGCGGCCACCGGCGTCAACCTGACCGATTTCCGCAGCTGTCCGATGTGTTCACCGACGCGGGCCGGACTGCTCACCGGCCGCTGGCCGCTTCGCTTCGGCCTCATGCGGGCGGTCGTGCCACCGTGGTCGCGGTACGGCCTGCCGCCGGCGGAGGTCACTCTCGCCGAGCACCTCGCGGCTGCCGGCTACCCGCAGCGCGCCGTCATCGGCAAATGGCACCTGGGGCACGCGCGGCGCGAGTTCCTTCCGCTCGCCCAGGGCTTCACCCGGTTCTACGGCCACTACAACGGCGCGATCGATTACTTCACCCACGAACGCGACGGCCAAAGGGACTGGCACGATGACGATCGCCCTGTCCGCCAGGAAGGCTACGCCACCGACCTGCTCAGCGCCGAGGCGGCGCGCTTCATCGCCGCCGCGCCCGTGAGCCAGCCCTGGCTGCTCTATCTTCCCTTCAACGCCCCGCACTCCCCGCTGCAGGCCAAACCCGCCGACCTTGCGCGGTATGCGCAGCTCGCGGGCGAGCGGCGCACCTATGCCGCGATGGTCGACGCCCTGGATCAGGCCATCGGTCGCGTACTCGCTGCGGTCGAGGCGCGTCCCGACGCCGCGAATACACTCGTGTGGTTCTGCAGCGACAACGGCGGCATCCCGCGGGTGGGCAGCAGCAACGCGCCCTGGCGCGGCGCGAAGCTCACCGTCTACGTGGGCGGCACGCGCGTCGCCGCCGCGGTTCGCTGGCCCGCGGGCGGGTTGAACGGCGGCCGGCGGTTCGACGGGCGCATCGGCTACATCGACGTGCTGCCGACCGTCCTCGCCGCCGCCGGAATCCCGCGTCCCGCCGTCCTTGACGGACTCGATGTCCTGCCCGCGTTGCGGGGGACGACCGCGTTGCCGGAGCGCCCGTGGTTCACCTACCTGCACCAGAACGAGGACGCCCACGCGTCCGTGCACCTCGGCACCTGGAAACTCGTCGCGCACGGGGATTTCTTCGCGGCGCAACCCGCCACCCCGCCAACGCTCGAACTGTACGACCTCGCCGCGGATCCGGCCGAGCAGGCCGATCTCGCCGTTCGCCATCCGGAACGCGTCGCCGACCTGCATCGCCGGTTGCGGGAGTTCGGCACCTGGCAGCAGGCCGGCGTCGGCGCTTACGCCGAAGGTCGCGACGGCTTCGTGCCGCCGAAGGACTGGGTTGTCGGCGGACCGCCCGCCACGAGCACACCTCCGAGCGCTGCCAAGAAGAAAA
>JAEUHA010000362.1 GCA_016793535.1 Opitutaceae bacterium | reverse complement strand
TCGGGGCAGAAGCGGGGACGGCGCACCTTGGCCGTTGCGGCGGTGCGGGTGAAGCGCAAAGACGCGGCGCGGGGCGAATCCGATGAAACTGGAAACAGGATCGGGAAGTGCGGGAAGGGCAGGGGTGGCGCTCGTCCCGGTAGGCGGGGTGCCCTCACCCCGCGGGTGAGGTGTTTCGCGACGTACGGATGCGGGGTGAGGGCACCCCGCCTACATCCAATCAGAGCGCGTTCCCTAGCGCGATCAGGTCGGGAAACACGGCGTCGGCCTGCGCCGCGGCGAGCTGCGCGGCGTCGTGGGTGCCGGTCGTGACGCACCAGCAGGGGAAACCGCCGTTGTGCGCGCCCTGCACATCGAAGGGCGAGTCGCCGACGAGCAGCGTGGATTCGGCGCGGGCGCCGAGCTGGGCAAGCACGTGTGCGGCGAACTCGGGCTGCGGCTTGAGCCAGGCAGTGTCGCGCGCCCCGAAAACGCCCCGGAGGAAAGGCGTCACGCCCAGGTGCGCGCAGATCGATCGGGCGTGGTCGCCGCGCTTGTTCGTGAAAACGGCGAGCGTGACGCCCGCCGCCTGCTGCGCGCGGAGCAGGTCGAGCGCGCCGGGCAGGAGCGTCACGTCCTCCAGCAGGATCGAGTCGGTGTACGCCACGTGCCGGCGCACCGCCTCGGCCACGAGCGGCTCGGGCACAAAGTGACGCATGGCGTTTTCCAGCCCGCCGCCGACGGCCCGCCGCACCTGCGCCATCGTCGGGGCCGGGAACCCGAGCTGCGGCAGCGTGTGCACGTAACTGCGGTGGATCGTCGTGAACGCGTCGACGAGCGTGCCGTCGAGGTCGAGCAGGAGGGTGGCGAAGCGCGGCATGAAGGCCGTGGAGAATTGGTTTGGCGCGGACCCGTGTCACGAGTGAAGTGACCCGATGCCGGGCAGACAGGAAACGGGCGAAGCGCAGGCGACCGCACTCGAGCGCGAAGGCGGGCTCGAGCTCGTGCTCGCCGGCGTCTGGCAAATCACGGCGCCGCGACCGTCCTGGACGCAGGTGCTGGGTGACCGCAAGCCCGCGCGGGTCCGGCCCCAGGTCGACGAGGTCGGAAAGTGGGACACATCGCTGCTCCTGTTTCTCTTCGAGGTGCAGGAGTGGTGCCGGCGCACGGGTGCGACTTGGGATTCCGCGGCGCTGCCGGAGCGGATCGCCGTGCTGCTGCAGCAGTTCGTCAAGGCGCACGAGAAGAGCGAGCCGCACGACCGCAGCGACAGCTTTCTGACCAGCGTCGGCCGGACGACGATCGACACCTGGGTGCGCGCGCGGTCCGCGTCGACGTTCCTCGGCGAAAGCGTGATCGGGCTGGTGAAACTGCTGCGCGCCCCGCGCCGCTTCCGCTGGCGCGACTGCCTTCACGAGATGCAGCTGTGCGGCGCCATGGCGCTGCCGATCGTGAGCCTGATCAGTTTTCTCGTCGGCCTGATCATGGCCTACCAGGCCGCCGTGCAACTGCGACAGTTCGGGGCCGACATCTACGTCGCCGACCTCGTCGGCCTTTCCGTGGTGCGGGAAATGGGTCCGCTGATGGCCGCCATCATTCTCGCCGGCCGGACCGGGGCCGCGTTCGCCGCCACGCTGGCCAACATGAAGGCGAACGATGAGGTCGACGCCCTCGAGTCGCTCGGCATCTCGCCAGTGCAGTTCCTCGTCCTGCCGCGGCTGATCGCGCTCGCGGTCATGATGCCGCTGCTCGCGCTCTACTCCAACGGCGTCGGCATCCTCGGCGGCATGGCCGTCGCCGCGGGTGTGCTGGAGATTCCGCCGAGCGCGTACTGGATCGAAACGCAGAGCATCGTCGACCTCTCCGACGTCAATTCCGGGCTGCTGAAGTCCGTCGCCTTCGGCGTGCTGATCGGGCTCTCCGGCTGCCTGCGCGGCCTGCAGGCGGAACGGAGCGCGGCGGGCGTCGGCCAGGCGGCGACGTCGGCCGTCGTGACGGGCATCCTTCTGATCATCGTCGCGGACGCGCTGTTCGCCGTCGTCTTCAACATTCTCGGATGGTAAACGGACGCTGCCACGATGAGTGAAACCGGCTTTCCCGCCCCAGGCAGTGTCCCCGGCTTCGGCGGCCAGGCCAACTGGCGTCCCAATTTCGCCGAACCCGCGATCGAGGTCGCGGGGCTGAGCGCCGGCTATGGGGGCGAAGTCGTGCTGCGTGACGTCTCGTTCACGGTCGGCCGGAGCGAGATCTTCTTCATCATCGGCGGCTCGGGCTGCGGCAAGAGCACCCTGCTGCGCAACCTCGTCGGGCTGAATGTGCCGATGAGCGGGACGGTTTCGTTCCTCGGCCGGCCGTTCTCCCAGGCCGACGCCGCGAGCCGGCGGGCGATGCTGAAGACGTTCGGCATGCTGTTCCAGAGCGGAGCACTCTGGAGCTCCCTCAGCCTGCGGGAAAACGTCGCGCTGCCGCTGGAGGAATACACCACGCTTTCGCGGCGCGAGATCAACGAGATCGCGACCCTCAAGCTCGGCCAGGTCGGGCTCGCCGGTTTCGAGGATTACTTTCCCGCCGAGATCAGCGGCGGCATGAAGAAGCGCGCGGGCCTCGCGCGGGCGCTGGCGCTCGACCCCGAGATCGTGTTCTTCGACGAACCGTCGGCGGGGCTCGATCCGGTGACGTCGCGGAAGCTCGACGAGCTGATTCTCCAGATCCGGGACAATTTCGGCACGACCATCGTCGTCGTGTCCCACGAACTCGCCTCGATCTTCGCGCTCGCGGACCGCGTCATCATGCTCGACCGGACCGAGCAGGGCATCATCGCCACCGGGACGCCGCACGATTTGGCGCGGAACAGTCCCGACCCGCGCGTGGTCGAGTTCCTGCGCCGGTCCGACGGTCACAAACGCTCATGAGGATTTTGTTCTTTTGTCGCCCGCACCCGGCCGGCATCACCACTCCACGGGCATGAAGACCAAAGTCAGTCCATCGATCGTCGGCGCATTCGTCATTGGCGCGATGGCCCTCGCCGTGGTGGCGCTGTTTTCCTTCGGGGGCGTCAACTTCTTCTCCAAGCCGCAGCGGTTCGTGGTGTTCTTCGACGAGTCGGTCCACGGGCTCGACCAGGGCTCGCAGGTCAAGCTGCGCGGCGTGCGGGTCGGCCGCGTGGTCGACCTCAACATCCGCTACGACGCCCAGCGCAATCGCTCGGTCATCGCCGTGATCTGCGAATTCAGCAAGAACGTGATCGGCGACGAGCGTGGCGAGCCGATCAACGTCTCGGACCGCGCGGAACTGCAGGCGCTGGTCGACCGCGGCCTCCGCGCGCGGCTCGAGGTGCAGGCGCTTGCGACCGGCATGCTGTTTGTCGGACTGGACTTCCTCGACCCCAAGGAGAACCCGGTCAACCCGCGGGTGACCGACCCGCGGTACCTGGTCGTGCCATTCGTGCCGTCCGCGATCGTGGAATTCCAGGCCAGCATCACCGAGATTCTCTCCAACCTGAAGAAGATCGATTTCGCGGGCATTTCGAAGGGGCTGACGGCGCTGCTGACGGACATCCCGAAGCGCCTCGACGCCGTCGACCTCAAGGGCGTCACCGAACAATGGAAGAAGACCGGCGCGCAGTTCGAGCAGACGGGCGCCCGGTTCGAGTCGTTCGTGAACGGGCCGGACCTGAAGCGCATGTTCGAGCAACTCAACGGCACCGTGGCGGACCTGCGGGCGACGATTGCGAAGCTCGATGCGCAGATCGAGCCGACGAGCAAGGACCTCGCGGCGACGTTGGCGGAAGCGCGCAAGACCGTGCAGGCGTTCAATGAGACCGCAACGGCCGCCAAGGCCTTCATCCAGTCGAACGCGAGCGTGGGCGACGATCTTGCCGGCACGCTCGAGCACCTGAACGAGGCGTCCGACGCGGTGAAGCGGCTGGCCGACTTCCTCGAGCGCAACCCGAACGCCCTCCTCACCGGCCGCAAGCGGCCCCAGTAAACCACCGGCCCCGCCGAATTCCGATGCACGCCCGATTGGCCCAACTGCCCGCCTTCTTCGCCGCCAGCGCCGGACTCCTGTTGACCGCCGGATGTCAGATTCTCCCCGAGGCGCAGTCCGATCCGACGCGTTTCTACGTGCTGTCGTCGGCGGCGGCCGGCACCGCGGCGACGACGGGGGCGCCCGTCGTCCAACTGCGCCCGGTCGAGGTGGCGGAGTACCTGCGTTCCCGCTCGCTGGTCGTGCGCCGCGGGGGCAACGAGGTTGAGTTTCGCGAATTCGCGCGCTGGGGCGAACCGCTCGAGGCCGGCGTCGCGCGGGTGCTGCGCGAGGAACTGCTCGCGCGCGGGGCCGCCGGCGCCGTGTTGGCGGCCAGTGCGCGCCGCGATCCGGCCAAGGCGAACTTCGATCTGAGTGTGCGCGTGCTCGCGGCGGAAGGCGCCGCGAATGGCGCCGTCGATTTTCACGCCGGGTGGGAGCTGCGCGCGGTGGACACCGGCACCGTCGCCGCCCGCGGAGACTTCCGGGCCGCCGGGGCGCGCTGGGACGGCAAGAACGAGGCTGCGCTTGCGGCCGGACTCAGCCAGGCCGTCGGTGCCCTCGCCGCGGAGATCGCGTCGGCGCTGCCGAAGCCGTAGTCAGCGGGAGCGCGGACGCCCTCGTCCGCCGTTTCGAGCCGATG
>JAEUHA010000330.1 GCA_016793535.1 Opitutaceae bacterium | reverse complement strand
GGCCGTGCGCGCTGAAGACCAGCTACGCGGTGTTGACGGACAAGGAGCGCACGATGGGCAACAGCGTCCTGCAGAGCGGCGCCTCGATCGGGGCGATCATCACGCCGCAGGTCATGCGGCTGCTGATGACGGATGACCCGGCCTCCTGGCGCACCCCGTTCATCGTGATCGGTGCGGTCGGCCTCGGCTGGGTGGTGGTCTGGTTTCTCGTGCTGCGTCGCAGCGATCTCCAGCCCGCGGCGGCGGCGGTCGCGACGCCCCGCAGCGAGCAGCCCGCCTGGTGGACGTTCCTCACCAACCGGCGCGTGTGGGCCGTGGCGCTGCTCATCATGGGCGCGCAGACCGTGTGGCACATCTACCGCGCGTGGCTGATGAAGTTTCTCCAGACCGGACGCGGGTACAGCGAGGCGGCTTCGTTGAACTTCACCTCGGCCTACTTTGTCGCCACGGATGTCGGCTGCCTCCTGGCGGGCTTCGTTTCCCTCTGGCTCGCGCGCAAGTACGGCACGACGGCGCATGACGCCCGGCGCTGGGTGTATGGTGGCGCATGCTGCCTCACGTCGCTGAGCGTGCTCATCCCGTGGCTCGGGCAGGGCTGGGCGCTGCTCGGCGTGCTGCTGTGCATCGGTGCCGGCGCACTCGCCCTGTTCCCGTGCTACTATAGCTTCGTGCAGGAGATCTCGTCGACGCACGTCGGCCGCCTCACGGGCCTGCTGAGCATGTGGGTGTGGGCGATCACCTCGCCGCTGCACAGCTTCTTCGGGATGATCGTCGACCGCACCAAGAGCTACGATGCCGGATTGGTGGTCGCGGGCCTGGCGCCGTGGCTAGGAGTCATCGCGATGAAGGTGTTCTGGCGGCGGGATGAGGCCCCGACCCAGGCCCGCTGATCCCGCACAGCTCGGTTGCTCTCGCCCGATTATGCGTTGCGGTCCGGATGCGCCTGAAATTTTGCCCCGTGGATTACGCGGCTCTCGCGGATGGCGGTTATCCGCGTCATCCGCGTAATCCGCGGTTCACCCGCTTGGGGCCTGTATTTCGAGCTGTATTCTGCCAATCGAATCCTATCTTTTCCCCATGCTCACCGACGCCACCCGTCAGCGCGATTTTCCCGCCCTCGCGGGCACGACCTATCTCAACACCGCGGCGGAGAGCATTCCGCCGCTCTGTGTCGGGGATGCGCTTCAGCGCTACTTCGCGGACAAGACGCGCGGCATGCGCGGGCGTGATGCGCATTTTGCCACCGTCGAGGCGTGTCGCGAGGTGAGCGCCCGGCTGTTGCGGCTGCAGCCCGCCGAGGTCGCGTTCTGCTCCTGCAGTTCGGAAGCGTACAACCTGCTCGCCTCGGCCCTCGCACTCGGGCCCCAGGATGAGGTCGTCGTCAGCGACCTCGATTTTCCGGCCGGGGCGACGCCCTGGCTGCGGGCGCAGCCGGCGCCGGTCCTGCGGCGTTGGAATTCGGTCGGCGGAGCGTTGCGGATCGACGACCTCGTGCCGCTGCTGGGCGTGAAGACGCGGCTCGTCCAGGTCTCGCTGGTCAGCTTCTACAACGGGCACCGGATCGCGTGGGCGCCCTTCGAACGCGCGGTGCGCCGGCTGGCGCCGCAGGCGCTGATCTCGGTGGACATCACGCAGGCGCTGGGCCGGGTGGAACTCGACTGTGCGGGCGCCGATATCCAGATTTCCAGTACGCACAAGTGGACGCTCGGCGTCCATGGCGGCTGCATCATCGGCGTGCCGGCGGCCGGCGCCCAACGTCTCACCACCCGCGCAGGCGGCTGGCTGCACCTCGAGAACGCCTTCGCCGCGGACCGCTTTGACCGCGCGGTGTCGCGGACGGGTGCGGCGAGTTTTTCCGTCGGCATGCCGAGCTTCGGCGCGCTCTACGCCCTCAACGCCTCACTGCGCTACCTGGAGGCGATCGGCATCGCGGCCATCGCCGCGCACGCCGATCCCCTGACCGCCCGCGTGGACGAGGGCTTGCGCGGGCTTGGACTCCAGCCGCTGTGTCCCTGGGAGCCGGGAAATCCGACCGGGATCGTCGCCTTCCGGCACGAGCGCAGTGCGGAGATCCACGCGGCGCTCGAGCGCGACGAGATCCAGGTCATGCACAACGCCGGCCGGCTGCGGGTCGCCGTGCACGGGTACAATACCCGGGACGACGTCGAGCGCTTGCGGCGCGTGCTGGCGGGGGTGGTGTGAGGCGCGCAGTTGAGAGTTGAGCGTTGAGAGTTGAGAGACCGATCCGTCGAGCCTGTCCCTCGACCTCCTCCCTTGGGAGTAGCTGTGCTTCCGAGGGTTTGGCTCTCAACTCTCAACTCTCAACTCAATCACTCCGCCTCAACCAAAGTACACCTTCTCCGCGGTCTTGCGCAGCATCCACGCCTTGTCGTCGGCGGTGAGGAAATCGAGCCGGTCCCGGATGAGCGCGATCGACGCGGCGTAGGTGTGGCCGTTCTGCACCTGGAATGGACAATCGCTCGCCCACATGAGCCGGGCGGCGCCGAAGGCGTCGCGCAGCCGGCGGATCATCGGACCAAGGTCCGTGTACGGAGCCTGCTTGGCGCCGAGCGCGTAGAAGGCGGATGTCTTCACGTGCACCTGGTCAAACTTCGCCAGTCCGCAGAGCTGGTCGAGGTCACGATCGTTGACCGGCTCCCGCGCGCCGATGCGGGCGCAGTGATCGATCACGACGCGGGTGCGGGGAAAGCGTGCACACATGCGGTGGATCGCGGGCAGCGCCTCCGGATGCGCGAGCGGGCAGACGGCGAGCCCGAGGTCGGTCGCGTGCTGCCACAGCGCCTGCATGCCCGCCGAATCCGACCACGCCTCGGCGCGGGCCTGATCCGCATAGAGGCGAATCCCGGTCACGCCTGCGCGCGCCAGGTCGCGCAACGTGTCCGGCAGGCGGGGCGCGCTTTCGTCAACCACCGCCACGCCGCGAAACACGCCGGGGTGGGCCGCGATCGCGTCGAGCATGTAGCGGTTGTCGTACTGGTAGAAACTCATCTGGATCAGCACCACGCGGGTCACGCCCTCCGGCCGGCAGTGCGCGAACAACTCCTGGGGCGTGAAGCTCCGGGGTTCGGGCGCCTTCTTGGTGGCGAACGCCGCGGCCCGGGGATAACGCTGCGTGTCGGGGGTCCAGACGTGGGAGTGCGCGTCGATGAAGGCGCGCGGGTCGGCGCCGGCGGCCGACACCGGGAGCTGGCTGGCCAGGGCCGCGGCCGCGGTCGTGCGCAGGAAGTCGCGGCGGGACGGAGGTGACGTGGGGTGCATGGGGTGCTCAGTGAAAGCGCAGGATGAAGTCGCGATAGAATCCCACGGCCGCCTCGACCTCCGCGAGGTCGACGAACTCAACCGCCGCGTGGGCGTGGTCGATCGAGCCCGGTCCGAACACGATGCTGGGCACGCCCTGGCGCGACAGCTTGCTCGCGTCGCTGCCATACGGCACCCCGCAGAGCCGGCCATCGAGGCCCCGCTCGGTCAGGAGCGTGCTGGCGAGCTGCGCGACCGCCGAGTCGGCCGGCGTGAACAACGCCTCGTCGGTCAGCATCGGCGGCTCCATCTCGGCGCGGAGGGTGGGGTACTGCGCCTGCAGGCCGTCGAGCAGCGCGCGGTAGCCCGCCAGCACGGCGTCGGTCTTCTCGCCGGGCAGCAGCCGGCGGTCGATCTCGATCACGCAGTCGTCGGGGACGAAGTTCACCTGCACGCCGCCGCGGATGACACCCACGTTGCAGGTCGCCGGTCCCAGCAGCGGGTGCGACGCGGCGGCGAGGCGCTCGTGGTCCTGCTCGAGGGCGAGGACGACGCGGGCCATGTGGCTGATCGCGTTGACGCCGAGATGGGGCTTCCCGCTGTGCGCGGCCTTGCCCCGCACGCGTATCCGCCAACGCAGGACGCCCTTGCTCGCGATCACCGCCCGCAGGCTGGTCGGCTCCGCCACGATCGCGGCGTGGGCGGTGAGGCCCGCGCAGAGCTTCACCACGCCGCGGAACGAAAACTCCTCGTCGACCACGGCCGCGAGCCACACGTCGCACGGCGGCGTGAGGCCCTCGGCCTTCACCGTGGCCACCGCCTGCAGCATCGCGGCGAGCCCACCCTTCGTGTCGCACGCCCCGCGCCCGTAGAGCCGGCCGGCCTCGATGCGCGGTTCGAACGGCGGGATGGTCATGCCCTGGACCGACACGGTGTCCGTGTGCGCCTCGAGAATCACCCGCCGGCTCGGATCGCGGCCGGGCAGCCGCGCGATGATGTTCGGGCGGCCGGGCCAGACCGGGTCCGACCAGACCTCGATCCCGCGCTCGACGAAGAACCGGTGCACCCATGCGGCGATTTCCGTTTCGCCCGGGCCGCCTTCGTACGCGGAGTTGACACTGTTGATGCGGACCAGCTCGGCGAGCGTGGCGGTGACAGGCGAGAGGGACATGCGGTGGCTCGTGAAGGTGGGCGGGGTGCCCTCACCCCGCGAGATTGCAGTTGGGCGCGAGGGGAAGGGGTCAGGCCGTTACATGTTACAGCTGCTGTAACGTGTAACGGACTGACCCCTTGTGACGAGGGTGGAAACTCAACGCGTGCCGTGCTGGTGGCTGCCGGGGGCGGCGCCGGGACCGGCAGGTGCGGCGGGTGCGGCGAGGACGGCGTCGGGGTTGCTCGTGAGGATCAGCTTGCCCCACATCGTCACCCAGTGGCCGGGGAAGGTGCAGACGTACTCGTATTCCCCCTCCGTGAGCGGGGCGTCGATGCGGATCGACGCGCTCTGTCCCGGGTCGATCAGCTTGGTGGCGGCGATGACGTCGGACGTTTCCGGCACGAACGCCCGGCCCAGCCGGTCGACGAAGTCGGCCCGCAGCTCGAGCGCGGCCTGGCCGACTTTCTCGCGCGTGCCGGGTTTCACGACCACGAGATTGTGCGGCATCGCGTCGGGATTCTCGAAGACGATCGTGAAGGCTTTGCCTACTTCGGCGACGAGGCGCGGGACGTCGAAGCGCATCTCCTCCGGCACGGCGCGGACGAGGAACGACGACGACCGCAGCCCGAGCAGCTCCTTGCGCAGCGCGGCGGCCTCCGCCGCCGGCAGCTTCCCGCTCAGTTCCTCCGCCAGTTGGGCCACGCCGAGATAGCCGGCGCCGCGGCGAGACGCCTCCGGGGTTTTCTTCGCCCAGGCCACGAGCGCCTGCGCCAGCGCGGCGGCGTCGGTGTAGGTCCAGTGGGCGCGGGCGAGGCCGCGCATGGCTTCCGCGGCGACGGGGATTTCCTCGCCGCGTTGGATCAGCCGGCTGAAGGCCTGGAACTGCGCGGACATTTCCTGCCGCGTGCTGACCGCGGCGCGCATGGCCGCCTGTCGCACGGCCGCCGTCAGCGCCGGCTGGCCGGGCGCGCGATCGAGCAGGGGCGCGAGCCGCGGGTAGGCGGTGGCGCGCAGCGCGGCGTCGCTGAGCATCGGAATGCCCGTGAGCAGATCGGCGAACACCTTCGGGTCCTTTTCCGCCGCCGGCCAGGCGCGGTCGAAACCGCCGTCGGCGATCACCAGTGCGGCCCAGGTCGCGTTGCGGCCGGGTGCCTCGGCCTGCAGCGCGCGGGCGGCAAGGCGGTCCCGCGCGGAACTCAACTCGGCGCGCGGCTGGACGACGAGCAGGCGGCCGTAGGACGCCGCCTCGGTCTTCTCCCCGGTTTCGAGGTAGCCGAGCAGGATGTCGGTGGCCGTGGTTTTTCGAAGCCGGGCGAGTTCGACGAGTGCCTCCGCCCGGGCCGAGTCCGGCACGCCGGTGCGCGTCAGGATGAGCTCGAGGACTTCGCGGGTGCGGGGCAGCTTCAGCAGGGCGTCGGTGGTCACGGTGCGCAGCAGGTGACTGACCCGGCGGGCGGAATCCTGGCGGAGCAGCGGACCGCCGCCCTGCAACTGGTCTCGCCAGTGCGGCGTCAGCTGGCGGATCGTCGCGTCGAGCGTGTAGTCGAGATAGTAGTCGAGCGGCCGGTTGATCGCGGTGAGCGCGACCTCCACCGCTTCGGTGGAGCGGAAGAAACTCGCCGCGCGCACGGCGTGCAGGCGCACGCGGGGATGTTCGTCGTCGGCCTGCGTGCGCAGCAGCGCGAGGGTGTGCGGCACCCGTTCCCGCCAGTAACAGAGCACGCGGGTCGCGGCGGCGCGGGCCTCGGGTGCGGGCGAACGCAGCATCCGCTCCAGGAGCGGCACGTCGACGACGTTCTGCCATTGGTGCACCCATAGCGCCTCCATCAGGTGGTGCTGGTGGTCGGGGTGCCGGGGGTCGAGCCGGCCGATCCAGGATTTCAGGGCGGCCATGACCTCGTTGCGGTCGTGCCGGTCGAGTTCGATCTTGGCCAGTTCGCGCGTGCGGTATTCGGGCTCCTTCAGCAGCTCGAGCAGCGCGGGGATCGGCTGGCCGTGGATCTTCGGCGGCGAGAGCAGCGGGCGCTCCCGGTGGGAGATGCGGTAGATGCGGCCGTATTCAAAACCTCGATTCGGATCACGCAGGTGGTTCAGGTTCGTGTGCGCGATGATCGGGCTGTGCCAGTCGAGCAGGTAGACGGCGCCGTCGGGTCCGGTGTCGATGCCGGTGGGCCGGAAGTTCGGATCCGACGACGACAGGAAGTCCGTCAGCTGCTCGCCCTTGTAGCCGGCGCCGTCGTCGACGACCTTGACCCGGTAGACGCCCTGGAAGCGGATGACATTCCCGTTCAGGAAATTTCCCTGGAAGTCATCCGGAAAGTGGCGGCTCGTGAGGATCGTGCTCGCGGCGGAGGGCCGCGATGGATTCGGCCAGAACGGTTTCAGGGTCGGATGCTTGGCCGGGTAGTCGAGCCGGCCGCTGAAGGCGGGCCCGAAGTAGGTGCGGTTGCCGGTGGCGTCGGTGATGAGGTCGTTGCCCCAGCGGTCGAACGAGCGGCCGTGTGGATTGGCGAAACCGTACGCCACGTAGGTTTCGAACCGTTGCGTGCGCGGCTCGTAGCGGTAGATCGCGGCGTCGAGATTGCGCACCGGGCCCTCGGCGGTCTCGACCTGCGTGCGGTGGAAAACGCCGTCGCTGAGGTAAACCGCGCCGCCCGGATCATAGCTGAGCGAGTTGGCCTGGTGGTGCGTATCCGCGGAATCGAGACCCATCAGCACGCGCTCCTTCGAGTCGGCGCGGCCGTCGCCGTCGGTGTCGCGGATGTACCAGAGGTCCGGCGCCTGCACGAGGAGCACGCCGTCCTTGTAGAACTGAAAGCCGGTCGGGCAGTCGAGGTCGTCGAGAAACGTCGTGCAGCGGTCGGCGCGGCCGTCGCCGTTGGTGTCCTCGAGGATCAGCAGCCGGTCGCCCTCCTTCGAGTCGGGCCGGCGCAGCGGGTAGTTCGGCCAGGTCGCGACCCACAGCCGGCCGCGGGTGTCCCACGCCATCTGCACCGGTTTCCGCAGCTCGGGAAACTGGGCCTCGCTCGCGAACAGGTTTACCTGCAGTCCCGGATGCAGCGTCATCTTCGCGATCGCATCCTCGGCGCCGAGGAACACATGCGAGCCGTCGGGATTCGTGCCGGGCTTGCTGGTCGGCACGGGCGTGACCGGCGGGAGCGGGAGTTCCTCGACCGCGGTGCCGCGGCCCTGGGCCACGGACCAGACCTTGAGGTCGCGGTTGGCGGTGATGACGTCGCGCTGCGCGAACTCCTCCTGCAGCACCTGCGCATTGGTGAGCTTCGGCCGGCCTTCGCCGCCGAAGTACAGGTGATTCTGCGAGCGTCCGCCGAACGTGTTGTAGCCGTCGAGCGAACGGTAGCGCAGGTGCCAGGCGGCGTTCTTGGCGTTGACGGCGGCGCGCAGGGCGGGCGGGACCTCGGGGGGCCGGGCGCCGCCGAAGAGGGCGGGGAACATCACGCTGGCCAGCTTCGCCTCGCCGGCCTCGGTGAGGTGCACGCCGTTGAAGGTCAGCGGCGGTTGTCCCTGCCGCGCGGCCTCGGCGAAGAGCTGCTGCGAAGGCTTGAACAGGTCGACGAACGTCACGCCGTCCATGTCGCGCGCCACCTCCGCCATCGCCGCGGTGTAGAGCGCGAGGTTGGCGTTGTTCTCCGGCGGCAGGCGCAGGTCGGGGTTGGGGTGGTTCTCGTTCGCGATGGGCGAGAACAACACGATCCGCGGCGGGCCGAGGCCGTTGTAGTTTTTCGCGCGCGTGTCGCGGAGGAACTGTTCGAGCTCCTGCTTGAACTGCGGCAGGCCGGCGGCGCCGCGGAACGACTCGTTGAAGCCGAAGAACGCGAAGATCGTGCTGGCCTGCACGCGCGTCAGCCACTGGTCGGGCGTGCCGAAGTCCTGCGAGCGGGGCCGGACCGCCACTTCGTCGCCGGAAAAAGCGAGATTGCGGACGACGAGCCGATGCTGCGGGTGCTGCGCATGGATCATCGTCTCGAGCCACCCATGGTGCTGCATCCGGTCGGCGAGCGCGTTGCCGATGATCGCGACATGCTCGCCGGGCGCGAGCGTCACGGCGTCCGCGGCCGGCGCGGCGAGCGTGGCGGTCAGCCAGAGGAGGCCACCGGTGAGCAGACGGGCGAGCGTGGAATGCGGCCGCGAAGTGGCCGGGAAAGCAGAAACGGGCAGGGGAGACATGGGGGCCGTGGTATGCTGCTGCACTGTGCGCGCTCGCCGCTGGCGCACAAGCCGGCGCTGCAACATCAGGAAAAAGATCCTAAACATAGGGTCGGCGTGTTGCGCTGGCAGCGACCCCGGGACGGGACGTTTGTAGGCGGGGTGCCCTCACCCTGCGTGAAGTGATGCTCGAACGGGAAACCTGCGGGGTGAGGGCACCCCGCCTGCACGGAGCGACGGAGGGAGCGAAAGGATCCCGCGTTCCGCCCTATGGCTTCTGCGGGCGTTCGCTCCGGCTGACGATCTCCGACACCGGCACGAGCAGGCTCGCCTTGGAGCTTTCGGCGGGTCGGGTCGTGAGGAGCACGCACGTCGTGCCCGACACCGGGTCGTGCCAGAAGACCGTGCCGGTGGAACCGAAGTGGCCGTAGGTGGCCGGCGAGCAGAATTTCCCGAACGCGCCGCGCTGACGCACCCAGCCGAGACCGTAGCTGGGTTGATGGGAGCCGGTCTGGATCTGGACCATTTCGTTGCGCGTCGCCGGCAACCACGGTGCGGGGGTGGGACGGGCGAACGCCTCCGCGAAGGCCGCGAGGTCGTGCACGGTCGAGTGCGCGCCGCCCCAGGGAGCGCCGAGGTTGCGCCAGTAGGGGCTGTTCCAGTCCCAGTCGCTGCGCTCCGCGTCCGGCACCTGGCACTGGGCCAGGTCGGCGATCCGGCGTCCGCCGAGGCCCAGCGAGGACCGGTTCATGCGCAGGGGCCCGAAGATGTGCTGCGCGAGGAAGCCCGGCATCGTTTGCCCGCTGACTTTCTCGACGATCGTCGCGGCGAGCAGGATGCCCATGCTCTGGTAGCCGACCTTCTGGCCCGGTCGAAACAGGAGCGGCGTGGTGCAGGCGCGGGCGGCGAAGTCGCGGAGCGGCGCGTGGCGCCGGCGCAGTTCGACGTTCTCCGGCAGCATGTCGGGCAGGCCCGACGTATGGTTCAGCAGGTGCCGGAGGGTGACGGTGTCGCGGTCGCCCCCCGTGAATTCGGGCAGGTACTTGCGCACCGGATCCGTATACGCGAGCTGCCGGCGTTCGCGGAGCAGCGCGACCGCGGACACCGTGATCGGCTTCGTGGGTGACGCGATGAGAAACGCCGTATCCACTCCGGCCTTACCGTAGCCGCGGGCAAACTCAAAGGTGCCCTGGCGCACCAGCAGCGCGGCGGCGGCCACGGTGCCGTCGCGCACCTGGCGCTCGATCAGCCGCCCGGCTTCCTCGGCGCGGGCCGGAAGGCCGGTCTCCGGGCTGGCCCCGA
>JAEUHA010000196.1 GCA_016793535.1 Opitutaceae bacterium | reverse complement strand
GGGCGCGGGTTGAAATCGCGGTCTGCCGGCAGCCCGCACCGAAAGGTGCCTTCGCCTTCCGTCTGCCAAACGGTTGTTCGTCCCGTCGAGTTTGGCTCTTTCAACGTTCAACCCTCAACTTTCAACTGCATGCCTCCGGCTGAGCGGGAGCAGCCGCCTGGCCCCAGGCTGCTGGTGGAGCGTCGCGCGAGCCTCTCGCCGCGCGCCGTGATTCGCTGCCCAGGCGATTGCGCGCTTGGCAGCCGTCCGGCGCGGCGCTTGGCTGCGCCCGCCCCTCGCACCCCGGTGCGACCCGCGTCCCCTGCGCTTGTTAACCCCAACGTTTCCCATGATACGACGCTCCGTCCTCGTCCGGACCTTCTCCTGCCTGGCCGCCTTGCTGATGTCCCGTTTCGCCTTCGCGGCCGAGGGAACCGGCGCGATCACCGGCACCGTGAGTAACACCGCCACGGGTAATCTGCTCGAGGGAGCCAGGGTCGAGGTGCCGCAGCTGGGCCTCGTGGCGTTCACGGACCTCACCGGACGCTACCTGCTGACCGGCGTGCCGGTCGGCACGCATGAACTCGTCGCCAGCTACACCGGCCTCGATCCGCTGCGCGCCCAGGTCGCCGCCAGCGCGGGCGGGCGGGCGGTGCACAACTTCGACCTCACCACGGCCATCTACAAACTCGATGCGTTCAAGGTGACGGGTGAACGCGAGGGTGGGGCCGCCGCCATCACCGCCCAGCGCAACGCGGAGAACGTGAAGAACGTCGTCGCCATGGACGCCTTCGGCACGCTGCCGAACATGAGCGCGAGCGAGGTCGCGCTCAATCTGCCCGGCGTCGCCGGCAACCTCAACGAGGCCGGCCTCGTGGCCGGCTTCACCATCCGCGGCATCCAGCCGGGACTGAACACCGTCACAATGGACGGCGTCCTGCTGACGAGCCGCGACGACGGCCTGGGCCGCGCGACGCAGCTCCATGTGTACAACAGCGCGATGTTCGACCAGATGGAACTCACCAAGGGCCACACGCCGGACAAGGGCGCCGATTCCCTCGGCGGCACGCTGAACCTGAAGAGCCGCTCGCCGCTCGGCATGAAGGAAAAGCGGCGCATCACGTTCAACCTTTCCGGGCGGCTCGCCCCGTCGTTCACGCAGCAGATCCCGCTGCGGGAGGAGCACCGGTTTCACCCGCTGTTCAACGTCGGCTACCAGGAGGTGTTCAGCGTGCTCGGCGGCGACCGGAACCTCGGCGTGGCGGCGAACGTCTTCTACAGCGAGCATGCGACGGGCTGGTTTCTGACGTCGCGGGATTTCCAGAACACGGCCACCGATCCGGCCTACGTGTGGGATTACCGGACGGTCGACACCTACAACCCGCACACGCAGGTGAGCCTCAACGTGAAGCTCGACTACCGGCTTTCACCGACGACGAAGCTCACCCTCAACACGCTCGCCAACGACAACAACGAGAAGTTCCGCCGGCGTTACGAGACGCGCGCCTTCACCACGCAGACGGTGGGCACGACGGGCACCGCCGGCATCCTGCCCGGCTACACCGACCGGATCACCCGCGTGCGCGCGGCGCCGGGCTCCACGATCAACCACACCATGACCGGTCCGAACAACGTCTTCGTGCGCATGCGCAACGTCGATTTCGGCGTCGAGCACCAGTACGACCGGCTGCAGTTCGACTACAAGGCGAGCTACAACCACACCCATGTGAATCGCGGCAACGGCAAGGGCGGCGTGCTGGTCAACCAGATCACCGGCGTCGGCTGGATCCTCGACCGCACCGACTCCGACCTGCACCCGCGCTTCATCCAGACCGAAGGCCCCGACTTCACCAATCCGGCCAACTACCGCTCGCCGGCCAACGGACTTACGAACGCGAATGCCGACAACGATCGCGCGGTGAAGGAAGTGCACGCCAACGGCCGCTACCAGCTGCCGGTCCGCGGCACGGTGTACCTCAAGGCGGGCGGGCAGTGGCGCGAGAACTCCGCCAACGACCTCGTGCGCGACCGGCGGTGGAGCTACATCGGCCCGGGCGCCCTCCCGGCGTCGACGAGCCTGGTGATGTACGACCAGCTGAAGACCGGCCGGATGATCCCGCAATGGGAGGCCTCCCACTTCATCAGCACGCGCGAGCCGAAGCAGCCGGAGCTCTGGCGCGAGGACCGGTACTTTTTCGAGTCCAACAAGTACGTCGGCACCCGCGAGGTGGTGGAGCGCGTCACTGCCGGCTACGTGATGACGCAGGGCCAGGTCGGCGCGACGGGCTTCCTGGCCGGCGTCCGTACCGAGCGTACGGATACGGAGAGTTCGGGCTGGGTGCGCGCCCGCACCGGCAGCACCGCGGCGCAGCAGCAGGCCGATCCG
>JAEUHA010000242.1 GCA_016793535.1 Opitutaceae bacterium | reverse complement strand
GGCTACTGGCTGCTGCGGCGCATGATGGCGGCGGCGGTCGCGCGGGGCGAGGGATTCCGGGCTCGCGCCGGCGACCCGACGACGGAAGAGCGCTCGTTGCCGCGGCCCTGGTGTGCGCTGGCTCCGCTCGTGATGGTGCTGGCGATCTCGTTCCTGCTGCACGATGAGTTCAAGCAGTCGGCGCTCCTCATTGCTCTGACGGCGGGCGTGGCGACCTGCGGTCTGCTGAACTGGCGCCACCTGCTCGATTTCTGGGGCGCGGCCGCCCAGGGTGCGGTCGGCGCGCTGGTCGCGATTGGCAACACCTGCGCCGTGGTCGGATTCGGCGGCGTGGCGAAGGCGACGCCGGCCTTTCAGGGTGCGGTCGACCTGATGACGAGCATTCCAGGCAGTCCGCTCACCGGGGCGGCATTGGCCGTCGCCGTGATCGCGGGGCTGACGGGTTCGGCGTCCGGCGGCCAGGGCATCGCGCTGCCGATCCTCGCGCCGCTTTATCTCGCGCAGGGCGTGTCGCCGGAGGCGCTGCATCGCGTAGTCGCGATCGCCTCGGGCTCGCTCGATTCGCTGCCGCACAACGGCTACGTCGTCACGACGATCCGCTCGGTCTGCGGCGAAACCCATCGCGACGCGTATGGCGCGGTGGGCGTCACGACCGTCCTGGTGCCGGCCGTCGGCGTCGCCCTCGCGATCGTGTTGTTCGGCCTCGGACTGTGAGGCGACTCTCGCGGGGAGCGAATGACCCCGGCCGCTATTTTTTCTTCTTCTTGCCCGCGGGCGCGCCGGCGACGCGACCGGGTTCCCGGACCCCCGCACCGGTGCGCTGGGTGAGCGAGTCGCCCAGCTCGGCGCGGCATTGCTCGGCGAAGGCCAGCAGCCGGCGGACTTCGTCGGGGTGGGAGGCGGCGAGGTTCGTGGTTTCACCCCGGTCGGACTTGAGGTCGTAGAGCTCCGGCGCGGTCACCTCGACCTGGCCGTACTTGGCCGGAACGCCGTCGCGGCCGCCGGGGCCGCCGCGCAGCGACCGGTAGCGGTGCGGGAGCACGAGTTTCCAGCGGCCCTCGCCGCCGACGACGGCCTGCAGTTCGTTCTGGGCGTACCAGAGGCCGTATCCGTCATGTGGATTCCGCGCGCCCGGCTGTCCGGCGATCAGCGGCCAGACGTCGCGTCCGTCGATCGGCAGGGAGGGGAGCTTCGCACCCACCCGTC
This sequence comes from Opitutaceae bacterium, assembly GCA_016793535.1. GTDB lineage: Bacteria > Verrucomicrobiota > Verrucomicrobiia > Opitutales > Opitutaceae > ER46. The sequence continues at coordinate 964 of JAEUHA010000242.1, read as the reverse complement.
CGGCCAGGGTCGGCAGGAGGTCGATGGTCATGAAATAGTCATCGCGGGTGCCGCCGGCCGGAATGCGGCCGGGCCAGCGCATGATGCACGGCACGCGGGTGCCGCCCTCCCACGCCGTGCCCTTGCCCTCGCGGTGCGGCCCGGCGCTGCCGGCGTGGGTACCATAGCTCAGCCAGGGACCGTTGTCGGTGGTGAAGATCACCAGCGTGTCGCGTTCGAGGCCGTGCCGCGCCAGCGACTGCATGATCTCACCGACCGACCAGTCGATTTCCATGATCACGTCGCCGTAAAGTCCCTGCTGGGACTTGCCCTTGAACTTGTCGCTGACGAACAGCGGCACGTGCGGCATCGAGTGCGCGAGGTAGAAGAAGAACGGCCGCTCCCGGTTCCGTTCGATGAAGGCAACGGCACGCTCGGTGTACGCGGTGGTGAGGTTGCGCTGCTCGTCGGGAGTGACCTCGGGATCGATCACCACGCCATCCCGCATCAGCGGCAGCGGCGGGTAGGTGCCGGCCTTGGCCTCGGGGTGGTGGGGCCACATGTCGTTGGAGTAAGGCAGGCCGTAGGATTCGTCGAAGCCGTGGCGGTTCGGAATGAAGGGGTCGCGGTGTCCGAGATGCCACTTGCCCGCCATCCCGGTGGCGTACCCGCGCTGCTTCAGCACCTCGGCGATCGTGGTTTCGTCGTCGTGGATGCCATGGCTGGAATTGGGCCCGAGCGCGCCGTGAATGCCGATGCGGTTCGGGTAACAACCGGTGAGGAGCGCGGCGCGGGAGGCCGAGCACACGGCCTGGGCCACGTGAAAGTTGGTGAACAACGTGCCCTCGCGCGCGAGCCGGTCGAGGTTCGGCGTCGAGTAGCCTTTCGCCCCGGTGACGCCGAGATCGCCGTAACCCTGGTCGTCGGTGAAGACGATGATGACGTTGGGCAGCCGGTCGGCGGCGGGGGCGGCCAGCGCGGCGCC
>JAEUHA010000233.1 GCA_016793535.1 Opitutaceae bacterium | reverse complement strand
CCGAACGCGCCCGCGCAGGCTCGGTTGCGGCGTAAAGCCGCGTCGACGAAGACGGGCGGATGGCGTCGCTCAGAGCGCCGCCACGGCCGCGTCCGTCGCGTCGGACAGCACCTGGATCGACTCCTTGAGGGCCTCGAGGGTGATCGTGAGCGGCGGCGAGATTTTCACCGTCTGACCCCAGGCGCCGACGGGTGCGAACAGCAGCAGGCCCTGCTGGAAGCAGCGCTCGATGATGCTGTGGGCGAGATCGTGATCGGGCTCCTTCGTGCCGGGCTTGACGGTCTGCATGCCGGCGACGAGGCCGCGGGCGGTGACGTGGCCGATCACGCCCGGGTGTTTCGCCTGGATCTTCTTCAGGCCCTCGAGCAGCACCGGCTCGAGCCGGGCGGCGTTGCCGGCGAGATCCTCGCGGATGATCTTGGTCACGCTGGCGAGGGCGGCGGCGCAGCACACGGGGTTGCCGGTGTGCGTGCTGGTCATCGAGCCCGGGCCATACTGGTCCATGACGCTCTCGCGGCCGATCACGGCCGACAGCGGCAGCGAACTGCTGATGCCCTTGCCGCAGCAGATGAGGTCGGGGGTGACGCCGTAGTGTTCGAAGGCCCAGAACTTGCCGGTGCGGCCGAAGCCGGCCTGCACTTCGTCGAAGGTGAGGACGATGTTGTGCTGCTTGCACCAGGCGGCGAGCTGGCGGACGAATTCCACCGGCGCGAAGTCGGGGCCGACGCCCTGGTAGGTTTCCATGATCACGCCGGCCACGTTCTCGGGCTTCATGCCCTTGGCCTCGATGCTGCGGAGGAAGTGGGCGAAGCTCGTGTCGGTCTGCCAGTAGCCGTCCGGGAACGGCGCCGTGATGATCGCGGGATCCTCGTTCACGATCCACGACTTCTGGCCCGACATGCCGCCGGCCTGCTGCGAGCCGAGGGTGCGGCCGTGAAAGCCGCGCTCCCAGCCGATGATGCCGATCTTCTTCTTGCCGCCGACCTTGATGCCGTGCGAGCGGCTGAGCTTGATGGCGCACTCGGTCGCCTCGGAGCCGGTGCTGAGCAGGAAGATCTTCTTCAAGCCCTCGGGCGAAACGCCGGCGAGCGCCTCGACCAGCGCGGCCCGTTCCTCATTCGGGAAGACGTAGCTGTGCAGCAGGCCACTGTTGACCTGGTCGATGATCGCCTTGCGCACCTCGGGGGCGCCGTGGCCGGCGTTGGTGACGAGCACGCCCGACGACCAGTCGATCCAGCGGTTGCCGTACTTGTCGTAGACGGAAATGTCCTCGGCGCGCTCCCAGACGATCGGCGGCTGGCCGCGCATCGAGATCGGTTCGAACTTCCGGAGCTTTTCCAGCGTGGGAAGGGAGTCCGGATGCGGAATCTTGGTGGCGATGCGCCGGTACTTCGTTTCCACCGGCGGTACGTCGCGGGGAGTGATGCTGAATTCCTTGCCCATAAGCTTTGGTCGTTGAACGGAGGTGGAGGTGAGGCGGCGCGACGCGTCAGATCGCGCGCGCGTAGATCCGCTGGAAAACCTTGTCCGCACCCTCGGCCGCCCGGTTGGGATCGATGATGGTGATGCCGTCGGCCCCGAAACGCGCGGTCACGGGCGTGCCCTTGCCCTCGTTCAGGTACTTGAAGTTCAGGTCGCGCACGATGGCCGCGGCGTGCACGATGGCGACTGTGATGCGGGCCTCCTCGGCGGTGGGGTAGAGGCTGGCGACGGCGTCGCGGGTCTCGCCGTGGAACTTGATCCGGGCGATCGCGACCAGGCCGACGGTGAGCGAGTCGACGCCGTATCCGACGTAGCCGTACGTGCCGTCCGGCCGCGCGATGTCGCGGGTGAAGTGATTGTTGGCCGTGCGCGAGGCGCCGCCCTTGTTCCACCAGCGAAAGCCGCGGTTCTGCTGGTCGCTCTCCACCTTGCCGTCGGCGCCCACGATCTCGTGGCCCTGGTTCACCGGCGCCTCGAACTCGGGCGGCGTGATCCAGTTGTTGTGGAAATTGATGCTCATCCCGTTCTCGAAATCCACCCGCACCTGCACGGCGTCGTAGGCGTTGATCCCGTCGCGCACCAGGCGCTTCTTCTGGCCGACCGCGGTGAGCGCCGCGGGTTTGCTCTTGTAGTAGCTGTAGATGAGGTCGGTCCAGTGCGGCCCCACGTAGCTGAACGGGTCGCTCGACTCCACCCACTTGAAGGTGCTGGTCGACACCTCGAGCGGCTCCTCGAGATAGGCCGTGCCGTAGAGCGGGGGGCCGATCCGCTTCTGGATGTCGTCGCGCACGCGGAGATGATCCGGGTCGTAGCGCTTGTGCATGTCCACGGCGACGACGCAGTTTTTCGCCCGGGCCGCCGCGATGATGGCGTCGGCCTCGTCGATCGAGAGGCACATCGGCTTCTCGGTCATGACGTGCACCCCTTGGGCGAGCGCCGCGAGGATCGGCTCGGTGTGCAGGTGATCCGGCGTGGCCACGGCCAGGACGTCGAGATCGGGGAAGTCGCGGAGAATGTCGTCCCAGGGCGTGGCGCCGAAATAGGCGCGCGGCTCATGGCCGGTCCACTGCTTGAACATCGCCTGCGAGCGGCGGGCCGACGCCTCCGATCGGGTGGCGACCGCGACCAGTTCGAACTTAACGCCGGCGAGATCGCGTGACCACTTGTCCAGGCCGACCCGGGCGAGCTGCCCGGCGATGCCGAAACGCTGCAGGTCGGCGTAGGCGCGGAGATGGACGTCGCCGCCGAACATGCCGGCGCCGGCGAGAGCGATCTTGAGGGTGCGTTCCATGGACGGAGGAGTGGCGGCGATGACGGCGGACGAGCGGCGACGAGGAGTCAAAAGTAACCGGATGGCGAATTAGCGGCGGTGGGCGAAAGGTGTCAAAGGAATGCCGCCCGGGAGGTAAGACAAGAATTTTGTCGTCGCTTCCGCCCCGGTTTGCCGGGTGAAAGCAGGCTCGCGGCGCGAGGAGAAGCGCGGCGGTCGTGCCGGGCGGGCGGGGACGGCGGGTGGGCGCCGCTCGATTTGCCATTTGCCAAGCCCCGATGGCCTCCTAACGTTCGCCCTCCTTCATGCTCTCGTTTCTGCTCAAGCGGTTTTCCGGCCGTCACTATAAGAAGTTCCTCGAGAAGGCGCGGCCGACGGTCGCGCGCATCAACGAGCTGGAGAAGTCCTACCAGGCCCTGACCGACGAGCAGTTGCGCGCCAAGACGTCCGAGTTCCGCGAACGCATCGCGGCCGCGGCCGACAAGCGGGCCGCCCTCGAGGAGGTTCTGCCCGAGGCCTTTGCCACGGTGAAGAACGCCGCGCGCCGCCTCGTGGGCCGCAAGATCATCGTCTGCGACCACGAGCTCACCTGGGACATGGTGCACTTCGACGTGCAGCTCATCGGTGGCATCGCGATCCACCAGGGCCGGATCGCCGAAATGGCCACCGGCGAAGGCAAGACCCTCGTCTCGACGCTGCCGCTTTATCTCAATTCCCTCACCGGCCGTAACACCCAGCTCGTCACCGTCAACGACTACCTGGCCCGCCGCGACTCCGAGTGGATGGGGCATCTGTACACGTTCCTCGGCGTCTCCGTGGGCTGCATCCAGCAGCAGATGGCGCCGGACCTGCGCCGCGAGATGTACGGGCGCGACATCACGTACGGAACCGCGAGCGAATTCGGCTTCGACTACCTCCGCGACAACGGCATGGCCACGCGGAAGGAGGACCAGGTGCAGCGCGACTACTGGTTCTGCATCGTCGACGAAATCGACTCGATCCTGGTCGACGAAGCCCGCACGCCGCTGATCATCTCGGGGCCCGCGCCGATCGAGCGGGAACAGCCGTTCACGCGCCTCAAGCCGCCGGTCGAGCAGCTCGTCAACGACCAGATCCGCCTCTGCAACAAGATCGTCACCGAGGCGAAGGAGCTGCTCGAGAAGGCGGGTGCGACCGATGAGGACAAGGTCCTCGCCGCCCGCAAGATGCTCCAGGTCAAGATGGGTCACCCGAAGAACAAGCAGCTCCTGCGGCTGATGGAGAACGGGGACTGGCGCAAGCGCCTCGACAAGATGGAGACCGAGCTGAACTCCGACCTCAACAAGGAGGAGGTCTACCGGCTCAAGGAGGAACTGTTCTTCGTCATCGACGAGCGCCAGCACCAGGCCGACCTGACCGAGATCGGCCGCACGCGGCTCCGGCCCGACAATCCGGATGCGTTCGTGCTGCCTGACCTCGCGACCGAGTTCAGCGACCTCGACAAGGACGCGTCGATGTCCCCCGAACAGCGCGAGGAGCGGAAGCTGGTTTCCCAGCAGCGCTATGCCGACGTCTCGGAGGAAATCCACGCCATCTCCCAGCTCCTGCGCGCCTACTCGCTGTACGAGCGCGACGTCGAATACGTCGTCACGCCCGACGGAAAGGTCCTGATCGTCGATGAGAACACCGGCCGCGTCATGCCGGGCCGCCGCTGGTCGGACGGCCTGCACCAGGCGGTCGAAGCCAAGGAGAACGTGAGCATCGAGCGCGAGACGCGCACGTATGCGACGATCACGATTCAGAATTATTTCCGCATGTACGAGAAGCTCGCCGGCATGACGGGCACTGCGGAAACGGAAGCGACGGAGTTCCACGACATCTACCGCCTTTCGGTGCAGGTGATTCCGACGAACAAGCCGTGCATCCGCGTTGATCGCAACGACTCCATCTTCAAGACCCGCCGCGACAAGTTCACGGCGGTGGTGAAGGAGATCGAGGAGGCCAACAAGCGCGGCCAGCCCGTGCTCGTAGGCACGGTGAGCGTCGAGTCATCCGAGGTGCTCTCCCGCATGCTGAAACGCACCGGCGTGATCCACACGGTGCTCAATGCCAAGTTCCACCAGCAGGAGGCCGACATCGTCGCCCGCGCCGGCCAGCGCGGCGCCGTCACGATCGCCACCAACATGGCGGGTCGCGGCACCGACATCAAACTGGGCGAAGGCGTCCGCGAACTCGGCGGCCTCTACGTCATCGGCACCGAGCGCCATGAATCCCGGCGCATCGACCGCCAGCTCCGCGGCCGCTGCTCGCGACAGGGCGACCCGGGTCTCACGAAATTCTACCTCTCGCTCGAAGACGACCTGATGCGCCTCTTCCTCCAGGGCAACCTGGCCTCGAAGCTCATGGAAGGCTCGATGAAGGAAGGCGAGGAGCTCGAGCATCCGTGGCTCAACCGCTCGATCGAGAGCGCGCAGAAGAAGGTCGAGCAGCAGAATTACTCGATCCGCAAACGGCTCCTGCAGTACGACGACGTGCTCAACCAGCAGCGCGAGGTCGTCTATGGGATCCGCAATTCCGCGATCCACGCCGAACGGCCGAAGGACATCATCTTCGAACAGATCGGCGAGGAGCTGCACAACCGGCTTGAAGTGGCCGGATTCGGTGAGAAGGCCGGTCCGACCCAGACCGCGCTCGAGGGCGTCGTCGGCTGGCTGAATTCGCACTTCCCGATCAGCATCCGCGCCGAGGAGCTGAACAGCCGCGACGCCGACGCGCTCGTGGCGATGCTGCTCGAGCGGATCAAGCAGGCGTACGCGGTCAAGGAGTCGGTCGAGATCCCGGAGGCGCTCGGCTCGCTCGAGCGTTACGTGGTCATCAACGCGATCGACCACCACTGGCAGGAGCACCTGACCGAGATGGAGGAGCTCCGCCGCTCGATCGGCCTGCGCAGCTACGGCCAGAAGGACCCGCTCGTGGAGTACAAGGGCGAGGCGTACAAGTATTTCGAGGAGCTGATGAACAATGTGCGGCTGCAGATCTGCACCGGCCTGTTCCGCAGCGCCTCGAATCTCGAGTCGTTCGAGAACATGCTCGCGCTCCTCAGCCGCACTGCCCGCGCGGTTGGACCGTCGGACGCGCCCCCGGCCGGCGCGCCGCAGATCACCACCACCGTCACGAGCAGCGGCCCGGCCCCCGGCGCCGAAGCACCGCCCGAGCAGGAAATCGTGCTGCCCAAGGTGACCATCCGGCGCGAGACGCCGAAGGTCGGCCGCAACGATCCCTGCCCCTGCGGCAGCGGGAAGAAATTCAAGAACTGCCACGGAGCGTAGAGCCCCCCCTGGGAGCGCGGCCGTCCCCGGCCGCACGAATCGAATTGCGGCCGGGGACGGCCGCGCACCCAGGGAGAGAGTCCGCCGACGACTCGAGCGCAGCCGCTACTTCAGCAGCGGCCCCACCGTCGTTACGACCTGGTACAGCCCGACC
>JAEUHA010000210.1 GCA_016793535.1 Opitutaceae bacterium | reverse complement strand
CCGAGAAACCGCGGGGTGAGGGCACCCCGCCTACAGCGCACGGGAGCGTCGCCGCCCCGTGCAAAGGTTACTCCGTCATCACCCGCTCGAACCGCTGCGCCAGCGCCACGTCCTTCGCGGTCACCTTGCCTCCGGCGTCGTGGGTGTTCAGCCGCACGCTCACCCGGTGATACACATTGGTCCACTCCGGGTGGTGGTTGAGCTCTTCCGCCTCGAAGCCCGCGCGGACCATGAATGCCAGGGCCGCGCGAAAAGACCCGAACTGGAACGTCTTCGCCAGGGCGTCGCGCTCCAGGACCCAGCCGGGCAGGCCGGTGAGGGCCCGCTGGATTTCATCGGCCGAGAGGGGAGCAACCATGGGCCAAGGCTAGGGGTGATTCCACGCCGGGTCAAACGCCACCGCCCCCCGCATGGCGGCTTGTCAAGCCGGGCGCCGCCGCCCAAGGTCCCGAACTGCCGCAATGCCGCCCTCCGCCGAAAACGTTCCCCATCACGTCGCGATCATCATGGACGGCAACGGTCGCTGGGCGAAACAGCGCGGCCTGCCCCGGATCGAGGGGCACCGCCGGGGGGTGGAAACCGTGCGCACGGTGACGCTCGCCGCCCGGGATCTCGGGGTGCGGATGCTCACGCTGTACGCGTTTTCGATCGAGAACTGGAAGCGGCCGCAGGACGAGGTGGGCGCGCTGATGTCGCTGTTGGAGTATTACCTGAAAAAGGAGCTCGATACCTTCATCCGCGACCGCGTGCGGCTCCGGACCATCGGCCGGACCGAGGAACTGCCCGCCGGCGTGCAGAAGATCCTGCAGACCACGATCGAGGCGACCAAGCACTTCACCGACTATACCCTCGTGCTGGCGCTCAACTACGGTTCCCGGACCGAAGTGGTCGACGCCGCCCGGGCCTACGCCGCGGCCGTGGCCGCCGGCAAGGAGAAGCTCAACGACAGCTCGTGGGCGACGTTCAGCCGGTACCTCTACACCGCCGACATGCCCGAGCCGGACCTCGTGATCCGCACGTCGGGCGAGACGCGCATGAGCAACTTCCTCCTGCTGCAGGCCGCCTACTCGGAATTCGTGTTCACGCCGGTCCTCTGGCCCGATTTCACCAAGGCCGACCTCAGCGCGGCCATCGCGGACTACAACCGGCGCGAGCGGCGGTTCGGCCAGATCAGCGAACAGTTGAAACCGGCGGCGGCGAAGTAACCCGCTCCGACGCATAACGCCGGTCCGACGTCCGCATGGGCAAGCGCATCTTCTCCACCGTCCTGCTCTGGCTGATCCTCGGATCCGCGCTCTGGTTTTTCCGCACCCACGGCGCGCTCGTCCTCATCACGCTCATCTCGGTCCTCACCCTCCGCGAATTCTACCTGCTGATGCATGCGACGGGCTACGACCCGTTCGACAAGTTCGGCATGGCGTTCGGCGGGTTGATCACGCTGGGGCCGTGGCTCGAAGTGCAGTTCGGCTGGCCCCCGACCCTCCTGCTGCCGCTCGCCGTCATCGTGTTCGCCGTCCGACTGCTCGGTGAACGCACGCCGGAGACGCGGGTCGAGTCGCTCGCGTCAACGCTCTTCGGCCTGGTGTACGTCGCTGTCATGCTGCAGTACCTGGTGGCGATCATCACCCCGGTGCCCAACGACACCGTGTCGCCGACGGGCCGGCTCCTCCTCTGCCTCTGGATCGTCGCGGTGGCCAAGTTCTGCGACACCGGCGCGCTGCTCACCGGCATGGCGATCGGCCGGCACAAGATGTCGCCGCAGATCAGCCCGAAGAAAACCTGGGAGGGCGCGATCGGCGGCGTGGTGATTTCGATGGGCATCGGCGCCCTCGTGGCCTGGCTGGCCCGCGATCAGTTTCCCCCGCACATGACGCCGCTCATGGCCGCCTTGTTCGCCATCCCGATCGCCGTGCTCGGCATCGTCGCCGACCTGGTCGAGTCGGTCCTGAAACGCCGCGCCAACATCAAGGACTCCGGCCGGACGATCCCCGGCATCGGCGGGATGTTCGACCTCAGCGACAGCCTCATCCTGGCGGCCCCCGTCGGCTACTACCTGTTCCGCCTGCCCTGACCTCCGTGGGAGCCTCCTCTCCTCTCCGCAAGAAACGCGTCGTCCTCCTGGGCGCCACCGGCTCCATCGGTGAAAACACGCTCCGCGTGCTCGCCGCGCATCGCGACCGGCTCGAGCTGGTCGGGGTCGCCGCGCGGGCCAACTGGGAGAAACTCGCGACCATTACCGGCCAGTTCGGCGTGCGCGACGTCGCGCTGTTCGAACCCGGCGCCTGCGCGGCGGCGCGCGCCCACCCCGCGGCGTTTCCGCCCGGCACGCGGGTGCACGGCGGACTCGACGGGCTCAACGCCCTCGCCCGGCTGCCGGAAGCCGACATCGTGCTCGTGGCGGTTGTCGGGACGACCGGACTCGAACCCGCGCTCACCGCGCTCGCCGCCGGCAAGGACCTCGCCCTCGCGTCGAAGGAGATCCTCGTGCTCGCCGGCAAGTTCGTCATGGCCGAGGCGCGCCGGCATGGCGGCCGGCTGCTGCCCGTCGACAGCGAGCACAATGCCGTCTTCCAGTGTCTTGAAGGCCATCGCGCCACGGCCGGCGCGGCGGACGCGGCCAGCGGTGTGCGCCGGGTCGTGCTCACGGCCAGCGGCGGCGCCTTTCGCGACTGGCCCGTGGAACGGCTGGCGGCGGCGACCCCGGCCGACGCGCTCAAGCACCCGAACTGGGCCATGGGGCCCAAGATCACCGTCGACTCCGCGACCCTCGCCAACAAGGGCCTGGAGCTCATCGAGGCCCAGTGGCTCTTCGGCCTGCAGCCCGGCCAATGCGCCGCCGTCCTCCACCCGCAGAGCATCGTGCACTGCCTGGTTGAATTCGCCGATGGCGCCATGCTCGCCCAGCTTTGCCCGCCGTCGATGACGTTTCCCATCCAGCACGCCCTGCTCTATCCGGAACGCGTGCCCGGGGCCGACGCCGGTCTCGACCTGTCACGGCTGCTCAACCTCGAGTTTCGCCCCGTCGACGCGGCGCGCTTCCCGATGCTGCAGCTCGCGCAGGCCGCCATGGCCGCCGGCGGGGTGGCGCCCGCGATCTACAATGCGGCCAACGAACTCGCCGTCGCCGCCTTCCTGGACGGCCGCATTCCCTTTCTTGCGATTCCGCAGGTGGTCGAACACACTCTCGCCACCATCCGAAACTTTGAACCCGACGTTCTGTCCGCTGTCGTGGCGATCGACGCCGAATCCCGGCGGGTCGCTGCCGGGCACCTGCAAACCTTTTCCTCGTAACGCGAGCTGACCACCGTGGCCTTTGATCTCCTGTCGTCGCTGTTGTCCAACCTCTGGGTCTTCTTCCTGGTGGTTGTCCTGTTTGGCGGTTCGATCTTCGTCCATGAGCTCGGGCATTTCCTCGCCGCTCGCCGGCGCGGCGCGGTCGTCGAGCGCTTCTCGATCGGGTTCGGGCCGCCGATTTTCAAGTGGCGGGGCAAGGACGGCGTCGAGTACCGGCTCTCCTGGTTCCCCCTCGGCGGCTACGTGCTTCTGCCCCAGCTCGCCGACCTCGGCGCCGTCGAGGGCCAGAGCGAGCTCGATGCGACCCGGCTCCCGCCGGTGAGCTACGCGACCAAGATGATCGTCTTCGTCGCCGGCGCGGCATTCAACATCCTGTTTGCCTTCGTGCTCGCGTGCGTCGTCTGGATCATCGGCCAGCCCGCCGCCACCGGCTTCACGTCCACGACCATCGCGGAAATCGCCCCGACCATCAAGGACTCGACCGGCAAGGACGTCGTCAGCCCGGCCGTGAAAGCCGGCCTCAAGCCCGGCGATGTCATCGTCAAGGTCGACGGCGCGCCCGTGGACAGCTTTGCCGACATCGTCGAGCGCCTCGCGTTGAGCAGCGGCTGGACCAACAGCGGCGAACGCCGCACGACGTTCACCCTCAAGCGCGGCACGGAACTGCTCGAGGTTCCGATCCAGCCGGTGCTGAGCGGCGACGAGAATGTGCGCAAGGTCGGCTTCACCACCGTGGCCAAGCTCTACGTCGGCCCCACGGCGCCGAACACGCCCGCCAGCCGCGTCGATCTGCGCCCCGGCGACCAGATCACGGCCGTCAACGGCACCCCCGTCCTGACGCCGACGCAGTTGTTCGACGCCTTCCGCAAGGGGCTGGGCAAGCCGATGCAGATTACCGTGCTCCGCGGAGCCGAAACGCCCACCGTCACGCTCGAGCCCGCGGCGAAGATCGCCGACCTCGGGCTCGCCGGGATCAACTCCGGCGTCACCGTCACGCACCCGAATCCGTTCGCGCAGATCTCGGACAGCATCGTGAAGACCTTCCGCACGCTGTGGGCGCTGATCAACCCGCGCTCGGACATCAACGCCTCGCACCTCAGCGGTCCGATCGGGATCATCGACAATTTCATCGCGGTCTCGCGCGCCGGACTGCCGCTCGCGCTCTGGTTCACGATCCTCGTCAACGTGAACCTCGCGATCTTCAACCTGCTGCCGATGCCCGTGCTCGACGGCGGCCAGATGCTCTTCGCCACGATCGGCCAGCTCCGCGGCCGGCCGCTGCCGGTGAGCTTCATCATGACCGCGCAGAGCGTCTTCATCGTGCTGCTGTTCTCGATGGTGCTTTACGTGAGTGTATTCGATGTCCGCCGCATCGTGCGCGACGCCAAGGCCGTGCGCGCCGTCGAGGCGCCCGCCTCGCCCACCCCGGCCACACCCGCCCCGGCGCCGGCGCCCGCGAAGTAAACCCTCCGCCACTCCGTAAATGTAGGCGGGGTGCCCCCACCCCGCGGGATGTCAGGTTCGCAGCCTTCAACCCGCGGGGTGAGGGCATCCCGCCTACATCCAGGTGAATCGTGAGGGCTGAAGGTTGAATTCACCTTTCGGATTCAGATTTTGGATTCCACAGTTGGCCGCGGCGGCGGGGAGCGTCTAGCGTTTGCCTCCACCATGTCCTACTGCGCCTCCCGCACCCGCACCGTCCGCCGGCCCACCCTCGAGGTGAAGGTCGGCTCA
>JAEUHA010000166.1 GCA_016793535.1 Opitutaceae bacterium | reverse complement strand
GCGCGCCTCGAGGCGAAGACGCTCAAGTGTTTCGCGGGGCTGTGTGATTCCGCCGTGCCGGTGCGCGTCGGCAACAACCTGATCGCGTTCCTGCAGACCGGACAGATCCTGCTCCACACCCCGAGCCAGGCGGAGTTCACGCGGGCGACCCGGGAGCTGATCAAGCTCGGCACCGAGGTGGACCTGAAGCAGCTCGAGGAGGCGTATTTTCAGACCCGGGTCGTGACAAAGAAGCAGTACGAGTCGATCGTCCGGCTCCTCACGATCTTCGCGCAGCACCTCTCGGGGCTCAGCAACCAGCTGATGGTGCAGGGTGCGTCCGCCGAAGCCCCGGCGATCTCGCGCGCCCGCTCGCTCATCGCGGAGCGCCATGCCGACCAGCTCTCGCTCACCGAGATCGCGCAGGCGGTCAACATGAGCGCGTTCTATTTCTGCAAGACCTTCAAGCGGGCGACGGGCATGACCTTCACGGAATACCTGGCGCGCGTGCGCGTGGAGAAGGTGAAGAACCTTCTCCTCAACCCCCACAAACGCGTGAGCGAGGCGGCGTACGAAGCCGGCTTCCAGTCGCTCTCGCAATTCAACCGCGTGTTCCGCCGCATCGCCGGCCAGTCGCCTTCCGCTTATCGCGAGCACCTGCACGGGCCCCACGCGGGCTGACGGGCGCCGGCGGCTGCGGCCGCCCCGTCCGACGGGTGCGATATCCCACCCTCCTTGTAGTTTGATTCCGGGGACGCGGCCGAAGTTATCGGCGGCGGCCTTGATGCGCATCAACGACCCCGACGCCGCGATCGGCGATACTCGTGGGCGTAAAACCACCCGACTCCCTTACCGCCATGAACCATCCGTCCTCTGCTCTGCGACTGCGCGTCGCGCTCGCCCTCCTCGCTGCGGCCTGCTTCCCGGCCCTGCTGTCGGCCTCGGAAGGAACTGTCGTCGCCAAGACCGGCGGCGCCCCGCTGGCCGCCGACCTCCCGCGTGAAGTCGCGGTGCTCACCCGGCCGCCGAACGTGCCGCCCCCGATCACGCGCAAGCATCCGGCCAAGGTGATCGTCAACCTCGAGGTGCTCGAGCTGACGAAGCGCCTGGCCGACGGCGTCGAGTACACGTTCTGGACCTACGGCGGCGAAGTCCCCGGACTCTTCATCCGCGTGCGCGAGGGCGACGTCGTGGAGTTTCACCTCAACAACCACCCGACCTCGAAGGTGCCGCACAACATCGACCTTCACGCGGTGACCGGACCCGGCGGCGGCGCGGCCTCGACGTTCACTGCGCCGGGCCACTCGTCGCAGTTCACGTTCACCGCGCTCAACTCCGGACTCTACGTCTATCACTGCGCCACCGCACCCGTGCCGATGCACATCGCGAACGGCATGTACGGCCTCATCCTGGTCGAACCGAAGGACGGGCTGCCGCCGGTGGATCGCGAATACTACGTCATGCAGGGCGACTTCTACACGCAGGGCGCGCACGGCGAAGGCGGTCTGCAGATCTTCGACAACATGAAGGCGATCGACGAGCGGCCGACGTACATCCTGTTCAACGGCGCCGTTGGCGCGCTTGTGGGCGACCGCGCGCTGCAAGCCAAGGTCGGCGAGAAGGTGCGGCTCTACTTCGGGGTCGGCGGACCGAACATCACCTCGTCGTTCCACGTGATCGGCGAGATCTTCGACACGGTCTATTTCGAGGGTGGAATGGGGCGGACGCAGTCGAACGTGCAAACCACGATGGTGCCCGCGGGCGGTTCCACGATCGTCGATTTCAAGGTCGAGGTGCCCGGGACGCTCGTGCTGGTGGATCACTCCCTTTCCCGCGCGTTCAACAAGGGCGCGATCGGCATGATCAAGGTTTCGGGGTCCGAGACGCCCGTCATCTACTCGGGCAAGGAGGTCGACGAAGTGTACATTGGCGACGCGTCGGACGCCGGCGCCGCGTCGAGCAAGCGCGAGGCCGAACTCGTCGCGAAGCGCGCCGAGGTCATCGCCAGCAACGTCGAAATCGGCAACATCACGCGGGAAATCCAGATGGAGCGCGGCAAGAAGATCTACCTCACAAGCTGCTTCGCCTGCCACATGGCCACGGGTGAGGGTTTGCCCGGGGTCTTCCCGCCGCTCGCGAAGTCCGACTACCTGAAGGCCGACAAGGCGCGCGCCATCCGAAATGTCACCAAGGGCCTCAGTGGCCCGATCACCGTCAACGGCAAATCTTACAACAACATCATGCCGCCCCAGATGCTCGATGACGACCAGGTCGCCAACGTGCTCACGTACGTGATGAACTCGTTCGGCAATGACTTCGGCGTCGTGACGCGGGACGACGTGAAGCGTGCCCGGGCCGAGAATCCGTAACGGTCGCCTCCCGTCCAACACCCGCGATTCCCGGCCATGAATACGCTCCTCCGCCTCCCCGGACTCGTCCATCTTGCCCTCGCCGCCGCGGCGCTGGGACTGGTGGCGCGGCCAGGACTCCGGGCGGAGGACGCGGTTGGGATGGTGCTGATTCCGGCGGGCGTTTACGAACCGATCCTGCGCGGGCAGGATGAACCGGCGAAGGTGCCGGTGGCGCCGTTTCTGCTCGATGTCCGGCCGGTGACGAACGCCGAGTTTCTGGCCTTCGTGCAGGCGAATCCGAAGTGGCGCCGCTCGAAGGTCGGGCCGTTGTTCGCCGACCCCGGTTATCTCTCGCACTGGGCCGGCGATCTTGAACTGGGACCGCGGGCGCCGGCGGATGCGCCGGTGGTGCGGGTGTCGTGGTTCGCGGCGCGCGCGTACGCCGCGGCGCAGGGCAAGCGGCTCCCGACCACGGCGGAATGGGAGCGGGCGGCCGCGGTGGGCTTCACCCAGGAGAAGGGGACGGATGAACCGGCCTACCGGCAGGCCGCGCTGGGCTGGCTGGCCCGGCCGAGTCCGGCGACGCTGCCGCCGGCCGGTCGCGGGCGGCCCAATCTCCACGGCGCGCGCGATCTGCTCGATCTGGTCTGGGAGTGGGTCGACGATTTCAACACGGCGATGACCACAGGCGAATCGCGGGGCGACACCGGGCTCGAACGGATGCAATTCTGCGGGGCGGGTGCGGCCGGCGCCCGTGATCTGACCAACTATCCGGCCTTCATGCGGGCAGGCATGCGCAGCTCCCTGCTCGCCCGTTACGTCGTGCCGAACCTCGGCTTCCGCTGCGCCCAATTACCATGAAATCGAAACTCGTTTCCCTCGTCCTGCTGGCCGGCGGTGTCCTTGGCGCCCTGGGTGCCGCGGAATCGGCGCCGGCGCCGTGCTGCGATCCGGCCAAGCCCGCGGCGGCGGCCTGCTGCGCGCCGGAGAAACCCGCCGCGACCCTGGCTCCGTGCTGCGTCGAGGAGAAGCCGGACAAGCCGCTCACCGACCGCTCGCTCTACCAGCACGACGCCGTCTGGACCAGCGACGCGGGCCGGCCGGTGAAGCTGGCCTCGCTGCGCGGACAACCGGTGATCGTCGCGATGTTTTTCGCCAGCTGCGAGTATGCGTGCCCGGTGCTCGTCAAGGATGTGCAGCGGGCGCGCGACCTGCTTGCGCCCGAGGTGCGGGCGAAGACGAAGGTGCTGCTCGTGACCTTCGACACGGCGCGGGATACGCCGCCGGCGCTGCGGGCGTTTCGCGAGCGGTTCGAACTCGATGAGAACTGGGTGCTGCTGCGCGGGGCCGACACCGCGGTGCAGGATTTGGCGATGCTGCTCGGCGTGAAGTACAAGCTCGATGCCCGCGGCCAATACTCGCACTCGAATCTCATGACGGTGCTGAACCATGAAGGCGAAATCGCGCACCAGCACGCCGGTCTGATGGGGGATGTGTCCGAGGTCGCGAAGAAGATTGCCGGGCTCAAGTCGGGGATCTGATTCGCCGTTCGAATCCGGCGTGTCGGAAAGGGGTCAGTCCGCTACTTGTTAATGCTGCATTAACAAGTAGCGGACTGACCCCGTGCTTGCGGTCATCACTCGCCGCCCGTGCCCTGCGTCTCGACCCAGCGCACGGCGTAACGGATCAGGGCGGTCACGTCCTTGAGGTCCAGCTTCTCCTTCAGGTGGCTGCGGTGCACGTCGACCGTCTTGGGGCTCAGGTTGAGCTGCGTGGCGATGTCGCGGGTGCTCTTGCCCTGGCCGATCAACTGAAAGACCTCGAACTCGCGGTCGGTGAGGTTCTCGATCGGTGAACTCGATCCGCGCGGGCGGCTGCCGGAGAGTCCGGCGAGAATCCGGGACGACATGCGCGGACTCACGTAGACTTCGCCGCGCAGCACCTGACGCAGGGCGGTGAGCAGGTTTTCCCCGCCGGCCTCCTTCATGATGTAGCCGCGGGCGCCGGCCCGCAGCGCGCGTTCGGCGAACACCGCCTCGTCGTGCATCGAGATCACCAGGATGGGCAGGCGGGGTTCCGCGGAAAGGAGGTCCTTGATGAACTCGAGGCCGCTCCGTCCGGGCATCGTGAGGTCGGTCAACACGAGATCGGGGCGGGCTGACTTGAGCAGGTGGAACGCCTCCGCCGGGTTGCCCGCTTCGCCACACACCCGCATGTCGGGCTGACGATCGATCAGGTGCGCGAGCCCGGCCCGCATGAACGGATGGTCGTCGACGAGCAGGATGCCCTTGCGCTGGGCGGACGGGTCGGGGGCGGAGGGTTTGGCGCGGGCTTTCATCCGGGGACGGAACGTTTCACGCCGGGCGCGGCAGCACACAGCGGATCGTCACGCCGGCATTGCGTTTCGAGGTAACGGTCAGCTCGGCGCCGATGGCACTGGCACGATGTTTCATCACGCCGAGGCCTATGCCGCTGGCTTTGGTGTCGCGCGTCTTCGCGAGGCCGGTGCCGTCGTCGGAGATCTCGAGCACAAGCTGGGCGGGGGTCTGCGTGAGGCGGATGGTGACCTTCGTTGCGTGAGCGTGCTTGATCGCATTGTTCACCGCTTCCTGGGCGATGCGGAACAGATGGCCGGCGACGCTGGAATCCGTGACGGTGACCGGAGCGGGGCAGACGAAGTGGCACTGGATGCGACGCAGGCTGTTGATGCGTTCGGCCAGTTCGGCGAGGCCGATCTGGAGCGCGTCGGCTTCGCTGCCCACCGGGACGAGGCCGCGGGCGAGGAATCGCGTCTGGGCGATCGCCTCGCGGAGCATCTTGCACATGACGTCGACGCGCCGCGCCAGCTCCGGCTGCGGCCCGATGTCCTCCTTGAGCGTCGTGCACATCAGCTCGAGGGCCGTGAGCTGCTGGCCGAGGTTGTCGTGCAGGTCGGCGCCGATGCTCTGCCGTTCGCGTTCGCTGGCGCTGAGAATCTCGCGCTCAAGGCGGCGGTGCTCGGCCTGGGCCGACGCCAGCGCCTGCTCCTGGGAGAGGGCGGCGAGGGTGCGTTTCACGACGGACGGCAGCAAGTCGAGCAGCCCCGTGTCCTTCATGATGTAGTCCCGGGCGCCCTGTTTCATCACGTCGACGGCGACCTTCTCGTCGCCCTGGCCAGTGACGACAATGAAGGGAACGGCGGTGCGCCCGCGCTGGATGTTCGCCACGAGGTTGGGCCCCTCGGCGTCGTTGAGTTTTAGGTCGAGGATGAGCAGGTCGGGCTGATGCGCTTCGAGCTGCTCACGGGCGGTCCGGGCGGACGTGGCCGTGACGGCGTCGTAACCTTCGGCGCGCAGCGCCTCCGCCATCAGGATCAGGAGGCCTTCGTCGTCGTCGACGACGAGCACGCGGGGTGCTGGTTGGGTCTGGGACACCGCCGGAGTGCGTTCAGCCCGGGCTCATCTGCGGCACGAGGACGAGGGAAACAAACAGGCCCAGCCGCCGGATGGCTTCCGCGAACCGGTCGTAATCGACGGGTTTCTGGATGTAGACACTGCAGCCCAGTTCGTAGCAGCGCTCGACCTCGCGGGTGTCGTCCGTGGTGGTGAGCATGATGATGGGCAGTTTGGCGAGCGTGACGTCGGCCTTGAGCCGGCGCAGCACCTCGATGCCGTCGACCTTGGGCATGCGGATGTCGAGCAGGAGCAGGTAGCTCGCCGCGTCGGTCACCACGCGCTGGGCGAAGAAGTCGAGAATCGCCTGCCCGTCGCGGAAATGCACCATCGGGTTGCGCAGGCCGGCGGCCTCGAGGTTCTCACGAATGAGAATCGCGTGGCCCTCGTCGTCGTCGACGATCAGGATCGTGGGCGAAGGGGATGGCGTCATGCGCGTGGATGCACAGCGGGCAGAGAGATGAAGAAAGTCGAACCCGCGCCCGCACGGCTCTCAACCCAAATCTTCCCCTTCTGCCGCTCGAGCACGCGCTGCGCGATGGTGAGCCCGAGGCCCTCGCCGGCGGTGCTGTCCGGATTGAGCCGGTGGAAGATGTCGAAGACCTTGGCCTGGTGCTCGGGGGCGATGCCGATCCCGTTGTCGGCGACGGCGTAGACGGCCTGTCCGTCCTGCACCGTACCTGAAATCGTGATACGCAGCGGCCGGGCGGGGTCGCGGTACTTGAGGGCGTTGTCGAGCAGGTTGGCGAACACCTGGTTGGTCTGGACGGGGTCGCCGAGGCAGACGGGGAGGGATTCGATCCGGACCTCGGCCTTCGCCTCGTCGAGCTGGAACTTCATCGCGGCGACGATCTCGGTGAGGAGGCCGTTGACGTTGAGCGGGCGGATCGCGAGGGCGACGCGGCCAAGGCGGGAGTAGCGCAGGAGACCGGCGAGCAGCGACTCCATCTTCGTCACGCCGGCGTTGATGAAGCGCAGCGCCTGCGGGATGGCGTGGTCGAGCGGCGCCCGGAGAACCGAGACCGGCACGGCGCCGTGTTCGCCCGCGGCGGTGGCGGCGGCGCGGATTGTGTCGCAGGCGCGGTTGAGCTGGCGGCTGAAACCCTGGACATTGACGAGTGGCGAGCGGAGGTCGTGCGAGACGGTGTACACGATGGCCTCGAGCTCCTTGTTCTTCTCCACGAGTTCGGCGGCGATCCGCTGCAGTTCGTCCTCGTTGGCCTTGCGGCGGGTGATGTCGGTGCGGATCGCGACGTACTGCGCCGGGCGACCGGAGTCGTCGAGACACGGGAAGATCGTGGTCTCGACCCAATAGAACGTGCCGTCCTTGGCGCGGTTCCTGATCTCGCCGCGCCAGACCTGACCGCCGGTGATCGTGCGCCACAGATCCTGAAAGAACGATTTCGGGTGATGGCCCGAGTTGATGATACGGTGGTCCCGGCCGATCAGTTCCTCGCGCGAGTACTTCGAAATCGCGCAGAAGCGGTCGTTGACGTAGGTGATCCGGCCGGCGGGGTCGGTGATGGCCACGATCGAGTGCTCGTCGAGGGCGGCGCGGACGTCGCGCAGCTCCTTGAGGGTGATCTGCAGGTCCTGCTCGAGCCGGGCGGGGTCGCGATGGGAGAGGGGAGCGGAGGAGGACACGCGCCAGACTGTTTTCCGACCCAGCGACCGGCGCAAGGGCGGAGGGCGTTTTGGGGGCATTCCCTAGCCGACTAGGGAAATCCTTTAGTCAGATGCCGCTCCGGCACCAATACC
Source organism: Opitutaceae bacterium (assembly GCA_016793535.1). Lineage (GTDB taxonomy): Bacteria > Verrucomicrobiota > Verrucomicrobiia > Opitutales > Opitutaceae > ER46. Next base: position 34,335 of record JAEUHA010000166.1, on the reverse strand, counting down.
CCTGCGCATATTTTGTCGCTATGCTCGCCGGCGTCATGAACACGCCCGCCTCCCCCACGACCCCTGCCGCGGTCACCCCCGACCACGGCGACAACCTGGTCGGCCGTCTCCAGACCTCCGAGATTTTCCGCGACTACCAGCAGGCGTTTCAGACCGCGACCGGTCTGCCGTTGGTGCTCCGGGCCCCGGGTGCGTTTCAGGCGCCCATGGCTGGTGCGAGAAACCTGAACCCTTTCTGCACGCTGATGGCGGCCCGCAGCAAGACGTGCGCAGCCTGCCTCGCTCACCAGCAGCAAGCCGAAGCGGAGGCGGTCCACGGCGTGGCGACGATCGAGTGCTTCGCCGGGCTCAACGATTCGCTGGTGCCCGTCCGGCTCGGCGAAACCGTCGTCGCCTACCTGCAGACGGGCCAGATCTTCTTCCGGGCGCCGACCGAGCGCCAGTTCCGCACGGCGGTGAAGGAACTGGGTCGCTGGAGTCCGGTCGAGGACACGGCGGTTCTGCGCGAGGCCTTCTTCCGCTCGCGCGTGCTCGCGAAGGGACACTACCACGCGATGCTCCGGCTGCTCACGAGTTTCGCCGAGCACCTGGCGATGGTGGCGAACGAAGTGATGATCAAGAGCGCGACCGCCGAGCCGCCCGCCGTCGCGAAGGCGCGCGCCTACATCGCCGAGCATATCAGTGAGCCGCTTTCGCTCGATCAGGTGGCGCGGGCCGCGAACATGAGCGCGTTCTACTTCTGCAAGGTCTTCAAGGCCGGCACCGGGCTCACGCTCACGCACTACATTGCACGGGCGCGGATCGAGCGGACCAAGCAGCTGCTGCTCAACGCCAACACGCGGATCAGCGAAGCCGCGTACGAGGCGGGGTTCCAGTCGCTCTCGCAGTTCAACCGGGTCTTCCGCCGGATCGCCGGTGAATCGCCCACCGCCTACCGCGAGCACCTGCACGGCCGCACGACGCCCGCGCGTTCCGCTGCACCGCTCGCGTTTGCCGCCTGAGCGCGAACAAGAAATGCGCAAATCCCGCCAACACTCGCGGAGCTAAATCTCAGTGTCCGTTCTAACATCAACCCTCAGCAGGACTGCCGCCATGAAACCGAAATCCAAGCCTCCCGTGCACGAGCCGACCGAGGCCGAGATCCAACACACCGCCTACCTGCTCTGGCTGGAGGGCGGCCAGGTGCCGGGTCGCGATCTGGACAACTGGCTGGCCGCCAAGGAACTGCTCCGGCACCACCACGGCCGGGACGCCTCGACCAAGCGTACGCTGATCTCGCCACTGCCGCCGCCGATTCCGGGGCAAAGCGCCGTCTGACACTTCTTCCTTCACACCTTTACCATCATGTCCGTCGTTCCCCTTACGCTCACGATCAGCCTCTGCCTGGTCTTCACCTTCGTGATTTTCTTCCTTCGCGAGCAGATGCGCGGAAATGCGAGCAGCGCCGAGCGCGACTCGCTGCTGCCCCTCGCGGAGGAAGAACTGCGCGTCGTCACGCGCGAGCGCCGGAACGTTCGGGAATGAACGGGAGGCGGAGAGCACGGGGAGGTCCCGCCACGGCTGCGCTCACGCGCGGGCCGGCGTTCCTCCCGTGCCGCGTCTCCGCGCTCCGGCCCTAACGCGTTCGTCCCGTCGCTCCGTCGTTTTCCCGCCCGCCACGTCAGCACCCTTTCCGCTTCCTCCCGATGTCAGCCCAAAAAATCACCATCGAGTTCAACGATAAAGTCGTCCGCCAGTTTCTGCTTGCGACCCTCATCTGGGGCGTCGTCGGCATGCTGGTCGGCGTGCTGGTCGCGTCGCAGCTCAATTTCTGGCAGGCGAACTTCAACACGGAGTGGCTCAGTTTCGGCCGCCTGCGGCCGCTGCACACCAACGCGGTGATCTTCGCGTTCGTCGGCAACATGATGTTCGCCGGCATCTACTATTCCACGCAGCGGCTGGTGAAGGCGCGGCTGGCGAGCGACTTTCTCTCCGCGCTGCATTTCTGGGGCTGGCAGGCGATCATCGTCGCGGCGGCGATCACCCTGCCGCTCGGCCTGACCCGCGGCAAGGAGTACGCGGAGCTGATCTGGCCCATCAACATCGCCGTGGCGCTGATCTGGGTGGTGTTCGGCGTGAACTTCTTCTGGACCCTCGCCCGGCGCCGCGAGCCGAGCCTGTACGTCGCGATCTGGTTCTACATCGCGACGATCATCACCGTGGCGATGCTCTACATCGTCAACCACCTCTCGCTGCCGACGAGCTTCACGCACAGCTACCCGATCTTCGGCGGCGTCCAGGACGCCCTCGTGCAGTGGTGGTACGGGCACAACGCCGTGGCGTTCTTCCTCACGACGCCGATCCTCGGCATCATGTACTACTTCATCCCGAAGGCCGCGGAGCGCCCGGTGTACTCGTACCGGCTTTCGGTGGTGCACTTCTGGTCGCTCGTCTTTCTCTACATCTGGGCCGGCCCGCACCATCTGCTCAACACGTCGCTGCCCGACTGGCTGCAGACGCTGGGCATGACGTTCTCGCTCATGCTGTGGGCGCCGTCGTGGGGCGGCATGCTCAACGGCCTGCTCACGCTCCGCGGCGCCTGGCACAAGCTGCGCACGGAGCCGGTGCTGAAATTCATGGCGGCCGCCGTCACGTTCTACGGCATGGCGACGTTCGAGGGACCGTTGCTCTCGATCAAGGCGGTCAATGCGCTCGGTCACTACACCGACTGGATCATCGGCCACGTCCACGCCGGCGCCCTCGGCTGGAACGGATTCATGGCCGCCGGCATGATCTACTGGCTGCTCCCGCGCCTCTGGAACAAGCCGCTCTACTCGGTCGGCCTCGCCAACGTCCACTTCTGGCTCGGGACGGTCGGCATCCTGCTCTACGTCGCCGCGATGTGGGTCAGCGGCATCACGCAGGGCCTGATGCTCAACGCCACCACGGACAACGGCACCGTGCTCGCGTATCCAAACTTCCTCGACACCTTGAATTCCATCCGGCCGCTGATGCTGATGCGCGTCTTCGGCGGCGGACTCTATCTCGTCGGCTTCCTCGTCCTCGCATACAACATGTGGATGACGCTGCGCGGCGCCTCGCCGGTGAACGGATCGATCGAGGTCTTCGCCGACGAGGAGGAGCATGCGCCCGCCGAAGGCCGGCTCGGCCTCCTCGGCACGGTCTTCAATCCCCCCGTGCTGTTCTCGGTCCTCGCGTGCGGCTTTGCCTGCGTGTGGATGTTCGGCCGGGACGCCATCAGCATCGTGGGCCTGGCGGGCACGATCATCTGCACCGTGGCGGCGGTCGCGCACTTCGAGTCGCGCGGCCGGGCCTGGTCCGACTGGTACGAGCGGCTGCTGCTCAACGCGGCTCCTTTCTCGATCCTCACCTTCATCGCCGTCGCGGTCGGCGGACTGATCCAGATCATCCCGACCGTGGTCGTCCAGAAGGCGGCCAACATCGAGGATCGCCTGCAGGTCAAGTACACGCCGCTCGAACTCGCCGGCCGGGATATCTACGTCCGCGAGGGCTGCTACACGTGTCACTCGCAGATGATCCGCACGCTGGTGCCGGATGTGCTGCGCTACGGTGCCTACTCGCGACTGGGCGAGTCGATCTTCGACCATCCCTACCAATGGGGCTCGAAGCGCAACGGCCCGGACCTGGCCCGCGTCGGCGGAAAGTATCCGAACGTCTGGCATCTCCGCCACATGGAGGACCCGCGCGCGCTGTCGCAGGGCTCCAACATGCCTTCCTACGCCGCCATGCTCCGGCGTGACCTCGATGTGTCGGTGCTGCCCACGAAGATCTCGGTCCAGCGCACGATCGGCGTGCCTTATCCGGCTTGGACCGCCGAGGAGATCAAGCGCAACGTCGCCGAGCAGTCGGCGCAGATCGCGGCCGACCTCAAGGCCGCCGGCGCCATCGTGGCGCCCGAGAAGGAGATCATTGCCATGATCGCCTACCTCCAGGTCCTCGGCAAATCCGAGCCCGTCAACAAGCCCGGCACCCCGGCCCAGTAAACCGTCCCCGGTCCTCTCGCCTCGCACCTCTCGCCTCCCGCCCATGTTCCGTCGCCTCGTCCTCGAAAATTCCGCCGCGATCTTCACGTTCGTGGCCTTCGTGACCGCCTCGTCGATCTACGTGGCGTGCACCTGGCGCGCCCTCCGCATGAAGCGTTCACAGGTCGAACGCTTCGAGAACCTTCCCTTCGAAACGGCCACTCCGCCCGCCCGACATGAAATCACCTCTGCCTGACGACAAATTCCGTCCGCACACGTACGACGGCATCCAGGAATACGACAAGCGCCTGCCCAACTGGTGGCTCTACACGCTGTACGCCACCATCGTCTTCTGGGTCGGCTACTGGAGCTACTACGAGTGGTTCCGGATCGGCGCCACCGGCAGCGAGACGGTCACGACCGAGATCGCCCGGATCGAGGCGAGCCGGCTTTCCGCCGCCAAGCTCGATGACGCGAGCCTGTGGCAGATGAGCCGCAACCCGGAGTTCGTCGAGGCCGGCCGGACGACCTATGTCGCGAACTGCGGCGCCTGCCACCTGGCGAGCCTCCGGGGCAAGGCCGAGAGTCCGGCCGCCATCGGACCCGATCTCACCGACACCAGCTGGGTCCACGGCGGCAAGCCCACCGAGGTATACGACCTGATCACGAAGGGTGTCCTCACCAAGGGCATGCCCGCGTGGGGACCCGTGCTCGGAGCGAAGAAGATCACCGAAGTCACCGCCTACATCCTCAGCAAGCACAAGGAGGGCGAACCGATCGTCATCGAGAAACCCACTCCGCCTCCCGTCCCATGATGCCCTTGCCGGCCGTCCCGCCTCGGGGGCCCCGTACCCGAGGTCCCCGCCTTTGACGCTTCGCGCGCTTGCCCCGGCGTGCCTGCGATCCACCCACACGCCCTCCCCACATGGCCGCGCCCAAGACTCTTCTTCCGGATCGTGACTCCGTCACCACCATTCGCGCCGACGGATCGCGCACCTTTCTCTTCCCGGCCGACGCCCACGGCCGCTTCGCCACGGCCCGCCGCTGGTCGGCGTTCGGGCTGATCGCGTTCTACCTTTCGCTGCCCTGGATCAAGATCAACGGCCACCCGGCCGTGTTCCTGGACATCGCCGAGCGTCGGTTTCACCTGTTTGGAGTGACCCTGGCCGCGCAGGACTTGTGGCTCCTGTTCTTCGTCATCACCGGCCTCGGCTTCTCGCTCTTCTTCATCACCGCGCTGCTCGGACGCATCTGGTGCGGCTGGGCGTGTCCGCACACGGTCTTCCTCGATCATGTCTACCGGCGGATCGAACGCTGGATCGACGGTGACGCGGTCGCCCGCCGCGCGCTCGACGAGGCGCCGCTCACGGCCGGCAAGTTCGCCCGCCGCGCGCTCAAGCACACGCTCTACGTGCTCGTTTCCGCGGTGATCACCCACCTGTTTCTCGCCTACTACGTCTCACTGCCGGAAGTCTGGGCGATGGTGCGCGCCGCCCCGGGTGAACATTGGGGCGCCTTCGCCTTCATGATGGTCGCGACCGGCGTGCTCTATTTCAATTTCGCCTGGTTCCGCGAACAGCTTTGCATCGTCATCTGTCCGTACGGGCGCCTGCAGTCCGCGCTGATCGACGACCACTCGCTGGTCATTGGCTACGATGCCAAGCGCGGCGAACCCCGCGGAAAGCTCGCGGTGGCCAAGTCTGCGACCGGCGTTCCGTCCGTTTCCTCTCCGCTCACGAGCCTGCCTGACGAAGGCTCGGCGAAGGCCGGGGATTGCGTCGCCTGCAACCGCTGCGTGCACGTCTGCCCGACCGGGATCGACATTCGCCAGGGCCTGCAGATGGAGTGCGTGGGCTGCACCGCGTGCATCGATGCCTGCGACGACGTGATGACCCGGATCGGGCGCCCGCGCGGGCTCATCCGCTACGATTCGCAAAAGGCCTTCACGGGCGGTCGCACCCGCTGGCTGCGCCCCCGGACCATCCTCTACGGCATCCTGCTGGTCATCGGGGCCAGCGTCGCCACGTGGGCGCTTTCGAGCGTGAAGCCGGCGAATTTCCTCGTCACGCGCATGACGGGCGCGCCGTACATCGTCGATGATGCCTCGGTGCGGAACCAGTACCTGGTTCGGATCGTGAACAAGCGCAGCCAGCCGGCGCGTTTCATCCTGAGTCTCGCGGGACTGCCGGATGCCGTGCGTCAGTCCGGCTTCGACGGCCCGGTGGAAGTGGGCCCGCTCGGCGAGCTCGTGCAGCCGCTCATCCTTCAGAAATCACGCGACGCCTACACCGGGCCGTTTCATTTCGAGGTGATCGTCCAGGATGCCGCCGGACGATTCCGGCTCACGCGTGGCGTCGAGTTTGTCGGCCCGGAAGCCCGGCTGCTCCGCGAGAACAACAAGGCCAAGCCATGACCGCGAACCACGCCGCCGGCCCGGGGCAGACTCGTCCATCGCGACTCTGGCTCTGGATTGTCGTCGCCTTCGTGATCCAGGCCGCGGCGTGGACGACCTGGTTCACGATCGCGGCGCAGCACCGCGTGGCGGAAGTTCCGCTGGCGACGGGAGGAAAAGCGAAATGAACTCAGGCCGCGCGGATGGAATAACCACGAAACACACGAAACACGCGAAAATGTCCCCGCGTTTTCGTGTTTTCCGTGTGTTTCGTGGTTTACCTCTCTCCGGTTTGAACGGCTGACGCACATGGAATTCGCCGCCGTCAACTCCCCCGCCGCCGCGTTCGTGGCCGGACTCGTCACGAGCCTGCACTGCGCCGGCATGTGTGGTCCGCTCGCCTGCGGGCTGATGCCGGTGAAGGGGGATCGCGCCGACGTGCACACGGTCAGCACCACGTATCACGTGTCACGGCTGACCGGATACGCGGTGCTCGGCGGGGTCGCCGGCGGGCTCGGGCGCCTGCCGCTCACCTGGCTCACGGAGTCGGCGCTGCGCTGGCTGCCCTGGGTGATGGTCGTGTTCTTCATCGGCCTCGCCTTCCGCCTCGACCGGCGGCTGCCGAAGCTCGCGGTTCTCGGCCGGCTCACCTGGCGGCTGCAGGCCTGGCTGCGCGGACGGTCGCGGGTGCAGGCGGCCGCGGCGCTCGGGCTGGCGACGCCGCTGCTGCCGTGCGGACCGCTGTACTTTCTCGTGGCGCTCGCGCTGCTGTCGGGCTCGGCGCTGCGCGGCGTCGAGTTCATGCTGGCCTTCGGGCTCGGCACGGTGCCGCTGCTGTGGCTCGCGCAGACGCAGTTCCAGTGGGTCCGGCAGAGACTCTCCCCGCTGTGGCTCGACCGCACGCGGATTGTCCTCGGTTGCAGCACCGCGCTGGTGATCGGCTGGCGCCTCCGGGCCACGCTCGGTTTCCCCGGACCGGATCCGTCGAGCTTCATCTGTTTCTGACATGAGCACCGTAGTCCTCGCGTCTCCTCCGGTCGCCCCGGCAGCCAAGCCCGTCTGCCGGCACTGTGGCAGCGCCCTGCCTGACGCCCGCAGCCGGGCCAGCGGATTCTGCTGCGCGGGCTGCAGCTACGTGCACCGGCTCGTGCATGAGCACGGGCTGGCGGGGTACTATCGGATCAAGGACGAGATCACCACGCCGGCGGACGCCGCGGTTTTCCAGGCTCGTGACTACGGCTGGCTCGCGGCGGCCCAGGCTCAGGCCGAGGCGACCGCGGAACGCGTTCCGTCGCTCACGCTCGGGGTGCAGGGGATTTCCTGCGCCGGCTGCGTCTGGCTGATCGAGCGGATCTTCCTGCAGCAGCCCGGCGCGCGCGACGTGAACGTGAACGCGCAGTACGGCACGATGCGGCTGCGCTGGGTGCGCGGGGAGTTTTCCGCGGAGGCCTTCGCCCGCAAGCTGCAGGCGTTCGGCTATCTGGCGGGGCCGGCGGGGGAGGTGACGGCGGACGGCGAGACGCGCGGGTTGGTGAAGCGCATCGGACTCTGTGCGGCGTTCGCGATGAACGTCATGCTGTTTTCGCTCCCGGTCTACTTCGGCATGGAGTCGACCTACGAGTGGGCGGGCCTTTTCGCGCTGCTCAACGCCGCGTTCGGCACGCTCAGCTTCCTGGTCGGCGGCACCTATTTCCTGGGCCGGGCGGTGCGCGCGTTGCGCGAGCGCGCGATGCATATCGACCTGCCCATCGCGATCGGGATCGTCGGGGCGTACGCCGGCTCGTTGTATGGCTGGCTCGCGGCGGAGGAGCACTTCGTCTACTTCGACTTCGTCTCGACGTTCATCCTCCTGATGCTCGTCGGCCGCTGGGCCCAGGTGGCGGCGGTCGAGCGCAATCGCCGCCGTCTCCTCAGCCGGCAGCCGCAGATGCAGCGCCTGCGCCTGGCGGATGGCACGACCCTGCCGCCCGAGCAGGTGGTCGCGGGGCAGACGCTGTGCGTGGTGGTGGGCCAGACCCTGCCGGTCGAGTCGCGCCTGGAGTCGCCGGAGGCCACCGTTTCACTTGCGTCGATCAACGGCGAGGCGGAGCCGCGGATCTTCCGCCTCGGCCAGCGCGTGCCGGCGGGCGCGGTGAATATCGGTCGCACCGAGGTGACGTTCCGCACGCAGCAGGCCTGGGGCGACTCACTGCTGGCGCGGCTTATGGAAACGCAGGAGCGCGTCGGCGAGCGGCACCTCCTGCTGGAGCGCATCGTGCGCGGGTATCTCGTGGGCATCCTGGCGATCGCGCTGCTTTCGGGTGTCGGCTGGTGGCTCGCGTCCGGCGATGCGCTGCGCACGTGGGCGGTCGTCACCGCCGTGCTGGTCGTGTCGTGTCCCTGTGCCGTGGCCCTCGCGTTTCCACTGACCGACGAGATCGCCACGGTGGCCCTGCGCCGCCGCGGCGTCTTCGTGCGCGAATCCGACCTTTGGACCAAGCTGGCGCGCGTGCGGAAGCTGGTTTTCGACAAGACCGGCACCCTTACGCTCGAGACCCCGGTGTTGCGGAACCCGGAGTCGCTCGACGCCCTCGACGCGACGGCGCGTTCCGCGCTGCTGGCCATGGTGCGCGACAATCCGCATCCCGTCAGCCAGTGCCTGCTGGAAAATCTCCTGGCCACCGGTGCCGGGGACGATTCCCCGGACGGTGAGCTGCGCGAGTCTCCCGGTGACGGCGTCGAGATCGGCCCCTGGTCGCTCGGCCGGGCCGGGTGGCGAAACGCGACGGGTGGGGACGGCACCGTCCTGGCCTGCGCCGGCGTGGAGCGGGCCCGGTTCCATTTTCTGGATACGGCCCGGCCCGACGCGAGGAGCGAGCTGGCCATGCTGGCGCAGCGCGGCTTTGCGACGTACATCTTGAGCGGCGATCGGGCGACGAAGGTGACCAAGCTGGCCGGCGAACTCGGACTCCCGCCCGACCGCGCGCGGGGCGACCTGTCGCCGCAGGCGAAGGCCGACTGGCTCGAACGGGAGGGCGCCGGCGACGCGCTGATGCTGGGCGATGGCGTGAACGACAGCCTGGCCTTCGATCGCGCGTTGTGCCGGGGGACGCCGGTCATCCATCGCGGCGTGCTGGAGCGGAAGGCGGACTTTTACTACCTCGGCCGGGGGATCGGCGGCATCCGGGCTTTGTTCGAGGTCAACGCGATCCGTCGACGCACCCAGGTGGCGGTGCTGGTGTTCTCGGTCGCGTACAACCTGCTCGCCGTCGGACTGGCGGTCGCGGGCCGGATGAACCCGCTCGTCGCGGCGGCGTTGATGCCGATCAATTCCCTCCTGACGCTCGCGATCGTCGTCGGCGGCATGCGGCGGGCGGATCGGGTGGGCAGTTGAGAGTTGAGGGTTGAGAGTTGAGCGTCCAAGCCTCGGTAGGCGCCCTTCATCGCCATCGAATTCGGACTCGGGCAACGGGCTGGTTCGTCTCTCAACTTTCAACTTCTTCTCCATCCGCCAATGATCGAGACCTTTGGCCGTCTAGGCATCGCGCTGGGGCTGGGCCTGCTGATCGGACTGCAGCGGGAGCGAACGGACGCGCGCCTGGCGGGATTCCGGACCTTTCCCCTGGTGACAGTCCTGGGCGCGCTCTGCGGCCTGCTCGCGGAATCCTACGGTGGCTGGATCGTCGCGGGCGGCCTGACTGCACTGGCCCTTGTCATCGTGGGCGGAAACCTGCCCTTGTTGCGCGGCGGCGGGGAACATCCGGGGGTGACGACGGAGGTCACCATGCTGGTCATGTATTCGATCGGCGTATACCTGATGGTCGGGGAGATGGCGGTCGCGATCGCGATCTGCGGCGCGGTCGCGGTCCTGTTGCACCTCAAGCCGCAGCTGCACTCGCTTGCGGCGAAGATCGGTGACCGCGACTTCACCGCGGTGATGCAGTTCGCCCTGATCTCGCTGGTCGTGCTGCCGGTGCTCCCGGACCGTTACTTCGGACCCTACGAGGTGCTGAACCCGTTCCGGATCTGGCTCATGGTCGTGCTGATCGTCGGTATCAGCCTGACCGGATACGTGGCCTACAAGCTGCTGGGCGTGCGGGCCGGTGCGTGGGCCGCCGGCGTGCTGGGGGGATTGATTTCCAGCACGGCGACGACCGTGAGCGTCGCGCGCCGCAGCGCCCAGGCGCCGGGTGCCGCGGAACTCTCCGCCTTCGTGATTCTCGTCGCTTCCGCGATCGTGTTTCTGCGCGTGGGCATCCTGATCGGTGCGACCGCCCCCACGTTCCTGCGCACGGCGCTGCTGCCGTTGCTGGCGATGTTCCTCGTCCTGGTCCTGCTCGGCTGGAGCCAGCTGCGCGCGCCGGACGGCCGGGCGGGTGCGCTGCCGGAGCAGGGCAATCCCACCGAACTGCGTTCCGCGCTGCTCTTCGGCCTGCTGTACGCCGTCGTGCTGCTGGCCGTCGCGGCGGCGAACGCGGCGTTTGGTGATCGCGGACTCTACCTGGCGGCGGTTCTCTCCGGCCTGACCGACATGGACGCGATCACCCTTTCGATCACCCAGCTGGTCAGCACGGAGCAGGTTTCGCCGGCCACGGGCTGGCGCCTCATCCTGGTCGCAGCGGTGGCCAACCTCGCGTTCAAGACCGGCGTCGTCGTGATGCTGGGTGACCGGGGACTGCTCCGGCGCGTGGCGCTCGGCTTTGGCATCGCGGCGGCGGTCGGGGGTGGACTGCTCTGGGTGGGTTGAGCCGCGGCGCGCGCGGAGTCGGGACCAACCCAATTTTCGCCCAGCGGAACGCAAGTAACGCCTAGCGTGCCAGCGTGCGATCGGCTAGGGTTGCGCCGGTCAGGGCGCCAGAGAAACCCGCTCCGTTCACCCCCTCCCCACCATGAAGACCATCCTCGTCCCCGTCGATTTTTCGAAAGTCAGCCGCTACGTTCTGGCCGAGGCGGCGCGGCTGGCGCGCCTGACCAAGGCCCGGCTGGTGTTGTTGCACGTGGTGCAGCCGCCGGCCGTCGTCACGGACCTGGCTCCGCTCGTGGGCGAGGCGCTGCAGCTGAGTTCCGAGCTCGAGCACATCGGCCGCCGCCATCTGCACCGGATCCAGAAAAGCCCGACGCTCCGGGGGCTGAAGGTCGACACGGTGTGCGAGCAGGGCTTTCCGGTTGCACAGGTGCTGGCGCACGCGAAGCGGCTGAAGGCGGACGTCATCGTCCTCGGTTCCCATGGCCACGGAGCGGTCTACAATCTCGTGGTCGGCAGCACGGCCAACGGCGTGCTCAAGCATGCCCCGTGTCCGGTGCTCGTCGTGCCGGCTCCGGCGAAGGCCAAGTCCCGCACGTAGTCGTCGGCGCGGGCCGGCATGGAGCGCGGGGAATACGCGGACGCGCGACGGCGCGACGGATGCAAATTCTGCGACGTAAATGGCAAACACCGCGGAGCGGGCGCCGGGTCCTGGGCTAGATTGGCCGCGACGGAGGTCCGTCGTTCACCCCTCGCTCCCATGCCTGCAAAACAAATCATCTTCCGCGACGAGGCGCATGCAAAGCTGCTGGCCGGAATCAACGTGCTGGCCCAGGCCGTGCGGGTCACCCTCGGACCCAAGGCCCGGACCGTGGTGCTCGAGCGTTCGTTTGGCTCGCCCGTCATCATCAACTCCGGGGTGATCGTCGCCAAGGAGGTCGAGCTGCGCGATCACTTTGAGAACATGGGCGCGCAGATTGTGCGCGAGGTCGCGACGAAAACCTCCGACGTGGCCGGTGACGGCACGTCGACGGCCACGATCCTGGCCCAGGGAATTGCGGTCGAGGGCATGAAGTACGTCGTCGCCGGCATGAACCCGATGGATCTCAAACGGGGCATCGATCTCGCGGTCGAGGCGATCGTCGGCGAATTGAAGAAGCTCGCGCGGCCGTGTGCGTCGCGGACGGAAATCGCGCAGGTCGCCACCATTTCGGCGAACTCCGACCGCGCCATCGGCGAGGTCATCGCCAACGCGATGGAAAAGGTCGGCAAGGACGGCACGATCACGGTCGAGGAAGCGAAGTCGATCGAGACCACGCTCGAGGTCGTTGAGGGCATGCAGTTCGACAAGGGCTACCTCTCGCCGTACTTCGTCACCGAGGCGGAAAGCATGGAGGTCGTGCTCGCGGATGCCTACGTCTTGGTGCACGAGAAGCGGATCGCGAGCCTGCCGGAGCTGCTGCCGCTGCTGCAACAGTGCGCCAAGAGCGGCCGGCCGCTGCTGATCATCGCGGAGGAAGTCGAGGGCGAGGCGCTCGCCGCCCTCGTGGTGAACAAGATTCGCGGCACGCTCAACGTCTGCGCGGTGAAGGCGCCGGGCTTTGGCGACCGCCGCAAGGCGATGCTCGAGGACATTGCGATCCTCACCGGCGCCCGCTGCCTGACGGAGGATCTCGGCGTCAAACTCGAGAGCGTCACGCTGGCCGACCTGGGCCGGGCGAAAGTGATCAAGATCGACCGCGAGACGACGACGCTGATCGAAGGCGGCGGCAAGTCGTCCGAGATCCAGGGCCGGGTCCGTCAGCTACGCCATCAGATCGACGAAACCACGTCGGACTATGACCGCGAGAAACTGCAGGAGCGGCTGGCCAAGCTCGCCGGCGGCGTGGCGGTCGTGCAAGTGGGAGCGGCCACCGAAATGGAGATGAAGGAGAAGAAGGCGCGGGTGGAGGATGCGATGCACGCCACGCGCGCGGCCGTCGACGAAGGCGTGCTGCCCGGGGGCGGCGTGGCACTGGTCCGGGCCCGCGGCCAGCTGGCCAACCTGAAGGGCGAGAATCCCGACCAGGAGGCCGGCATCAAGATCGTGCTCCGGGCGCTGGAGGAGCCGCTGCGGCAGATCGCCGCCAATGCGGGCGCGGATCCGTCCGTGGTGCTGAACCGCGTGGCGGAAGGAGCGGGGAACTTCGGTTTCAACGCGCTCACGAACCAGTACGGCGACCTCGTGCAGATGGGCGTGCTCGATCCGTGCAAGGTGACGCGTACGGCGCTGCAGAATGCGGCGTCCATCGCCGGGCTCGCGCTCACGACGGAATGCATGATCGCGTCCTGGCCCGAGGAGAAAAAAGCGAAGGCGCCGGAGCCTGCCGACATGATGTAGCCCGAAGTCTAACGGCGGGCGCGGAGAACCCAGCGGTTGGCGCAGCTTCAATCATCCGAGCCGGTGACCCTCGCAACCGACGGAGCATACCGAACGTGGATTTTCTTCCGTGTCGTCCGTGTGTTCCGTGGGCCCATTCTGTCCGGCTCGGTGCAGATCTCTGCGTTCTCTGGGTCCTCTTCGAATACCAGGAGGACTTTGCTTTTGTGCTATAGTCACTGACTGCCGCCCAAGCCGATTGACCGCGGAGATCGCGGCAGGCGCGGATGCTACTCATATCCGCGAAATCCGCGTGATCCGCGGTTAGCTTCAGGAGCTTGTGGCGCCTCGAACAAAGTGCCTTGAATTCGACCGAACGACCATTGCGTTCCCACGCTCCCAGGCCATCTCATCGCTTGCCCGTTATCCCCATGCTCCGCCTCCTGCCCCTCCTCACGCTCGCCCTCCTCTCACTCGCAGCCTCTCCGCTTCGCGCCGCCGACACGGCCCGGCCGAACATCCTCTTCATCATCTTCGACGACTGGGGCTGGCAGCATGCCGGCGCGTACGGCTCGACGTGGGTGAAGACGCCGAACTTCGACCGGGTCGCGCGCGAGGGCGTGCTGTTCAAGCACGCGTTCACATCGAATCCGAAATGCAGTCCATGTCGCGCGACGATCCTGACCGGCCGCAATTCGTGGCAGCTGGAGGAGGCGGTGTCGCACAACGGCTATTTTCCCGCGAACTTCGAGGTTTACCCGGACCTGCTGGAAAAGGCCGGCTATGCCGTCGGTCTCACGGGCAAGGGGTGGGGCCCCGGTGATTTCAAGACGCTCGCGAAGCGTACGCGCAACCCCGCGGGCCCGTCGTTCGACGAACATCGCAGCAACCCGCCGGCGGCGGGCATCGGGCGCAACGACTACGCGAAGAACTTCGAAGCGTTCCTCCAGCAGCGGCCGAAGGGAAAACCCTTCTCCTTCTGGATGGGATTCAACGAGCCGCATCGGGCGTACGAACTGAACTCCGGCGTGCGCCTCGGCAAGAACCTCGCCGAGGTCAAGGTGCCGTCCTATTTTCCGGATACGCCGGCGGTGCGGAGCGATCTCGCGGACTACGCCATCGAGGTCGAGTGGGCGGATGCGCACATCGGCCGCGCGCTGGCGCTGCTCGAGGCCGCGGGCGAGCTCGAGAACACGCTCGTGATCGTCACGTCCGATCACGGCATGCCCTTTCCCTACGTGAAGGGCCAGATCCACGAGGACGGTTTCCGCCTGCCCCTCGCGATGCGCTGGGGCAAGATGATCCAGCCTGGACGCGTCGTGGAGGATTTCATCAACGTGCGCGATCTCGCTCCGACCTACCTCGAGATCGCGGGCATCGCGGCGCACCCCCAGATGACGGGCCGCAGCCTCGCGGGGATCCTGCGCTCGCGGCAGTCGGGCTGGATTGAGCAGCGCGACACCATGCTGGTCGGCAAGGAGCGCCATGACATCGGGCGGCCGAACGATCTCGGTTATCCGGTGCGGGCGCTGCGGACGAAGGATTTCCTCTACGTGCACAATTTTCATCCGGACCGGTGGCCGGCGGGAAATCCGGAGACGGATTTCGGCAACGTCGATCCCAGTCCGACGAAGGAAGTGATCAAGGCCCTCGGTGGGCACTACTACGACCTGTCGCTCGGCAAACGGGCGGTCGAGGAGCTCTACGACTTGCGGCGTGACCCTGAGGGGACCGTGAATCTCGCCGCCGATATCACGCAGGCGAAGACCCTCGCGGACATGCGCAACCGGATGCTGGCGATGTTGGCGGAGGAAAAGGACCCGCGGGTGCTGGGCAACGCGGCGATTTTCGACACTTACCAGTACGTCGGCAACCGGGGCAAGGGCTACGAAACCTGGCTCAAGGCCCAGGAAGCCCGGGCCACCACCGCGGCCGCCGGCCGTGCGGGCGAAGGGGGCGGAAAGAAGAAGAACGAAGGCAAGAAGGCGTCCCCCCGCTAGCTCGCCCGCTGGCGGCGCAATTGCCAGCGAACGGGGTCGGAGAAAAGCCCTTTTTCTACCGGAATTCCGGTAGGCGTGGGAATTGCCGGGGATCGGCCCCCGCCGCATGGAAAATGCCAGATGTTCAACTCCCTGAACCCCGGTCGACTCCGTCGCGTTCACGCATTTAGCCTCCTCCTGCTGGCGCTGGCGGCGGTCCTTCCGGCGCAGGAAGGCAGGCCGATCTCGCCCGACGAATCCACGCGCGGCTTTCGGGCGCGCACGCTGCTCGCGCGGCCGCGCGCGGACTTGTCCGCGGTCGAGCGAGCCGAGGTGGCCGAGAATCTCCGGCTCATCCGAGCCTTCGAGCGGGTGGGTGGCCTGCGGACCCTGGAGACCGACGGGGTCGAGGACGTGCAGGCCGTCATTGCCCGGCTCATCGCGACCGGCCTGTACGATTACGTCGAGCCCGACTACATTCGCACGGTCAAGGCGGTGCCCAACGATCCCCGGTTCGCCGCCGAGCAATGGGCGCTGCAAAACAACGGCCAGTCCGGCGGGACCGCCGGTGCCGACATCAAGGCGGTCGCCGCCTGGGACGTCCAACGCGAGGCGCCTGACGTCGTGGTTGCGATCATGGATACCGGGCTGCGCCTGGACCACGAGGACATCGTGGCCAATCTCTGGCGGAATCCCGTGGAGGCGGGCGGGGTGCGCGCCTTTGACGATGACCTGAATGGCTACGTCGATGACGTGCACGGCATCAACGCCGCCGTGGCGCGCTCGACGCTGCAATCCGGCGATCCGACCGATAGCGACGGTCACGGCACGCATGTGGCGGGCATCATCGGCGCGGTCGGCGACAACAACCGCGGAGTGGCCGGCGTGGCCTGGCGGGTGCAACTCATGCCGCTTCGCTTCATCGAGCAGCGCGGCGGCTCGGTCTCCGCGGCGGTCGCCTGCATCGACTACGCGATCGCGAGGAAGGCGCACATCATCAACGCGAGCTACAGTTCGACGGCGTATTCACAGGCTGAATTCGACGCGATCAAGCGGGCGCGCGACGCCGGCATCCTGTTCGTGGCCGCGGCCGGCAACGACAGCCAGGAAATCAGCGCGTTTCCCGAGTATCCCGCGGCCTACGCCCTCGACAATATCGTGGCGGTCGCCTCGACCACCCGACAGGACCGGCTGGCGAACTATTCCACCTACGGATCCGGGTTGGTGGAACTCGCCGCCCCCGGCTCGTCGATTCTTTCCGTCGGCCATTCCGGTCCCTCCGCCTACGCGACGCTCAGCGGCACGTCGATGTCCGCACCCCACGTCGCCGGCGCCCTCGCGTTGCTGAAGCAGCGGTTTCCGGATGACGACTACCGCGCCCTGATCAACCGGGTCCTGGGCACGGTCGATGTCCTTCCGGCCCTCGAGCATCGGGTGCTCACGAACGGCCGGTTGAACGTCCAGCGTGCCCTCACGTCCTCGGTGATTCAGCCGTTCAACGACACGTTCGCCCGCCGGGCGACGCTCGTCGGTGACGCGAACATCGGGCGCGGCTCCAACCGGCACGCGACGCGGGAGGCCGGCGAACCCGATCACGGCGTGGCGTCCAGCCAGGGTTCGCTGTGGTGGAGTTGGACGGCGCCGGCCGAAACGGGCCGTGTGACGATTACCACGACGGGCAGCGAGATCGACACGGTCGTCGCCGTCTACGAAGTGCCGGCGGGCACGGGCGCCGGCGGGTTCGCCGCGCTGCGGCGGGTGGCGTTCAATGACAACGCCGACGACGCCGCGACCTGGAGCAGCGTCAGTTTCAACGCCACGGGTGGTACCGAATACGCATTGGCCATCGCCGGAAAAGACACTGCGACGGGGCTCGTGGCGTTCAACCTCACCTCGGTTCCGCTCAACGACGCTTTTGCCAATGCGCGCCCGCTTGCCGGATCGAGCGTGGTGGTCACCACGACCAACGCCAATGCCGGGGTCGAGGCCAATGAACCCCGGCCGCGCAACGCGCGCGGCACGGTCCTGGGCCGCGACCGGTCCCTGTGGTTCAAGTGGACCGCTCCCGCGACGCGCAACTTCCAGATCTCCGCGCTCGGGGAAACAACGGATCCGCTGCTGGCGGTGTACACCGGCACGGCGCTGGCGTCGCTGGTGGAGGTGGGCTTCGACGACGATGGCGGACCGGTCTTTGACAGCCTGTTCCGCCTCACGGCCACGGCGGGTGTCACCTATTACATCAAGTTGGACACGGCGGCGGGTGCCGGCGGGCGCGTTACCCTGACGATCGCGGATGCCGCGTGGCAGTATGTGGCCGAGGATCCCGGGTATGCGTCCCCGGCACTGGCGGCCGACGGCACGGTGTATTTCCCCGACAGCTTCGGATTCGTCCACGCCGTGACGCCGGCGGGAACCCGCAAGTGGCGTTCCTCTGCGATCGACGGCTATATCCTGGCCGGGGCCCTCACGGTTGCGCCCGACGGCACGATCTACGGTGCCGACGATTTCGGCTACGTTTACGCGATCGATCCGGCGAACGGCGCGAAGAAGTGGGAGTATTCCGCCGGCGACTTCATCTGGGCCGCCCCGGCGCTCGCGGCGGATGGAACCCTCTACATCAAGTCCGATGACGGCTTCCTCTACGCCCTCAATCCCGATGGGACGCGCAAGTGGCGCCGGTCGATTCCGGGCGACACCTATGCTGCCCCGGCGATCGCCCCGGATGGCACGATCTACATCGGTTCCGGTGGCGACAGTGCGCTCTACGCGCTGAATCCCGATGGCACGGAGAAATGGCGCGCGGCCCTCGAGGGGACCGTCTACGCCACGCCGGCGCTGGGCCTGGACGGGACGATCTACCTGGGCAACTACGATGGCCGGTTCTTCGCGTTCCGGCCCGACGGCACCGAGCGCTGGCGGTTCGACACCGGCAGCCCGCTCTCGGGTTCGGCCGCGGTCGATGCCCAGGGCACCGTCTATTTCGGTAGCTACAACCGCAAACTCTACGCGCTGGACGGCGCGACCGGGGCCCGCAAGTGGGAGTACGCCACGGGCGACATCATTCGTTCCACCGCGCCGGTGCTCGCGGACGACGGCACGATCTACATCGGCTCCGACGACGGCCGCATCCATGCCCTGGATACGGCGGGCCGGCTCATCCGGACTTATGCGACCGCGGCGACGGTGTACAGTTCGCCGCTGCTGGCGGCGGGCCGGCTGTACGTGGCGTCCGCGGATGGAAAGCTCTACGCATTCGACACGGGCAACAACCTCGCGCGGGCGCCCTGGCCGATGACGGGGCAGAATCCGCGGCGGCTCGCCCGCGCGACCGAGTTTCCCGGCGTGCCGGCCTTCGCCCGGCAGCCGGCGGCGCCGGAGAACGTGCAGGCCGGGGGGGCCGTGCGGATCGAAGCCGCTGCGACGGTCGCGGACGGCGCGGCGATTTCCTACCAATGGTATTTCAACGACGCTCCCATCGCGGGGGCGACGTCGGCGGTCTTCACCCTGGCTTCCGTGCAAGGCTCGGACGCGGGCGTGTTCCGCGTCGTGGCGACGGGCAGCGCCGGCTCCACCACCAGCCGGGCCACGACGCTGCGGGTCGCCGCCACTGCGACCGACCGCGCCCGCCTGGTCAATCTGGCGGTGCGCACGTCCGCGGGCAGCGGGGACAACGTGCTGTTCGTCGGCTTCGCCGTCGGCGGCGCCGGCACGTCGGGCACGAAGCCGCTGCTCGTCCGCGGGGTTGGTCCCACGCTCGGGGCTTTCGGCGTCACGGGCGTCCTCGACGATCCCCGCCTGCAGGTCTTCGAAGGATCGGCGCTGCTGCTGGCCAACGATGACTGGTCCGGGGAGGCCCAGGTTGCGGCGCTCACGCCCCAAGTTGGGGCGTTCGCCCTCGCGGCGGCCACGAGCAAGGATGCGGCGCTGGTTACCCACCGCGCCGCCGGCAGTTACACGGTGCAGATCGCCGGGGCAGGAACCGCCCCGGGTACAGTGCTGGCGGAACTCTACGACGGGACGCCGGCCGGGAGCTTCACGGCGTCCACGCCGCGACTGGTCAACGTCTCCGCGCGCACGCACGTGGGACGGGACGGCGACATTCTCATCGCCGGATTCGTGATCGGCGGCTCGTCGGCGAAACAGGTGATGATTCGCGCGGTCGGGCCCACGCTGGGAATTTTCGGGGTCACCGGCGTGCTCGCCGATCCCAAGCTCGAGCTCTTCCAAGCCGGCAACGCGACGGCCATCTCAACCAACGACAACTGGGGGGCCGCCGCCAACGCGCCCCAGGTGGCCACCGCCGCCGCCAGCGTTGGCGCCTTCCCGCTCGCGCTCGAAAGCAAGGATGCAGTCCTGCTGGTTTCGCTCCCGCCCGGCGGCTACACCGCGCAGGTGAGCGGCGTGAACAACACGATCGGGGCCGCCGTCGTTGAAATCTATGAGGTGCCGTGAGGCGTCGCCGCCGGGCGGTCCGGTGCCGCTCTAGGCCGGCAGATCGTAATGGCAGGACACCGTGTGCGCCGGGTTGTCGGGTGTCGGACGCAGCTTCGGCGCTTCGACCTTGCAGCGATCGGTGGCGAAGGGACACCGCGGGTGAAACGCGCAACCGGACGGCGGGTCGATCGGGGACGGCACGTCGCCCTGCAGCACGATCCGTTCGCGGCGGCCTTTCGGGTCGGGCCGGGGAATCGCCGACAGCAGCGCGCGCGTGTACGGGTGCTTCGGCGCCCGATAGATGTCGTCGGCCGGCGCCACCTCGACGATCCGGCCGAGGTACATGATGGCGACACGATCGGACACGTGCTTCACGACCGCCAGATTGTGCGCGATGAAGAGGTAGCTGAGCTTCAGCTCACGCTGCAGGTCGAGGAACAGGTTCAGCACCTGGCTCTGGATCGAGACGTCGAGGGCCGACACCGGTTCGTCGCAGACGAGGAGGCGCGGGTTCAGCGCGAGGGCGCGCGCGATGCCGATGCGCTGGCGCTGTCCGCCGGAGAATTCGAACGGATAACGGTCCGCGGCGCCGGCCGGCAGCCCGACCTGGTCGAGCAGCGCCAGCACCTGACGACGGCGCGCGGCGCGATCGCCCAGCGCATGAATCTCGAGCGGTTCGCCAATGATCTCGCCGACGGTGTGGCGGGCATTCAGCGACTCGACCGGATCCTGAAACACCATCTGCAGGTGCCGCCGGTGCGGCTTCAGCGCGCGGGGACCAAGGGCCGCGAGGTCGGTGCCTTCGAACAGGATCTGGCCCGCGGTCGGCTGGTGAAGCCGGACGATGCACTTGCCGAGAGTGGACTTGCCGCAGCCTGATTCGCCGACGAGTCCCAGGGTTTCGCCGGGCTGAAGCGTGAGCGACACGCCGTCGACCGCCTTGAGGGTGCGGCGGGCACGCAGGAAGAGTCCGGCGCGCACGGGGAAATGCATGCGCACATCGCGCAATTCGAGCAGCGGCGAGGCGGCGGCGGGATCCACGGTGGCGTTCAACGGGGGAAGAGTTCGCGCCAGCGATGGCAGGCGGTTTCGTGCCCGGGGCCGACGCCCTCGAGCGCGGGCTGGGTGTCGCAAAGGGCGATCCGGTACGGACAGCGGTTCTGAAAACGGCACCCGGCCGGCAGATCCTTAAGGCCGGGCACCATGCCCTCGATCACGGTGAGTCGGGTCTTGCGCGTCTTTTCCAGCGTGGGAATGGAATCGAGCAGTCCGCGCGTGTACGGGTGGGTGGGGCGCGAAAAAATCTCCTCCACCGGTCCCGCCTCGGCGACGCGGCCGGCGTACATCACGACGACATCGTCGCACGTCTCCGCGATGACCCCGAGGTCGTGCGTGATGAGAATGATCGCCATGCCCAGTTCACGCTGCAGGCCCTGCATCAGCTCGAGAATCTGCGCCTGGACGGTCACATCGAGCGCCGTGGTGGGCTCGTCGGCGATCACGACGGAAGGTTCGCACGCCAGTGCCATGGCGATGACGATGCGCTGGCGCATGCCGCCGGAAAGCTGGTGCGGATACTCGTTCATCCGCACCTCGGGCTCTGGAATCCCCACCTTGCGCAGCATCGCGGTGCTGCGGCGCCAGGCTTCGGCCTTGTCCTTCGTGCGATGGAGCAGGAACACCTCGCTCAACTGCCGGCCGATCGAGTGGACCGGATTCAGCGCGGTCATCGGCTCCTGGAAGATCATTCCGATCCGGCCGCCCCGCACCTCGTGCATCGCATCGGGCGCGAGCGTCGTGAGGTCACGGCCGTCGAAGAGAATCTTCCCGCCCGCGATCCGCCCCATCGGTTGCGGCAGTAGCCGCATGATCGAGAGGGCGGTGACGCTCTTGCCGCAGCCCGATTCGCCGACGATGCCCAGCGTGCGTCCGCGGCGCACCGTGAAACTGACACCGTCGACGGCGGTGAGCCGGCCGGCGTCGGTGTCGAAGGTCGTCACCAGGTCGCGGACTTCGAGGATGGCATCCGGGGGAGCGGATGCGACGGCGGGAGCGGCCACGGCGTGGTTACTTGGACTTGAACTGATCGAAGATCTGGACGCCGGTGGTCGGGAAGGTGCGACCCGAGCGCCGGGCGGCTTCGACCTCCTTCTTCTCGTCGGGGTCGATCCAGTGGACGAAGAACTCCTCGTAGTCGCGGCTCTGGGCGACGTTGAAGCCTTCGGGCCATTTCACGTAGCGCCAGTAGCCGCCGCGGTAGAACGGACGCTGCCAGCCGTTCACCCACGAGGCGTCGTCGTGGATGATCTGCTCGATCTGCGCCGCGAGCCGTTTGATCTCCTCGAGGGTCTCGGCCTTGTCGTAGGCCTCGATCAGCCGGTCCAGCTCCGGGATGAACGTCATCGTCATGTTGTTCGTCTGAACCGCAATCTGCTTGGGCTGGGGATTCGCGACCGAGCCGGTGGCGACGGCGACCGTCTTGCCGTCCTTGCTGTAAGCGTCGGTGTACGCGTTGCTGCCGTGGTACATTTCCCAGTAGCGCGGGTAGAGCTCGACGGAACGCGAGAGGGCGGCGAGGGCGATGTCGTGGTTCTTCTCCTGGATTTTCTTCCAGCCGGTGGTGCTGTCGAGGATCTCGAGGTTGAACTCGAGGCCCGCTTTCAACGCCTCCTGCTTCAGGATCGGCAGCATGTCGCGCAGCGCCTGCCCGGCGGCGGTGATGGTGAAGGACAGTCGCTGGCCGGACGCGTTGGTCAGCACGCCGTCGGGACCCTGGGTCGTGAAGCCGGCCTTGGCGAAATAAGCGCGCGCCTTCACCGGATCGAACGGCCGCGCCGTGATCGTCGGGTGCATCCGCCAGCCGTAGCCGTCCGAGCGCGTTTGCATCGGCACGGCGTCACCGCGGAAGAACTGCGTGCAGACCAGCTCGATGTTGCTGGCGTGGTGAATGCCGGTGCGCACGTCGCGGTTGTTCAGCACCGGCTTGGCGCTGTTGATCCAGAGGCCCCAGTCCGGACGCGGCGTCTGGTTGAAGAACTTGAACTTGATCAGCCGGCCGGCCGCGACTTCCGGGTGCGTGTCGGGAATCGTTTCGTACCAGTATTTCGGCAGGCCTAGCCCGAAGGTATCGATGTCGCCGCGGGCGAACGCCTCGGCGGCCTTGTCCGGATCGCGGATGACTTCGAGATGATACCGGTCGGGGTTGAAGCGGCCGCGGAAGAACCGCTTGTCGGCCGCCCACCAGTCCTTGACCCGCGTCAGCGTGACGGAGCGGCCTTTTTCAATGTCCTTGTCGCGCAGGACGTACGCCCCGAGCTTCGGCAGTTCGCGCCACTGGAAGCGTTCGAGCCAGCCGGGGCCGAAGTCCGCGTGCGCGTGACGCGGATACGGCACGAACGCGCCGAAGCGCACCGCGAGGTCGGGCTTCCTGTCGGGATGGACCGTGGCGAACGTCAGCTTGTCGTAGACGATGAGCTGCTGGTAATTCTTTTCGTAAAAATCGTTGTACCACGGCTCATTCAGGTGCGGGCTGCGCATGAAATAGAGCGTGAACACCACGTCGTCGGTGGTGAGCGGTTTGCCGTCCGACCAGCGGGCCTTCGGGTCGATGCGATAGTAGATCGTGCGGCCGTCGGGGCCGACCGCCCACTCGGTCAGGAGTCCGGGATACGCGCCGCCGGGAATGTTGGGATGCGGGTTGATGAAACTGGGTTCGACGTAGTCGAGCAGGTAGGGGCGAATGCCGCCGGTGGCGTCGGGGCCGATCGTGCGGATCGTGCGCGGGAAATCGGAGATGAAGTAGTTGAACGTGCCGCCCTTCTTGGCGTTGGGGTTGGCGAACTCGGGCAGGTCGCCGCCGTTCTCCCACTTCAGGCCGGCGGGGAGGTCGGCCGGCGTCTTGAAGACGTAGAAGTTGGGCTGTTCCTTGATCGTCTTGGCGAGGTCGGCTTCCATCCCGCCGGCCGCCGGGGCCGCGGCGGTCGGCGCGTCGGTCGACGAGGCGGGCGGCTTGCCGCAACCGACGACGAGCAGCGCGAGGCTGGAGAGCAGGAGCGGGAGGCGGAGGAGGGTGGGCGTGGGCATGACGGGCTTACTGATAAGTCGTGAATTTCTTCGGATCAAATGCCTCGCGGATCGCTTCACCCACGAAGGTGACGAGCACGAGGACGATGACGAGGGCGGAGAACGCGGAGGCCACGATCCAGGGCGACTGGAGGTTCGACGTGCCCTGGCGCAGCAGTTCGCCCCAGCTCGGCGTCGGCGGCGGCAGCCCGAACCCGAGGAAGTCGAGCGCGGTCAGCGCGCTGATCGAGCTGGCGATGGTGAACGGGATGAACGTGACGATGGTCGACAGAACGTTCGGCAGGATGTGGCGGAAGATGATGCGCGACGTCCCGGCGCCGAGCACCTGCGCCGCATGCACGTAGTCGCGCGCCTTTTCCCGGTAGGTCGCCGACCGCATGTAGTACGTCATGCCGGTCCAGGAAAACAGCACGACGATGAAGAGCAGGACACCGAGATTGACGCCAATGCCCGCGGGCACGATCGAGGCGATGATGATGACGACGAACAGAAACGGGATGTTCGACCAGATCTCGATCAGCCTCTGCACGAGCAGATCGAACCAGCCGCCGAAATACCCCATCATGCACCCGATGGTGATGCCGATCGCGTACGTGAGCAGGATGAACGCCGCGGCGAAGATCAGGGCGTTGCGGAAGCCGTAGACCAGGCGGGAGAGAATATCGCGGTTGATCTGGTCGGTGCCGAGGAAGTGCCGGCGCTGCCAGTCGGGCGGGCGCGGGCGAAACGTCTCGCCGGGGTAACAGTTCTCCAGGGGATCGAACGGCACCGGCGGTAGCAGCACCCAGTTGCGCCCCGACGGATCGGCGGCGAAGCGGGCGCGGAGATCGCGGTACTTCACCTCGTAATCGTAATCGAGGCCGAACTCCCGCCCGGTGTGAATCGCGCCGTAGGTGGGAAAATACCACTGGCCCTCGTACCGCACGATGAGCGCGCGACTGTTGACCAGCAGCTCGGCGGCCAGCGAAAGCAGCGATGCGACCGCCAGCAACAGGAACGACACGTAGCCGCGGCGGATCGAGCGAAACCGCTGCAGCTTGCGGCGCGTGAGCGGATCAAGGCGGAAAAAAGGAAGACTCCCGCTCATGGTTCGATCGCGGGCCCGTCGCTTCCTGTGGGAGCGGCTTCAGGCCGCGACGGGCGGAGGCTCCGATCGCGGTCGCGGCCTGGCGCCGCTGCTACAGCATGAACATCGCGCAGGCTCATTTGAACCGGATGCGCGGATCGATCAGCGCCACGAGTATGTCCGAGAGGATGTTGCCGATCAGGATCAGCACGGAGGAAATGATCAGGACGCCCATCACGGTCGGGTAGTCGCGGTCGACGACCGAGGTGTAACCGAGGAGGCCCATGCCGTTGATGTCGAAAATGAACTCGATCAGGAACGAGCCCGTCACGAGCACGCTAAGGTGGCCGCCGAAGTGCGTCGCGATCGGGATGAGCGAGTTCCGCAGCGCGTGCCCGAGCACGGCCTGCCGGAACGTGACGCCCTTGGCCATCGCGGTCCGGACGAAGTCGGCCGCGAGGTTGTCCATCAGATGATTCTTCATCAGCAGCGTGACGAACGCGAAACTGCCCACCGTGTAGCACACGAGCGGCAGCACGGCGTGGTGGGCGAGGTCGCCGATCTGCCCGAAGAAGCTGAGGTCCTCGAAGCCCCGGCTGTGGAAACCGCCCATCGGAAACCAGCCCAGCCGCGCCGACAGATATACCACGAGCAGGGCGCCGAGCGCGTAGCCGGGGATCGCGTAGCCGGTGAACACGAGCGCCGACGTGACGTTGTCGATCCAGGTCCGGTGCTTGATCGCCTTCAGCACGCCGAGCGGAATGCACACGCCGTAGACGAGGATCGTGGTCACGAGCCCGTAGAGCAGCGAGACCGGCATGCGTTCCCAGATGATGGTGAGGACGGGCTCGTTGTAGCGGTAGGAATTGCCCAGGTCCCCGCGCACGACCTTGCCCAGCCAGATCAGGTAGGCTTCGAACGGCGGCTTATCGAAACCGTAGTAGGCCTTGAGCTGCGCCATCTGCTCCTCCGAGATCGCGCCGCTGCCGATCTGCTTCGTTTGTGCGCCCCCTTGGTCGCCCATCCGGGCCTCCATCAGCGCCCGCTCGATCGGTCCACCCGGGACCACACGCGTGATCAGGAACACGATCATGGTGATCCCGAGCAGGGTAGGTACGATCAGGAGTAAACGTCGTAGGAAATAATCCCGCACGGCTGGTGGTGGAGCGCCCAATCTCCGCCCAAGGTGGCCTCGGGCGCAAGCGTTTGCGGTCGATTGGTATCTCGGCGACGATTCTGAGTATCGCCCTGAAGCCTGATTTTGAGACAGGATGGGCAGGATTCACCGGATAGGGGAATCAACTGCAGCGGGAGCGTCGAAAATCCCGAACTGACCCCGAATCCATCCTGTAAACCTTGTACATCCTGTCCTCCGTTTGCTCTGGGTGCGACGAAGGCCGCAGTGCACTCCATCCAGGTTAAAACGTGCCCTTGATCCCGAACGTCCACAGCGACCCGAACTCGATCCGCTGGCGGAACTGCGCGTGCTCGGGGGTGCTGGGGCCGTAGACCTGGATGTCGTCCGGGGCGTCGCCGACGTTGCGCAGCGCGGCGAAGAGACCGAAACGCTTCGTGAGGACGATTTCCGCGTTCAGGTCGACGTAGAGTCGCTTTGACCAGTAGGTGAACGTGCCCGGTTCGATGCTCGGGCCGGCGGCGATGGCATTGCGCCGCTGGTGGCTCCGGTAGTTCCAGTTGGCGCGCAGGCTGTAGCGCGGGCGGGTGAGGCTGACGCCCCAGTTCGCGGTCCGCGGGATGAAGCCGGGGAAGTTGGAACTCGCCGGGCCGAGCAGGCGCTGGGCGTTGCCGTTGGCGAAGACCGTGATGCCGCGCGCCCACGAGGGCAGGAAGGTCAGGGCCTGCTTGTAGTTCACGCTGATGCCCTGCATCCGCACGGTGTCCTGGAGGTTGTACTGGGTCACGACCGGGTAGCCGCCGTACACGTTGGGATCGAGGTTGTAGTCCTCGAGGAACTCGGGCGACGGCGCGAGCGTGGTGTTGCCGAAGAAGTTCTCGAAGTCGCGCCGAAAGGCCCCGATCGAGACCTGGCCGACGCCCTGCAGGTAATACTCCAGCCGGGCGTTGAACGTGCGGGCGCTCCAGGGCTTGATCCCGATGTTGCTGAGCGCGATTTGGTCGCCGGGCTGCGGGTCCTCGGGGTCGGGCAGGGTGACGCCGCCGGCGTACTGATTGTAATCGGGCCGGCCGATGGACGTGTAGACGGCGGCGCGCGCGATGAGATCCTCGCGGACGTTGTAGCTGACGTTCAAACTGGGAAACCACCGCAGGTATTCCTTTTCGGTCTGTGCGCCCCGGTCGATGTAGGTGAGCTGCGAGACGCCGAGCGCATTGCTGGCCGGGACGATCGGCACCGGCCGGCCGTTGGCGCCGAGCACCGGCCGGCCCTGCGCGTCGCGCTGGACGTTGCGGGACGGATCCGTGAGCGGGCCCTCGGCCTCGATGTTGGTCTGTTCGAGCCGGACTCCGCCGACGACCTTGAGCCGGTTCTGCAGGAACTGCAGGTCGCCGCGCACGTAGGCGGCGGAGACCAGCTCCTCGGCGCGTTTGGAGAGATTGACCGAGGAGCGGTAGGCGGTGTTCGCGTTCGTCAGCCGAATGTGGGAGGGATTGGCCTGCCAGTAGCCGAAGAGCGTCTCGCTGCTGATGCCCTCGATCTTGGGAAAACCGTACGGCGCGACGCGGCTGGAAAAGCTCGGATCGATGAACGGCGCCGCGAGATCGTCGCTCGTGGCGGTCAGGGTCGTGCTCGCGACCCCGTCGCGGCCGACGAAGGTGTAGCCGGGATTGGTCACCCGCTGGTCGCGGGCGGACTGGCGGAAATCGACGCCCGTCTTGAGAGCGAACGGGATCTGCCCGGAGAAGTCGCGGCGCAGGCTGGCGTAGGCGGTCCGCTTCGTGTCGTCGGTGCCGCGGGTGTTGTCGGTCGCGGCGGTGACGACGTAGCTGGAGAGTGAATACGGATCGACGGGCCGGCCGGCGGCGTCGGTGACGCTGATGGCCCGCGGCCGCAGGTAGAAGATGTCGTCGAACGCGATCGTCACGCCGGTGCGGCGGGAGGTGGTGGTGTCGAAGAAGCCGGACTCGACCGTGCGGTTGCGGTTGCGGGCGCGGGAGTGGGCGAGGCCGGCCTCGGCCTTCCAGACGGGGCCGTCGTGCCGCCAGATCAGCGACGGCATGTACGTCCAGTTGGCCCGGTCTGCCCCGGTGGTGACGAGCTGCAGGGTGCCGGCGCCGGCGGCGCCGCGGGTGGCGGTCGGGCTGAAGTCGCCGGGATTGACGCGGCCGACGTCGAACGTGAGGGCGTTGTGGTTGATCGAGACGTCGAAGGTCGAGGCCTGGAACGAGAACGAGAAGCGGTCGTTGCGCGTGAGCCGGTAGTCGACGGTGGCGCCGAAGGAGCTGCGCTTCGTATCCTTGCCGCTGTTACGGACGAGGAAGGTGGTCAGGTACGGGCGGTCGAACGACGTGTGCGGAAAGGCGGCGCCGTTGGTCGCGAGCTGCGTGCCGCGCCAGCCGAGCTGCGCCTGCGGTTCGCCGGAGTACTGGCGGTTGAACCCCGCGGACAGCGTGAAGCCGAAGTTGCGCGAGACCGGCACGACGTAGGAAAGGTCGGCGCCGGGGTGGATCTTGCGCGTGGGGTGCCGCGGCGCGGGCGTCTTGTTCCAGTTCTTCGCGTTGTCCCGCATCATCACGTAGGTGCTGTAGGTGAAGAGCGGGCGGGCGCGCTCGAATGAGCTGCGGGGAACCATGTTGACGGAGCCGGCCAGCGCGGTGCCCTGCGACTCCGGCGTGGGAGAGAACGCCACCTCGACGCGGGAGAGGTTGTTGATCGAGACCTGGTCGAGGCCCACGGAACGGTTGGTGCCGCCCGAGCCGCCGCCGACCGCGCTGGCGAGGCTGAAGCCGTCGATCGTGACCGGCACGTAGTCTCCCGGCACGCCGTCGATCGAGACTTCGCGCGCATTGCCGCCGGCGTAGTCGATGTTCACGCCGGGCAGGAATTTCAGGAACTCCGCGACGTTGCCCTCGGCGATGTCGCCGAACTCGTCCGTGGCGACGACGTTCTTCAGGTTGGCGGCGAAACGCTGCTCGTTGATCGCGAGGGCGGCGCCGCTCATCTCGCGCGACGTGGCGACGATGAACTCGTCGAGCTTCACCGTCGCTCCCTCCACGACCGGCCCGCGGGTGCCGAACGGCGCGAGCTCGAAGTTGCGCAGCACGGTCGCGCCCGCGGTCACCGTCACCGCCGCCGTCGCCGGCGGGAAGCCGGTGAACGAGGCGCGCAGTTGCGCGGTGCCCGCCGGGACGTTGAGCAGGCGGAAGTAGCCGTCGGCGTCGCTGAACGTCTCGAGCGCCGTCCCCTCGACCGTGATCCGGGCGCGCTCGACGATCGTGCCCGTGGCGGGATTGGTGACGCGGCCTTCGACAGCGCCGGTGGCCGGTTGGCCGGACAGCGGGGTGAGCAGGGCGAGCCAGGCGCCGAGGACGGCGAAGAGAAACGACAGGCGGGTCAGGGGGAGAGGAGGCATGGTGGTTGGGTCAACGAGATTTGGAATCGGCCTTCTTCTTGCCGGCCTTCTTTCCGGCGCGCGGGGAGGTGGCCTTGCGGGCGGTCGCCTCGGACTCGACTTTCGCCATGTAGGCTTCGCGGGCGGCGGGGTCGTGGCGGGCGCGGAACACCTCGAGCATCGGGTCGCCGGTCCGCACCATCCACTGTTCGAGCATCGCGGTCAGCCGGTCGCGTTGGGCCTGAAAGGCGGGGACGGCCACGAGATTCTCCAGCGCATCCGCGTCCTTGCCGTAGTGATACATCTCCTCCGGCACCCGGTGGTCGAAGAGCTTCAGGCGGGCGGCAACCGCGGGATCGGTCCGGGCCAGGGCCTGCATCCGCCGGTAGGTCACCGTGCCTTTGGTCGCCGTCGCCATGACCCGCTCGCCGTTCGACCACGGGTTGAACAGGTACGCGAAGTCGCGCGTCACGATCGAACGCATCGGATGACGAAAGCCGCCGGAGTTTTCATTGTACTCGGTGACGACATAGTCGCGGTCGGACTGCGTCCCGCCCCGCAGGATCGGCGCGAAACTGCGGCCGTCCATGCCCGCGGGATGCGGGAGACCGACCATGTCGAGCAGCGTCGGCAGCAGATCGACCCCGGAGATGAGATGCCGGTCGTCGACGGCCCCGGGCGTCGTGACGCCGGGCCACCGGACCATCCAGGGCGTGCGCGTGCTGTGGAAGTAGAGCTGCGTCTTCGCGAACGGCAGCGGCATGCCGTGGTCGGACAGGAAGAGGATGATCGTCCGTTCGTCCTCCCCGGATTCGCGCAGCGCGCGGAGGATCTCCCCGAGGCAGTCGTCCCCGCGCCGCACCGAGGAGTAATAGAGCGCCAGTTCACCGCGGATCGCCGGGTCGTCGGGCAGGAAGCCGGGCACCGGCACCTCGGCGGCGGTGAACACGCGGCTCGGCTTGTTCACCTCGGCCTGGCCGTCCTCGTTGTAGAACGGCTTGTGCGGATCCGAGATGTTGAGGTTGAGGCAAAACGGCTTGCCGGCCTGCTTCGCCGCGGCGATCCCTTGCTGCGTCGAGCGATAATACGACGCGACATTCTTCGGGTGCGCCATCGTGCCGTCCGGCAGCGTGTCGAGAATGAGGTCCCAGGCCGGATACGGCGAGTAGGGCGTCGAGTGGCTGACTTTGCCGCGGATGCCGGTGAAATAACCACCCGCCTTCATCAGGTCGGACATCACCGGGTACCCTGGATTGCGGACCTCGTAGAACCCCTCGACGCGGTTGTTGTGCGGATACCGGCCCGAGAACATCACGTTGCGCGACGGCATGCAGTTTCCGACCTGCACGTACGCGTGGTTGAACCGCAGGCTGGCGGCCGCGAGCCGGTCCATGTGCGGCGTGGTGTCCTTGAGCTTGCAGCCGTAGACGCCGACGGAGTCGCAGCTCATGTCGTCCGTCGTGATGATGAGCACGTTGGGCCGGACGGCCGCCAGCGACGCCGTAGCGCTGGCGAAAAGGAGCGAGGCGAGGACGGCAAGACCGCCCAGGCTGAGTCGGCTGGTGATACTCATGAGGGGTTCGGCCTCACGAGACGCCCCCAACCGAGTCGAGGTCGAGCCAAAAGACCGCAGGGGAAACGAGATTGCGTCGGGGCGTAAAGCCCATCCCGCCGAGGTACCCTGAATCGGGTGTGGGAGGGGCTTTACGCCCCGACCGCGAGCGCGAGGACTCCGGATCGGGGCATGAAAGCCCGTCCGCAGGGATCAGGGGAGGCGGGCGAGCGCCTCGGAGGCCTGGCGGTTGTGCGGGTCCCGCTCGAGTGCGGCGCGGTAAGCCGCGCGGGCTTCCTCGGGCTGCTGCCGCCGTTCCTGCACCACGCCGATGCGATACCATACGTGGCTGTGTGACGGCGCCGCGGGCGTCGGCGGTTCCAGCGTGAGGCATTGCTGCAGGCAGGCGAGTCCGCGTTCCAGGTTCTGTCCGCTGATCGAGGCGCAGCGGCCGTAATGATAGAGGGCCGTGTAGTTGGCGGGTTGTCGCGCGAGCACCTCGTCGCAAAGCCGGAACGCGCCAGCGTAGTCCCGGGCGTTGAGTCGCACGCCCACGCTCAGCACGGTCGCCAGATCGGGGTCGCGGCGCCGAATCTCCTCGAGCTGCGCGGCGGCCTTGGCGCTGCTGCCCAGCGGCCACGGGGCGCGCTGGTAGAATTGAAAAAGTCCCTCGCGGGCGTCGAGGTAGTCGGGATCGAGCGCGAGCGCCTTCTCCATCGCCTCGCGGCCGCGGGTGGCGGCGAGGAGCGAGTTGGTGCGGCCGGCGTGTTGCAGCGAGGCGCCGCCGTAGATCCCGAGGTAAACGGCATTGCGTGGCTCGAGTTCCGCGGCGCGGGCCAGATGGCGCAGGCCTTCCTCGATCGCCGGCAGGTCGTGGCGCACGGTGAGGGTCCGGCCGAGGTAGTGATGGGCGGCCGCATTGTCGGGTTCCGCCGCGACGAGGCGCGCGAGGGCATCGCGGGCTTCGGGATAGCGGCGCGCGGTGAAGAGTTCGATCGCGGCGGGAAGCGTGGCCGGAGCGGGAGCAGGGGCGGCCGCCGGGAAGAGGGGGCCGGCGAGCAGCAGGAGCACCGCACAATACCGAGCGGACTTTGCTTTCATACTTCTGGCTGAAAGCCGCCCAAGCATATTGACCGCGGATTTCGCTGATGGCGCGGATTTTTCATTATCCGTGTGATCCGCGTAATCCGCGGTTAAGTCTAGAAGCTTGGGTCGATTGGTATAAGCCAGGACGCGAGGCGAGCGATGGCCGTTTGGCATGGGATCACGACGGTCCCCCCTCACTCGATGGAAAGCGACACCTGGAAGAGCCGCACGGTGTGGATCGGCGGAGTCTTCGTCCGGGCGCCCTCGAGACCCTCCCAGCCGGCGCCGGAGATGAGGGTGGGCAGCTCGTCGACCCGGGTGATCAGGGCCAGGTCGGTGAGGTGGGGCTGGCCGGCGGCCAGGACCCGGACGCGTTCGATCGCGGCGAAACCCGGGGTCAGGGTGAGCTGCAGGACGCGCTGCGGTTCAACGCCGTTTTGCACGGCGACCACGCCGCCGGGGATGGCGACGAGGCCGTCGAGGCCGACCAGCGTCGTGGCCGGCGGCGTCGCGAGGGCGTTGATCCGGCCGGAGTCGACCGCGACGGTGAAGAGTCCGTTGGCGTGGTCGGCGACCAGCAGTATCCGGTCTTCGAGTACGAGGCCCTGCAGCGAGCCGAAGGCCGGCGACTGGGCGAGGACCTGCGGTTCCTCGGCTCCGGGGGCGAGTTTCCAGATGACCGGAGCGCGGCTGTCGGTCGCATAGACGGTGCCGTCGGGTCCGACGACAAGGTCGCCGAGCCCGTGCGCGCGCCCGTCGTCGGGCACCGGCACGAGATGCACGAGTTCGCTGGTGGCCAGGCTGAACGCCGCCAGCGCGGCCTGGCCGTCGAGCTCGGCCGTGAAGCCCTCCATCTCGGGCACGGCGCTCAGGGCGGCCCAGAGGAGGCCGCGGGTTTCGTCGAGGGCGAGGCCGAAGATGCCGAAGAGCCCCTCATCGTCCACGGTGAACCGGTCGACGCGGCCGGCGCGGTCCCGGCGCCAGATGCAGCGGTGATGCACGTCGCCGAGGAAGAACTCCCCGGTGCGGGCGCGGTAGGCGATGCCCTCGATGATGCCGGTGCGGCCCGGCAGCTCGGCCAGCACGGTGGCGGTGCCCTGCGGCTGGCGGTTGGCGGCCAGCGCGTCGACGACGCGGCGGAATTCCGGTGTGCCCTGCAGGGAGGCGAAGTCGCGGTCGCGTTCCACGTCGGCAGTGACCCCGAGGGCGGCAAGCCGCTGCAGGTGGGCGATCGCGGCGGACGCCTTGCCGGTCAGGGCGGAAAGGGCGGCGAGCTGCCGCAGGTAGCGCGGCGAGTCGGGCCGAAGGGCGAGGGCGGCCTCGATCGCGGACTGCGCCGTGGCGTAGTCTTTTCTTTGGTACGCCGCGAGGGCTTCGTCGCGCAGGTCCAGGTGGGATTGGGCGGCGGCGGCGAAGGGCAGCAGGGCCGGGACGACCCAGCGCGCCAGCCGGCCGCGGAGCGACCGTGCTGGGCGCGGGCGGGGCGGGCTCACGGACGGGGCAGGGACGGACGGCACGATGCGAGGTCGATGCCAGACCGGCGGCCGGGGGACAAGCCGCGCCGCGCTTATTCGTAGCGCAGGGCGTCGATCGGATCGAGCTGGGCGGCCTTGTACGCGGGATAGAAGCCCGAGACGATGCCCACCACCGCGCTGCCGGCGACCGAGATGACGATCCACATGGTTGGCACGACGACGGGCCAGCCGTTGTAACTCGAGAGCAGTTGCGAGCCGCCGATGCCGACGGCGACCCCGATCAGGCCGCCGAGCGAGCTGAGCAGGATGGCCTCGATGAGGAATTGGGTGAGCACATCCCGCCCGTGCGCGCCGATGGCCAGGCGGATGCCGATCTCGCGGGTGCGCTCGGTCACGGACACCAGCATGATGTTCATGATGCCGATGCCGCCGACGATGAGCGAGACACCGGCGATGCCGGCGAGCAGGCCGGTCATTGTCTTGTTGGCCTGCGTGGCGGCGGTGGCGAGTTCCTCCTGGGTGCGCACGGTGAAGTCGGGTTCGCGGCCGCGCCGACGCTGGGTCAGCAGATCCTCTACGCCCTGTTTGACCGTATCGATCTTGTCGGCCGTGGCGGCCTGGATGCGGATCATGCTGATCGACGTGCGGCGGGACACGCGGCGCATGTGCGACGT
>JAEUHA010000163.1 GCA_016793535.1 Opitutaceae bacterium | reverse complement strand
GTGAGCTCAGGTTCGTTGAAGCGGCGAATGTGGCGCGAATGATAGGGCGTGAGGTCGGCGCTCGCGACCCGACCGGCCGGAATCTGCGCGATGAGCGCGGACGCAAAGGCGGGACGCGAGACGAGGAGGTCCACGAGCGCCGGCCGGTCCGTCGGATGAAAACTTGTGTACGCTCCCGCGAGCCGCGCGCCGATCGCCGGATCATCAAAGAGCGCCAGACCGCGGGCGGCGACGAGGTTGAGGAAGCGCACGCGTATCACTTGCTCGCATACGCTGCGGAGATCCGCCGGCCGCGCGTCGATCAGCGACCGCAGCGCCGACTGGCGGGCCGCCAGGTCGGCCTTCGGATCCAGGACGAGCGCCCGCACTTCATCGAGCGCCCGCCCGTCGCCGAAAAGCACGTTCAGGTCGCGCACCCGCTGGACGAGTGCCGCGCTTCCCGCCGCTGTCACCTGCGCGGCGAACGCCGCCCAGGCGGCCGGCCGCGTCGCGCGCCGCCAGCCGTTGAGGCCTTCGCTCATCCCAGCCAGCACGTCCTCCTGGAACCGTTGCTCCCGCGCGGCCGCCGTCGCGAGCAGGGCATTGAGCGGGCCCGGATTGGTTTCGATCTCCTCGGCCAGCCGGCGGGCGGCCAGCCGCCGGGTGACGGGCAACACACTCGCGGCCGCGATCCGCGCGAGGGCGGCCGCGTCGGCGTCGGCGACCCGGATCAGGCCATACCACACCATCAGGGGCAGGTTATGATCCGCCGCATCCTCAGCCCGGCCGGCCAGTGCCGTCGCGAGCGGTTCGCGCTCCAGCGGCGGCAGGCGTTGCAGGGTCGAGGCCAGCGCCAGCCGCACCAGGCCTGACGGATCGCTGCGCGCCTGCCGTATCAGTTCCTCCAACACGGAGCGGTCGAAACCGCCGGGGGCGGGCCGCGGACGATCGCTGAGCGGGGGATCGAGGGGCCAGTCGTCCGTCAACAGCCGGACGGCCCAGGTGCGCACGTGCTCGCTCTCGTGCCGCAATTGCGCGCGCAGGAAATCCGGGCTCGCCTCGCCCAGCGCGTGCAGACTCCACATTGCCCGCAAGGCCAGGGCCGGCGTCGCCGCCGCCGCCATCGCCCGCAGGTCCTCGACGGCATGCGTGAGCGCGTGGCCCCGACGCCGGCGGCCGGCGAGTTCCAGTCGCGCCTGGCGCACGTACCAATCGTTGGCGTGCGCCTGAAGCGCGGCCAGTTCCCGGCCGGGTGTCGCGGTGAGATCGGACGGCCCGGATCGCACCGGCCGGCCATGCGTGAGCTTGAAGATCCGGCCGCTGCCGCGGTGCACGCCGGTCGAGTTGTGACACTCCCCGGTGTCGCTCCAGTCGAGCACGAAGACACCGCCATCGGGCCCGGAGCCAAGCTCGATGCCGCGGAACCACGGGTCGTCCGCGACGAACGTGTCCCGGCCGTGACGGCCGACGTAGCCCGATCCCCGGCGTTCGAGCACCTCCTGGTTCGCGCGTCGCCCGTGAAAGTTGAGCGTGTACAATTTTCCCCGATACGCCTCCGGCCAGTTGTCACCCTGGTAGATCATCAGGCCGCTGTGCGCATGGCCGCCGCCGAGCGAGTTCGCCGCCCCGTCCCGCGACCTGGTCCAATCGAAGGCCGTGTCGAAGTGCCAGTGATCCGCGTGCGTATCGATGAGCGCATACACGCGGGGATCGGGATCGAGGGTGTGCGCCCGCATGTAGTGCGCGCCCGTGATGGCATGCCACAGGTGGCCGTTGACCGTGTTGATGAAGAACAGCTCGCCGTGCGCGTCCCAATCGTGGCCCCAGGGGTTCGTCGTGCCGCCGCCGAGGACCTCGACCACCTTCCGTTCCGGATGAAAGCGCCACAGCGTGCCCCGCACCGGCACGCGGGCGGCGCGCGGGGTTCCCGGCACGCCGAGCTCACCGGGATTCGAGGCGCCGCACCGGCCGTAAAGCCAGCCGTCGGGTCCGAAGCGGAGACCGTTGGCAAAGCCGTGGTAGTTTTCCGCCGCGACCGTGAACCCGTCGAGCATCACTTCCGCCGGGCCGTCCGGCACGCCGTCCTGATCCGCGTCCGGCACGAACAGCAGTTGCGGCGGGCACATCAGCCAGACGCCCCCGCGCCCGACCTCGACACTCGTCAACCTTTGCAGGTCGTCGGCAAACACCCGGCGCGAACTGAACCGCCCGTCGCCGTTGCGATCCTCGAAGATCAGCACCCGGTCGCGCAGGTTCAGATCGAACTTCAGCGTGCGCTCCGCGTAGGTGTAGTTCTCCGCGATCCAGAGCCGGCCGCGGGCGTCCCACGCCATCCCGATCGGATTCTGCACATCCGGCTCGGCGGCAAACACCGTCGCCTGAAAACCGTCCGGCAGCCGCAGCGACGCCGCCGCGCGCTCCGCCGTCAGTGCCGGCGCTTCGGGACTGCTGCCGGAGTTGTACGGTGGCGGAAACGATGCGGCGCGGAGGCAGCCGACCGCAACGCCCAGGGCAGCGATTCCCGGCAGGAAACGGAGCATATCCGCCAACATAACCGTCCCCCTGGGTCTGGCGAGTGGGATTCCCCTCGGAGCGCGGACGTCCTCGTCCGCCCAGATCAACATGCGGACGAAGGCGCCCGCGCTCCCGGGGCACCGCTACTTCTTCGGCACCTTGTCGTGCAGCGAACGCAGCACGCGCAGCGCCGTGTCGACGATCAGTCCGCCGGCCGCGTCGGTCCCCGCACCCGCGACTCCCATTTCATAACCGCCCCGCGCCTTCTCTCCGGGCATGCCGACATAGTGGATGCCGTCGCCATTCGAATAGCCGAGCACGAGCGTCTGCGGAAAAGGTGACTTCTCCCGGATCGCAGTGCCCACGTCGGTGAGCGGTTCGCCGGGCAGCGCGACAAACGCGAGCGGACCGCAGGTGATCACCTGGATCTCGGTCTCGAGCACATCGAGTCCCGTGCGCTCCTTACCCGCCGGCGTGAGGGGCAGGTCGACGATGGCGCGGCCCGCAAGCAGCGGGGTGGTCGTCAGCGCGGCGCTCTGCCGCATGGCGAGTTGCGCCTTGGTCGCCAGCCCGCCGGCGAGCGTGGCATTCGCGGCCTCACCGCGTTTCCAGGGCGTGATGTCACCGGCGCAGCCCTGCAGGAAAAGGGCCTCGCCGCCGAGCACCGAGGCGATCGCGCGCGACGCCGCACCGGGCCAGTCGGCGGAGATCGCGGGATTGGACGGATAGATGGAGACGGCGTGCAGCGCGACGTGATACAGCGACGCGATGGTCTTGTTGTCGGCACCGCGAAACGAAACGATCGCGAGCGTCCGATCCATCGGGCCGAAGCTCGCCCCACCCTGCAGGATCTCGGCGTTCCAGTCCGGATGACTCGCGGGAATCGCCGGCGGCGCCTTGCCGCCCGCCAGGCCCCAGGCCGGTGCGCGCGGACGCCGGTTGTAGAGATACTCGCCCACGGCGACGCGGCCGAGGTTCACCGTGGCGGGCCGGGCCGACGCCAGGGCCTGCTTGGCGGCTTCGACGCTCGCCGCGATCAGGCGGTCCATCCAGCGCTTGAAGGGAGGATGGTTGTTTTGTGCCGGCATGAACCGGATCGCCCACCAGTTGTCGCGCTCCCGGCCGCGCAGGCTGTCCGCGTAGATCGGCGACCACGGGGCCGAGTGCGAGTGGCTCGCGTTGAGCATGACGTTCTCGCCGGGCAGCGCGAGCGCGGCGCCCACGGCCTTGCGCACCTCTTCACGCAGGGACTCCGAAATCCCGGTCAGGTCGTAGCGGAGGATCACCGCCTTGGTTCCCTCCTGTTCGAGCACGAGGGCCTGCACGAACAAGGGATCGAGCACGGTGCCGTACGGTTTGCCGCTCACCCAATTGAGGACGGAGGTTTCCGGCGTGATGTCGGCCCGGGCGGCGCCGGCGCGCAGGGTCGGCGCGGTTTCGGCGGCGGACGCGAGCGCGACGAGGGGCAGGAGGAGCAGGAGTCTCAAGCGCATGGCTGGGGAACGGTAGGGGCAGAGCGGATACAAGGCGCGGAAAAGAAAAAGCCGGACGGAGAGGAGTTCCGTCCGGCTGGAGTTAACAGGTGGCCCGCTCAGGTCAATGACCTGCCGGGCCTGCTTCATTCATGCGTGGGAGGGGCTTCCCGCCCAGACCTGGCGCGGACCAAACCCGCTCCCACCGCTGCAATCAGAAACGGCCGGTGATGCCTGCGACGACCTTGGCGACCACGATGCGGGTCTGGGTCGGGCGATCCTTCGTGCCGGCGTAGGTCTCGGTGATCGGGGACTTGTTCAGGTTCTCAATGTCGCAGAAGACGGAGACTTTCCGGGAGAACGTGTAGCGGCTCTTCAGGTTGATCTGCAGCTTCGGCTCCTGGTAGACCACGAGCGCCGGGTTCGTGGAGTTCGTGATCAGGTAGGTGTCGCGCCACACCGCGTTCAGCCGGAGATTCCAGCCGTAGCCGAGGTAGGTCAGCGCAACGTTTCCGGTCTTCGGCACGAAGCCGGCGACCTGCGTCGTGACGGTCGTCCCGCCGTAATCGCCCTTGGTGCTCAGCTGCGTGTAGTTCGCGCTGAATCCAAACCCGCGCCAGAAGCCGGGCAGGAAGGTGAACTGCTGCTGGTAGGCGACCTCGATGCCGCGGTAGCGCGCACTGCCGCCGTTGCGGGCCGTCGTGATCCGGTAGCCCTCGTACTGGCCGTCGAAACCGTTGTTGGCACCGGGACCGACGAACTGGCTGCTGTCGGTGAACTGGAAGTCGGAGATCTCCTTGAGGAAGGCGCTCACCGACACCATGCCGACGGGCTCGAAGTAGTATTCCGCCGTGGCGTCGAAGTTCTGTGAGTACTGCGGCTTGAGCGCCGAGTTGCGGATCGTCACCGTCTGCGCGGTCTCGTTGACCGAGTCGGCCGGCATGAGCTGGTCGAACGACGGCCGGCCGATGCCGGACGAGTAGCTCAGGCGCGAAATGAGATTGCGCGACGGCGAATAGCGGAAGTGCACGCCGGGAAACACATCCGTGTAGTCGCCCTTGCGGCGCAGCCGGTTGATCGTGGTGCCGACCGTGACCGGACCCTCCGCGTCGGTCTCCGTCTTTTCCATCCGCACGCCGGCGAGAATCGAGAGGCTGTTGATCTTCGTGTGGCCCATCACGTAGCCCGAGGAAACCGTTTCCTTGATGCTGCGGTCGCCGTTGAGCCGGGAGGTGACGCCGAACGGCGCGTCCTCCAGCCACAGGTTCGGGAACAGCGCCTGGTGGCGGGCCACCGCGAAGGGATTCGCCCAGGGCGGCTGGCGGTATCCCTCGTTGGAGTCGCTCCACTTCGGCGTCTGGTCGAGGAACTGGCGGAGGTTTTCGTCGCCGCTGTTCAACACGCCGTCGGGCCCGACGAAGTTGTACCGGCGGGAGAAGTTCTCGAGCGCGCGTTCCTGCTGGCGGATCACGCCGCCGAACTTGACGAACGTCGGCACCGGCAGGTCGATCGTCTTCTTCACGTTCAGCTTGGCCGTCCGGATCTCGTCCTCGCCGTTACGATCCGGCTGCGTGACGAGCAGCGTGCCGTAGTTGTTGAGATCGAACAGATCGGGCCCGGCCGTCTGCGCGTACTTCGGCCATTTCAGGCTCTGCCGGCGGTCGATGGTGAAGCCGATGTTCGCGAGCCGGTAGGTGATCGTCGCCTTCGGGCGGGACTGGAAGTTGCGGTCACTCGGCCGATAATCGTAGTAGGTCTGCGAGTTGGAGAAGCTGACGCCGTAGTCGATCTCGAGCCCCGGGAAACGGTGCCGGATCGTGGGCACGAACTGGTAGGTGCGGCCCGACTTGTCGTCGGTGCTCAGCGTGATCGCGCTCGAGGAGTTGGCGTTGGCGAGCACCTCCTGGAAGAAGCTCGTGTAACCCGGACGGAAGTTCGCGACGTTCGCCGTGGTGCCGAGCACCATCGCGCGGGTGTCGTTGGTCTCGTGAAACCAGTTGTACGCGGTGTTCAGCGAGAGCGTCGTGTAGTCGCTCCACTTGTACTCGACCTTCGCGCCGGTCGCGAGCCGGGTGCGGGGGGCGCCGGCCGGACGCGGCACCGTGATGTTCTGCACGTAATACGGCTCGGTCAGGACATTCTGGTAGGTCGCCAGCGCCGCGGTGTCGCCGCCGGGCTGCGAGTGGTAGGTGCCGGTGAGCGAGATGCCGATCCGCTTGTCCTTTCCGATCAGGTCGGCGTACGAGAAGTTCACCGACGGCCCGATGTTGTTGATCGGCTCGCGCAGCCAATTGTCGCTGCGGGTGTAGTACTTCGGGCGCCAGACGCCGCCGATCGAGTAATTGAAGGTGCGCGGCTGATTGCGATCGAACGCACTCTTCGAGACGATGTTCACGTTGCCGCCGATCGAGTCGGCGTCCATGTCCGGCGTCGGCGCCTTCGTGACCTCGATCGTCTCGATGTTGTTCAACGACGCCTGTTCGAACTCGAACGTGCGGCCGGCGCCCGCGGACTGCGAACTGGCGACGCGGTCGCCGTCCATGGTCACGGCATTCAGCGCACCGTCGATGCCGCGGATCTGCACCGAGCGGACGTCGGCGCCGACGTACACCGCGGGGATT
>JAEUHA010000139.1 GCA_016793535.1 Opitutaceae bacterium | reverse complement strand
CGGCGCTTTCGCCCCGTCGCGCTGGCTGGTGTGCCCGGCGAAGGCGTCGCTCCGGCTCAGGATCGAACCCGGTTCTCCGACCCGACTCAGCGTCTGGCGGGAATCCCACCGCGCCGCGCTGTCCCGGTACGACGAAGTCGGCGCCGCGACACTCGACTGGTCGGACGCGCATCCGGCGCCGCCGGAGCCGCTCCCTCCGCTGGCGGCGCCGCGGGTCGCATCGCCCTACGAAACGGGCGAGACGACGCACGGACCGGCCTTTCAGGTCCTGCGCGAACTGCGTCGTTCCGCCGCCGGGGCGTCATGCGTGCTGGACGCCGGCGCCGGCACGGTGCCCGTGGGCAGGATCCATCCGGCGCTGCTCGACGGGTGCACGCACGCGATGCCGTTGAGTCACCTCGATCACTGGTTCCCCAGCCTGGCGGCGAACTGGAACGCCCTGCCCCGCGGAGTGGAGGAAGTGCGCTTCTTTGCCCCGACCCCGACCCGGGGCGAGGTTCGCTGCGAGATCCGGCCCGAAGGCCTCGCACCCGACTCCGGTCATCCGCGCATCTACGTGCAGTTCATCGTCGACGGCCGCGTCTGGTGCGACCTGCGGCTGGAGCTCGCGCTGCTCGACGGACAGGCCTTCGTCGGCATCCCGTATTCCGACCGGCGCGACTTCATGCGCCGGCGGGCGTATCACCCGATCCGATTCAGCCGTGCCGTGGGAGACACGAGCACGTGGGACGTCGCCGACCTGGCCCGCTTCCAGTGGATGCCGCAGCAGCTCGAGACGCTTTTCCACTTGCCGGACGGCCTGACGCCGGAGCGAACGGCGGTGGCAATTGCGGCGAAGGAGCACGTCGCCCACGCGGTGGAAGTGCACCCCGCCGGTGTGACGATCACGGCGGACGGCACCTCGGCCACGATGCCGGACTTCCCGCTCCAGGCCTGGCCGATCGCATGCCGGGTGGACGCGGGGCGGGTGGAAGTCCGCGCGGCGGGCGATCCGGTCTTTGTGTCCGCACCGGGTGAGACGCTGTTCGCCGGTGCGTTCCTCGCCGATCTCTCCCGGGCGCTGAAACGCGAATACGTGCGCCGCTTCCGGCTCCTGGATCCCGCGGCGGTGGAGCCGCTGAAATCCCGGCCGTTCATCGTCTGCGCCAATCATCAGACGGCGATCGAATCGATGCTGTTCACGGAGATGTTCACGCGCTGGTCGGGGCTGCCCGTGACGACGGTGACGCGGACCGAACACGCGGGCAGCTGGATGGGCAGGCTGACGGACTTCCTCTGGCGGCATCCCCACCGCACCGTGGCGGTCAATCCGCAGCTGCTGTTTGCCCGCGACCGGCCGGAGGCCTTCTTCGACGTCATCGCGGCCTACCGGGCCGCCCAGCCATCCCTCCCGCACTCGCTGCACCTGCACGTGGAGGGTGAACAGGCCCTGACCTGCCGGCACCGGGTGAAACGCATGAGCGCCGTGATCGTGGACCTCGCGCTCGCCCTCGACCTGCCGATCCTGCCCCTGAAGTACAGCGGCGGTCTGCCCGTCGAGCCGCTCGCCGCCCTCACGTCCTTCCCCGTCGCGTATGGGCAACAGGACTACACCCTGGGCCGCCCGCTCCTGCCGGCCGACCTGCGTCGGATGCCGGGGCCGAAGGCGGCGGAGCTGGTCGTCGACGCCATCAACGCGCTCCCGCCGACGACGGACGCGGAATCTCCCCTGCCGGGCCGGCCCGGCCTGGAGGCGGAGATTCGCACCTGGTGCACCGCGCACGGCATCACGGAAATCCAGGCGGCGGTGCTCAGCGCGCTCCGACACCTTCCCGACCCGTCCGCCGCAACCCGGTCGATCCTCGCGTATCCAGAGCACGGACACGCCGGCCTGCAGGCCGCCGCCGGCGAGCACGCGTGGCTCCACGAGGTGGCGACCTGGCTCTGGGGCGCCGACGACCGGATCCACCGGGAGTCGGAGCACTGGAAGAAATCGGCCCGGCACTAGCCGGCACAGATCAGCCCGGGATTCGCGGGGAATTTCGCTTCCGGCCGTCCCACCGCCACCACGCCGCCACGCGTCCGGCACTGCTCACCGCGGCTACCGGGGCGGGTGGGTTCGCCTGAGTTCAGCGGCCGCCGCGGCGGAACCCGTCGCAAGGAATCCCACATCCGTGCCTCCGACGATCAAGGCAAAGCCCAGCGTGGCAGCGAGCGCCGCCATTTCCGCCGTGGCGCCGATGGCAACCGCCTTCTTGCCCTGCCGCTTGCAGGCGGCGGCAACGGCGCGGAAATCATCGCCCAGGGTCGCCGGGGTCCGTGGCGTGTTCATTGCGAAGCCACGCCGCAACATGATGTCGTCCGGCCCCAAAAACAGGGCATCCACGCCCGGCACGGCGGCGATGGCCTCGACATTGGCGATCGCCAGCGGGGTCTCGATCTGCACCACGAGGAGCGACGCTGCGTTCGCCTTCTCCGCGTACAACCGGCCATAGAGATCGATGCTCCGCCGGCTCCCATACGAACGTCCGCCCA
This sequence comes from Opitutaceae bacterium, assembly GCA_016793535.1. GTDB lineage: Bacteria > Verrucomicrobiota > Verrucomicrobiia > Opitutales > Opitutaceae > ER46. The sequence goes on along the minus strand of JAEUHA010000139.1, from coordinate 2,240 downwards.
GCGGCGGAAACTTGGCGGCGAACACCAAAGCCCGCGCCTGCTCCGCGGTGTCGACGCACGGCACGATCACCCCGGCGGCTCCAGTGTCGAGCGCGCTCCCGATCGCGCCATAGTCATGCCCGGGAACCCGCACCAGCGCAGGCCGGCGGATGAGATCGCAGGCGCGCACCAAGGCCAGGATTTCCGACGGACCTATCTCCCCATGCTGGCCATCGATCCAGATCCAGTCCCAGTCCGGGCCAATGCGCTCGATGACTCCCGGACTTGGGTAACAGATACACAGTCCAAAGAGCGGAGACGTTTCGGGCAGCAGCGGTGGGGTCAGCATGAGGGAAAGCGGAACGGCCGAGCCGCCCCGCCAGATTGGAATTCCCGGAGTCTTGCCGCAGGCGGATCCCTCGCGCCAACCCGGGCTGCTTGTCTTTTTCGCAGACAAGCATCCCGGGAGGACGGGCTCAAGGAACGTCGTCGAGGGCCGCCAACGCCGCGTGGTCGCGAAACTCCACCGCCGCCAGCGCCTGGTCGAGGTGGCTCCGATCTCGCCCGCCCACCAGGACCGTCACGGCTCCTCGGCGCAGGGCCCACGCGAGCGCGAGCTCCACCTGGGAATGGCCCGTGCGCTGGGCGACGTCCTCGAGGCGCGCCAGCCGGGCGCGGGCCTCCGGCGTGAAGTAGATGCGCTGGTGTCCGGGAATGACATCGAACCGGCTGCCGGGCACGACCCCCGCGCGATGCTTGCCCGTAAGGAACCCGGCACCCAGCGGACTGTAACCGACGGGAGCGACGCCCTGCGCCGCGCAGAACGCGAGGAGCTCGTCGTCCAGCGCCCGCACCGCAAAGTTGTGGTTGTTCTGCACCACCCGGAACGGACGCAGTCCCGCCGCGCGCTGGCGCTGGAGCGCCCGGTCGAGCTGCCCGAGCGTGAAGTTGCTTGCGCCCAGCCAGGTGATGCCGGCCGACGAAGCGATTTCCTCCAAGGTCTCGAGCGCACCCGGTGCCTCGAGCGTCTCGTCCCAGCGGTGCAGGTAGAGCAGGTCGATACGGGCGGGCTCCAGTCGCTGGCGGCAGGCTTGCACGACGGCGGAGAGGTTCGCCGGCGTGTAGGGGGGCAGCACCTTGGTGGCGACGATGACCCGGCTGCCGGACGAGGAACGCGCGGCGCACCAGCGGCCCACGATCCGTTCCGAGGCTCCGTCACCATAGGCGGCCGCGGTGTCAAGGAGTCGCACCCCGCAGCTCACGGCGTGATCCATCAACGCGAAGGCTTCCGTCTCCCCGATCTCCCGCCCGAACGTGACACAGCCAAGTCCGATCGGACCAAAGACCGGATCACTCCGGGGGGCGGAAAGAGGCGTGGAACTCACGGGGAATGCACGAGGCCGGCAGTCGTCAGCGTTTCTGCTGCGCCGCCAGCCAGGCCAGCGCAGCCTGGTGGATGATCTCGTGACCGCCATCGAAAATTGTCACGCGCACCGGGCCCGACTCACGCCGGAAAAGCACCCGCCTGTCCCCGTAGGAGGGATCCTCGCGCGCCTCAGCGAGTCCGGCCGGCACGCGTGGCTCGGCCGCGAAGGCTCGGACCTGGGCTTCGCTGAGCCGGTCCGGTTCCTTCGCCAGGCGGTTGAACGCGTGCAAAGTATGGCTGACCGGCACGCTGCCCGTATGGCCGTCCTGAATACCTGCGTTGAGGTCGACCGGCAACCCGCCGCCGGCGACGAGGTACGCGAGCGGCGACCTCCGCTCGCATTCGCGCGCCGCGACCGGGTTCGTGGCCGGATCGCCGCCGGCGATCCGCACGATCTGGTCGGCGTAGGCGAGGTTCCGCTGCCGGCATTCGCGATACCACGCGTTGAGGTCCGTCACCGGCACCCACGCCGAAACGCCTGCCCAAACGTCCGGCTTCCGGGCGGCGACCAGCAGCGCCATGTGCCCGCCGCCCGAAGCACCCACCAGATAGATCCGCGTGGCATCGATCCGGGCCGTCCGTTGCGCATACCGCACCGCACTGAGCACGTCCTCGATCGCCCACTCCGATCCCGCGGCCTCAGGGCGCACATTCGGTCCGCGAAAGTCCGGGTGGATAAACACCCAGCCCCGGGCGATGCAGCCCTCGGCATAGGGCGCGCCCGTCGGACGCAGGTAGTCGCTCGACCAGGTGTGCAGCGCAACGAGCAGCGGCCTCGGCTCCTCACCCGGGGGCGCAAAGAACAACGCGGGCTGCCGCGTGCCGTCCGCCCCGC
>JAEUHA010000138.1 GCA_016793535.1 Opitutaceae bacterium | reverse complement strand
GCGGGGCGGAGAGCCGGACGCCGCTTTCGGCATGCCCCCGAATGCCCTCGGACTTGCCGATGTCGTGGAGCAGCAGCGTGAGGTAAAGCAGCGATGCATCCGTGGTTTCGTGCAGCGCGGCCCGGTACTTCAGGGTGATGGGCTCGGCTTCCGTGTAGATCCGGTCGAGTTCGCGGATCGCGTTCAGGGTGTGCACGTCGGCCGTGTACCGGTGATAATACTCGTGCTGCACGAGGCAGGTCAGCCCGTCGAACTCGGGAATGAACCGGCCGAGCACGCCGAGTTCATGCATTTTTGACAGCACCGGATGCACCGCACCGGCCTCGGCCAGGATGGCGCGGAAGCTCACGCTGGCGTCCGCCGAATGCGCCACCTCGCGGGTGAGCAGCGGGAGCGACGTGCGGATCAATTCGGCGAGGTGAAAGTCCAGTCCGGCCTCGAGGGTCTGCAGGTGCCGGAAGACGCGGATCAGGCGCACCGGGTCGTCGCGAAAGACCTCGGGCTTTTCCGCCGCCAGCTCCCGGCCGCGCAGGACGAAGCCGTCGATCCGCTTCGACTTCGTGAACCGCGAGGCGAGGAGCGATTCGCGGAACGAGCGTTTGTCGCCGTGGCCGTTGCGGCCGATGCTCAGCGCGAGGCGGTCCTCGACCAGCTTCGAGACGCGGTAGATCGTCTGCGCCGCGCGGTAATAGTCCTGCATGAAATGCTCCACCCGGGGCAGCATTTCCGGCTCGGTGTAGCCGAGGTTTTCCGCGATGCGCGGCTGCAGGTCGAGGCTCATGACATCGGTCGCCCGCGTGCTCATGAAGTGCAGCTCGTTGCGCACGCGCAGGAGGAAGTCGTAGGCCCGGCGGAACGCGGCGAGGTCGTCGGCCCGCAGGTAACTCTGCGTCGCGAGTTCGTCGATCGACGTGATGTCGAGTTTCACCCGGGCCATCCAGACCGCATTCTGGTAGTCGCGCAGGCCACCGACGCCGTTCTTGATGTCGGGTTCCTGGTTGAAGACGGTGTTGCCGTACTTCGACCGCCGGTTCGCCTGGTCGTCGAGGCGGGCGGCGATGTAGTCCTTGGGATTCTCGCTCGCGTAGTAGCTGCGGTAGGCCTGCGAGAAGGTGTCGTACAATTTCTCCGAGCCGGTGACGAGCCGGGCCTCCAGCAGCGCCGTCTTGGTCTGGATCTCGCGCCGCGCTTCGATGAACGCATCATCGATCGTCCGGGTCGAGTGCCCGACCTTGAGTCCGCAATCCCAGAGCAGATAGAGGATCTCGTTGGTCAGGTGTTCCTGGAGCGGCTTCGCGTCGGCGGGCTTCGTCTTGGTGGGAAACAGGAACATGATGTCCACGTCGCTCCACGGCGACAGCTCCCCGCGTCCGTAGCCCCCCAGCGCCACGATCGACACCGGCGCGGGCAGCGGCGCGCGTTCCTGGTAGGAGCGCAGCGCGTAGTCGAAGAGGTGCGTCAGCAGCGCGTCGATGATCCGGGCCCGCTCGCCGCAGATGACGAGGCCCGACGATCCGGCCTGGTGCCGCGACCGCAGCCCGGCCATTTCAGTGCGGAGGAACTCCTTGCAGGCCGCCAGGCGCGCGGCGACCGGCACGACCCCGGGGAAGGCGAGGTGTTCGCGGGCGCGTTGGGGAATGTTGGCGGGCATGGCGGAAGGTGCAAAAGAGCACCATCGGGCGCGGAACGTCGAGTTTTCAACGCTCAAAGCGCAATCCGCTCCCGCGACGCCGGGGCGCGGGGAACTAACCACTTGCTTCACGCCCCGGCGGCCGGTTTGCTCGGCGGTTCAATTCCGCACTGCACCCATGGCCGAGATCTCCAAGAGCTACGAACCGCGTGACGTCGAAAAGAAGTGGTATGCCGCCTGGCTGGCGGCCGGGGCGTTTGCGGGCAAGGTGGCGCCGGACCCGGCGGTCGAGCCCTACACCATCGTCATCCCGCCGCCGAACGTGACCGGCGTGCTCACGATGGGGCACGTGCTCAACAACGCGATCCAGGACATCCTGATCCGCCGCGCCCGGCTCGAGGGTTTTTCGGCCCTCTGGATTCCCGGCACCGACCACGCCGGGATCGCAACGCAGACCGTGGTAGAGCGGGAGTTGCGCAAGCAGAAGAAGACGCGCCACGATTTCGGCCGGGAGAAGTTCCTCGAGCGGGTCTGGGAGTGGCGGCACGAGAAGGGCGGCATCATCCTCGAACAGTTGCGCCGCCTCGGGGCGTCGTGTGACTGGGACCGCACGCAGTTTACCATGGACCCGCATTACTCGCGGGCGGTGCTGACGGTGTTCGTCGACCTTTTCGGCAAGGGCAACATCTACCGCGGCAAACGGATGGTGAACTGGTGCCCGGTGTCGCAGACCGCGCTCAGCGACGAGGAAGTGATCATGAAGCCGGTCAACGGCACGATCTACCGCGTGCGGTACGAGCGGGTCGACGCCCCGGGCCTCTTCGTGGAGGTGAAGACCACCCGCCCGGAGACGATTCCCGGCGACGTCGCGATCGCGGTCCACCCGGAGGATCCGCGCTATGCCGGCTGGATCGGCAGGAAAGTCCGTCGTCCGATCGGACCAGCGGCGGAGATCCCGATCATCGCCGACGCGTCCGTCGACCGCGAGTTCGGCACCGGCGCCCTCAAGATCACGCCTGCGCATGACAAGGTCGACTTCGAGATCGGCCAGCGGCACCACCTGCCCGCGATCGACGTGCTCGAGGCCAACGGCGTGCTCAATGACCTGGCCGGCCCGGAGCTGGCCGGACTCGAACGCTTTGCCGGCCGCAAGAAGGCCGCCGAACTGCTCCGCGAACGGGGCGCTCTCGTGGCCGAAGAGGCCTACGCGAACAATGTCGGTTACTCCGAGCGCGCCGACGTGCCGATCGAGCCGCGGCTCACCTGGCAGTGGTGGCTCAAGTATCCCCGCGTCGAGGAGGCGAAGGCCGCGGTGCGCGACGGTCACATTCAGTTCCACCCGGAACGCTGGAGCAAGGTGTACCTGCACTGGCTGGAAAACATCCAGGACTGGTGCATCAGCCGCCAGCTCTGGTGGGGACATCGGATTCCGGTCTGGTATCGGAAGGGCTTGGACAAGGAGAAGCTGACCGAAGCCGACCTGCGGGATCCGGCGAAAGTGCACGTTTCCCTTGAGGGGCCGGCGGATCCGGAGAACTGGACGCAGGAGGACGACGTGCTCGACACGTGGGCGTCGTCGTGGCTCTGGCCGTTTGCGACGCTGGGTTGGCCGGATCGCGCCGCCATGCAGCGCGCCGGGCTCGGTTACTTCTATCCGACCACGACGCTCGTGACCGGACCCGACATCATCTTCTTCTGGGTCGCCCGGATGATCATGGCGGGCCTCGAGTTCATGGGGCCGGCGGAGCCGGCCCCGGCAAGAGGCGAAGGGCAGGAGGCAAGAGGGAACAGCGGTGACGGCTCAGCCTCTCGCCTCACGGAATCCGAGCTGAAAGCGCGGATTCCGTTCCGGCACGTCTACTTCACCGGCATCATCCGCGACCAGCAGGGCCGCAAGATGTCGAAGTCGCTCGGCAATTCGCCGGATCCCCTGGATCTGATCGACAAGTACGGCGCCGACGGCCTGCGGTTCGGGATCATCTCGATCGCGCCGCAGGGCCAGGACATCCGGTTCCAGGAGGACCGGATCGAGAGCGGAAAGAACTTCTGCAACAAGCTCTGGAACGCCTGCCGGTTCCGGCAGATGAGTGGCGAGGCCGGCGACAATTCGTCGCTCGCCGCGATCGTGGCCCGGCTCGACGCGCGCACGTTCGACGCCGACGACCATGCAATCCTCGACCGGCTGCTCGCCACCACGCGCGAGGTGGAACGCTGCTTCCGGGAATTCGAGTTCAGCGCGGCCGTGCAGGGGTTGTACGGCTTTTTCTGGAATGACTTCTGCGACTGGTACGTGGAGGTCTCGAAGTCGAAGCTCCAGGATCCGGTGACGAAGGCCAACTGCCTCGGCATCCAGGACCTCGTGCTGCGCCAGACGCTGCTGCTGCTCCACCCGTTCATCCCGTTCATCACCGAAGAGCTTTGGCGGAACCTGGGCTACGGCGCGGAGGGCAAGTTCGTCGAGGACGTCCGGCTCGAGGACGCCGAGGAGATCGTCGATCTTCTGCAGGCGGGCGGCGTGACGGTCGACGGTGCCGCGGTGGCGTCGGTCGAGAAGCTCAAGGGCTTCGTGTCGCAGGCGCGCGCCCTCAAGGCCGAGCACAACCTCGCCAGCCGTCGCGATGTGAAGCTGTTCGTTACCGCCGTGGAGGCCGATTGGAGCGTGCTCGCCGCCAACCTTGCGAAGCTTGCGCGGATGGTCGGTGCGGCCGAGCTGAGCCGGCGCGACCAGGTCGACGGGGCACCCGCGATGGTGACGCCGCTCGGCACCGTGTACCTCGACCTCGCCAGCACGGTGGATGTCGGGGCGGAGCGCGTGCGGCTGGGCAAGGAGATCGAGCAGATCACGAAGCACATCGCCGGCACCGAGGCGCGTTTGTCCAACCAGGCGTTCGTGAGCAAGGCCCCGCCGGCCGTGCTCGAAGGCGCCCGGAAACAACTCGCGGACCAGCAGGCGAAAAAGGCGGAGCTCGAACGGCTGCTGAAGGCGCTGACGTGAGTCGTCGCGACGATTCCCTCCGCGTGTAGGCGGGATGCCCTCACCCCGCGAGCCTTCGAAAACCCCGCCCGCCTGGTGCGGGGCGAAGCCCTCCCGCTTGCCGGGTGAGGCGGCGTGGGCCGGCGGCGGCGTTTGAGAATCGCGACGAGGTGAGCGAGGGTCACGGCTTTCCCGCCCTTCCACTCCGCATGACCACCCCTCCCCGCATCCTCGCGTTCGCCGGCAGCGCCCGCCGCGATTCGCTCAACAAGAAACTCCTCGCGGCCGTGGTTGCCGCGACGCGCGCCGCCGGCGCGGAAGTCACCGTCGTCGATTTCAAGGACCTGCCGATCCCGCTTTACGAGGGCGATCTGGAGGAAGCCGAAGGAATTCCGGCCAACGCGCTGCGGTTGATCGACCTGATCCGCCAGCACGGGGGGATCCTGATCGCGTCCCCGGAATACAATTCGCAACTCACACCCCTGCTGAAGAACGCGCTCGATTGGTGCACACGGGCGGACGAAAATCCGCTCGAGGGCAAGGTCGCGGCAGTCGTGTCGGCGTCGCCGGGAATGTTCGGCGGGGTGCGGTCGATGACGCTGTGCCGGCAATTGCTCCTGCACCTCGGCTGCCACGTGATTCCGGCCCAGTGCCTCGTGCCGCAGGCGCACAAGGCGTTCGATGACTCCGGTGGCCTGCGGGAGGAACGCCATCGCACCGCGGCGGAGTCGGTGGCGAAGGAGCTGGTACGCGTGACCACGGCGCTCACGTCCTAGCGGTTTCCGCTTCGCCGGAAGAACGCACGGTGCTTCGGCCACCGCCGACGTTTGCCAAGCGTCGGCGCGCGCGTGTAGCTTTGGCGGCGGCGGTTCATCCCTCCGCGCATGCCATCGCCGTCCTCCCTTCCTCCGCGAGATTCCGAACCGGCCGCGGAGAAACGTGGGCAAACGGATTCCCACCGTGCGCGCGAGATGCTGCTGTTCGAGTTGTCCCGGCCGCGGCCCGGTTCGCGTCGGGCCATGCTCCTGGCGGTGCTGGCCGTGGTGACGATCGGGCTGGTGTTTGTCTACACGGACGTGAGCTGGGCGGAGGTGATCGCGAGCATCCAGCGCTTGAGCCCGTGGGCGCTCCTGCCGTTGATGGCCCTGCTGCCGATTGCGGGATTCTCCGTCGCCATCGTCTACTTGATCGCCGGAGCGCGGTTCGGTCCGGTCTGGGGTGGGGTGGTGGTGCTCGGGGTTACGTTCGTCCATCTCGTCGGCACCTATGCCGTGGCGCGCACATTCCTGCGCGGCCCCCTCCAGCGGTTCATGGAGAAAAGGCAGGGCCGGCTGCCGGAGGTGCCGCCCGAGGACCAGCCGGCGGTTTGCGTGATCGCGGCCCTCGTGCCGGGATTGCCGTATGCGGTCCGCAACTACCTCGTCGTCCTCGCGGGGGTAAAACTGCGCGTCCTGCTGGCGGTCGGCCTGCCGATTCACGTGGCCCGGTCGTACGTGATCATCCTGCTCGGTGACACGGCCCACGATCCGGCCCGCGCCCGGGTGGCCATCCTGCTCGGCATCGACCTACTGCGGGCCATGATTTGCGCGCTGGTGATCTGGCGTCTCCGCGTGCGACAGCGGGCCCGGCAGCGCGCTTCGATTCCGGCTGGATAGACGTTCTTCCCCTGGGTGCGCGGCTTTCCCCGGCCGCAGGATCGAGGATGCGGCCGGGGACGGACGCGCTCCCGGGCCAATCAGCCGACTCCTACGGCCGGAACGGCGTCACCGTATCCATCGGTCCACCACGGAGCGGGTCGTAAAAGGGATCGCGATAAATGTAGCCGCCCTTGGTGTGCGTTTCGCTGTACCCGACGCTGATCGACAGGCCCCGTTCCGGGTCGTCCAACGTCAGCATCATCGAGCCGG
>JAEUHA010000135.1 GCA_016793535.1 Opitutaceae bacterium | reverse complement strand
CCTCCCTGCGGCATGTCTTCCGCCGTGGTCGGTCAGCGCTGGGTGAGTGAACGGGAGCCCGAGCTCGGGCTCGGGATCGTGGCGTCGGTCGACGCCGCGGCGCGGCGGATCGGCCTGGAGTTTCCCGCCACGCGCGAACGGCGCCTCTACGCGCTCGGCACCGCCGTGCTCAAGCGGGTGCAGTTCCGTCCGGGTGAAACGGTCACCGATCGCACCGGCGCCACGGTGACAATCGAGGCGGTCGCGGAGGAGCACGGCCTGCTTGTCTACGTGGGGGCGGGCCGGCGGGTGCGCGAGGACGCGATCTCCGACGTGACGAGCGTAAGCCTGCCGCAGGAGCGACTACTGGCGGGGCAGGTGGATGAAGGCGAGGTCTTCGACCTCCGGCTGCGCGCGCTCCAGACGCAGGCGCGGATCCGGCAGTCCGACGTGCGCGGCTTCCTCGGTGGCCGGCTCGAACTGATCCCGCACCAGATCTACATCCTGCACGAGGTCGCGGCGCGGCAGATTCCGCGGGTGCTGCTCGCCGACGAGGTCGGACTCGGCAAGACGATCGAGGCGTGCCTCATCCTGCAGCGGCTGCTCGCGGTCGGGAAGGCGAGTCGCGCGCTGATCCTCGTGCCCGAGTCGCTGACGCACCAGTGGTTCGTGGAACTGCTGCGGCGGTTCAACCTCTGGTTCAGCATCTACGACGAGGCGCGCTGCGTGGCGCTGGAGCAGAGCGATCCCGGGCAGAATCCGTTTCTCGGCGCGCAGCTCGCCCTGTGCAGCGTAGCCTTCCTCGCGGGCAACGAGGCGCGGCGCGAGCAGGCGGTGGCCGCCGGTTGGGATCTCGTGATCGTGGATGAAGCGCACCACCTGACCTGGGCGCCCGGCCACGTGAGTCCGGAATATGCTCTCATCGAGCAGCTCGCGGCGCGCACGCCCGGACTGCTGCTCCTCACCGCCACTCCGACCCAGCTTGGGCTCGAGGGCCATTTCGCGCGGCTGCGGTTGCTCGATCCGAATCGCTACGACGATTTCGCCGCCTTCCGGGCCGAGACCGAGCGGTTCGGCCGGGTCGCGGCCATCGCCGAACGGATCGTCGAAAAGAAGCCGCTCACCGCCCGCGATCGCACCGCCCTCACCGCCCTCTTCGATCGCGATCCCGAGGGGCTGGCCACGCATCTCGACGCCCTGACGCGCGGCACGCCCGGGGCGCGCGAGGCCCTGCTCAAGACGCTGCTCGACCAGCACGGCACCGGCCGGGTGGTGTTTCGCAACACGCGGGCGGCCATGACCGGGTTTCCGCCCCGGAAGTTCTGTCCGGCTCCGCTTGCCGCGGACAACAACGTCACCCTGCTGGCCCGCATCGCCCGCGAACTGCGCGCCGAGGAGACCGGCCAGGACGCCAGCCTCCGCTACTCGTTCCGCGACGACCCGCGGATCGACTGGCTGGTCGGCCTGCTGCAGGGCCACCGCCAGGCCAAGGTCCTGCTCATCTGCAAGTCGCAGCGCAAGGTGGCCGCGATCGAGGCCGCACTGCAGGAGAAGATGAGCGTGAAGTCGGGCCTCTTCCATGAAGGCATGCCGCTCGTGCAGCGCGACCGCAACGCCGCGTGGTTCGCCGAGCCGGACGGTGCGCAGCTCCTGCTCTGCTCGGAGATCGGCAGCGAGGGGCGCAACTTCCAGTTCGCGCACCATCTCGTGCTCTTCGACCTGCCGCTCAATCCCGGGCTGCTCGAACAGCGGATCGGCCGGCTCGACCGGATCGGACAGACGGAGACGATCCGGGTCCACGTGCCCTACCTGGCGGGCAGCGCCGAGGAGGCCGTCGTCGAGTGGTACCATCGCGGGCTCGACGCGTTCGAGACCTCGCTGCAGGGCGGGAACGAGTACCAGGACCGGTTCAAGGACCGGCTCGTCGAGCTCGCGACGGCGTACGGGGGCGGCGACGCGAAGACGGGACGGGAGCAACTCGACGCCTTCATCGCGGAGACCGCGGCGTTTCACGCGGCGCTTGCGGCGAAGCTCCGGGCGGGCCGGGACCGGCTGCTGGAACTGAACTCGTTCAACCGCGAGGTGGCGGAGCGCGTCATCGCGCGCATTCGGGAAGTGGATACGGATGTCTCGCTGCGCCGCTTCCTCGTCGACCTGCTCGACCACTTCGGCGTGCGGGTGCGGGAGCACGAGGAGGGCGACCTGTTCCTCGATCCGAGCCATGCGTACATCGAGAGCTTTCCGTCGATCCCGGCCGACGGCATGCTGGCGACCTTCAAGCGCGAGCGCGCCATCGTGCGCGAAGACATCCGGTTTCTCTCCGCGGACCACCCGCTGGTGCGCGATGCCATCGATCTGCTGCTCGAGGCGAAGGCGGGCACTACGTCCTTCGGCTTCATCCGCTCGCCCCGGCCGAACCTGCTGCTCGAGGCGGTCTACGTGCTCGAAGCCGTCGCGGAGACGCGCTGGCACGTCGACCGCTTCCTTGCGCCGGCGCCGGTGCGCGTGCTGATCGACGTCCGGGGCGTGGATCGCAGCGACGAACGGGACGCGGCGGCGATCGCGGACGACGTCGAGGACGCGGACATCCATCGTTTCCTCGAGCGGCCGGGCTTCAATGCGGCGTTGCTCAAGACCCTGCTCGGCTCCGCTGCCGAGCGGGCCGAGGCACGCAGCCGCGCGCTGAAGGAGGCCGCGATCGAGCGGGCGACCGCCGAACTCACGGCCGAGTGGCAGCGGCTGGTCGACTTGAAGAAGGTGAACGACCACGTGCGGCCCGAGGAAATCGCGCTGGCGCACGAGCAGCTCGAGCGGACCCGCGGCGCGGTCGAGCAGGCACGGTTGCGCCTCGATGCGATCCGACTGGTGCTCGAAGGACCGGCGCCCGCGGCGTGAAGGGCGGAGTGTCTTGCCCGCTGGGAGCGCGGCCGTTCCCGGCCGCATTTCGATCCGAAGCGGCCGGGGACGGCCGCGCTCCCAGCGGGGGCTCTGCT
>JAEUHA010000120.1 GCA_016793535.1 Opitutaceae bacterium | reverse complement strand
CTCGCGCATGCGCTCGAAAATGAGGATGTTCGAGTCGACCGACATCGCGAGCGTCAGCACGATGCCGGCGATGCCGGGCATCGTGAGGGTGGCGCCGATACTGGCCATGACGCCCAGCGTGATGAGGACGTTCACGCCCATGCCGATCGCCGCGACCACGCCGCCGAAGGTGTAGAAGAGCAGCATGAACCCGACCGTCAGCGCCGTGCTGATCATGAACGAATTCTTCGCGCTGACCACGGCATCGGCGGCGAGCGTGGGTCCGACCTCGTACTGCTCCTTGACGACGAGTTCGACGTCGAGCGGGTTGTTCAGCACATTGGCCAGATTGATCGCCTCGCGATCGGTGAAGCTGCCGGTGATCTGGGCGGAGTCGCTGTTGATCTCCTCGCGGACGGTCGGGGCCGAGTAGAGTTTGCCGTCGAGCACGATGGCGAGCCGGCCGAGCCGGCCCGAGCGCTGGCCGCCTTCGGCGATGAGACGCGTGACCTCGGCGAAACGGGCGCGACCCTCCTTGGTGAATTCGAGGATGACCTCCGGTTTGCCGTACATGTCGGGCCGCGCGAAAGAATTCGAAATCATCTCGCCGGTCATTTCCGGAATCCGCTTCACGAAGAGTTCCTCGACGCCGGAGACGCCCTTGCGGTCTTCCCAATCGAGCAGTTTCACCTCGTAACCCGGGGGCGTGTCGACGCCGGGACCGGGCGACAAGTTCGGGTGCACGATCCGGAAATCGAGCCGGGCCGGCGCCTTCACATTGTCGACGACGTCCGGATTATCCTTGGTGCTGAGGCCCGGCAGCTGGATTTCGATCCGGTTGTCGCCCACCGGGCGGATGACCGGTTCGGCCACGCCGAAGCCGTTGATGCGGGCCTCGATGATCTCGATGGCCTTCTTGAGCTTTTCCTGCCGCTGGTATTGATCGATGTTCTCGCCGGGCTTTTCGACCGCCTCGAGCGTGAAGGCGACGCCACCCGCGAGATCGAGACCGGGCTGGAGGCGGCCCTTGGAACGGCGGAGCAGTTCCGCCAGGAGGATGTCATTCCGCTTCTCGACGTTTCGCAGCGACTCCTCGAGTCGCACCTGCGGGAAGTACTGGGAGAGATCGAGCTTCCGCTCCTTGCCGATCTGCTTCAGCGCCACGAATTCGCTCGGCGCCTGCAGGTTCTTCTTCCGGGCCGAGGCTTCCTCCAGCAGCTTGGTAAACTCCGCCGGTTTCGCCTGGGCGTGAGTGCGGACGTAGTCCACGAAGGGCTCGTCCTTGAAGGGAATCAACTGCGCGACGGCCCACACCAGGACGGCGAGGCAGGTCACGAGCTTCCACAGGTTGCGTTTGAACATGGTCGATTGGGTTGAAAGGGTCTTGAATCAGGAGGTCGGGTTAGACCTGGGAGCGCGGACATCCTCGTCCGCCGTTTTCGATGCGGCCGGGGACGGCCGCGCTCCCGGACAATTACTTCTTTTCCGCGCCCGCCTTCTTGACGACGGTCTGCACGAATCCCTTGCCGATCTCGATCTTGGTGTTCTCGGCGATCCGCACCACGAACCGGTCCTCCTTCACATTCGTGATCACGCCGAAGATCCCACCCGTGGTCACGACCTCGTCGCCCGACTCCAGCGACTTCAGCATCTTCTCATGCTCTTTCTGCTTCTTCCGCTGCGGCGCGATCATGAGGAAGTACATCGCGGCAAACAACAGCACCATCGGCAGAATCTGCATCCACGCTGCGGGCGCCTGCGGCTGGGCCGGAGCGGGAGCTTGCGCGAGGAATTCCAGGCCGGAGAGGAAAGGGAGCATTTTCGTAATTGCGTGTTGGCTGATTTGAAAAAAGAAAACACGCATCTAACGGATTCGCCTCCGGCAAAAGCAAGCCCGTAAAGTGACGGGCCCCAGGCTTGGGTGTGGCGCGACCACAAACCCGGTGCCTCTCGCTTGCGTTGCAGGTGATTCGCTCTCAACTCTCCCGTCCCAACGCCCAACCTTGAAAAGCAAATCATCCTCCGCCTGGTCGGCTGCCAAATCCGAAGAACACTACGGTTTCAAGCGTTGGGGCTCCGGCCACATCTCGGTCGACACGGATGGGTTCGTGAACGTCCAACCCCTGGTCGACGGCCGGGGCATCCGGGTGCTCGACGTCGTCCAGGAGGCGCTCGGCATGGGGCTCAAGGCCCCGATGGTCATCCGGTTCCAGGATCTGCTCCGCCATCGCGTGACGCAGCTCAACGAGATGTTCGCCAAGGCGATCAAAGAGGAGGCCTACAAGGGTCAGTACCGCGGCGTGTTTCCCATCAAGGTCAACCAGCTGCGCGAGGTCGTCGACGAAATCGTCGCGGCGGGCAAGGACTACAACTACGGGCTGGAGGCGGGCTCCAAGCCCGAGCTGATGATCGCCCTGGCGATGCATGAGGGCGCGCAACGGCTCATCATCTGCAACGGCTACAAGGATCACGACTACATCCGGCTCGCGCTGATGGGCCGGAAGCTGGGCAAGAAGATCATCATCGTGGTCGAGCAGCTCGCCGAGCTCGACGACATCATCCGCATCTCGGAGGAGACGGGCGTGAAGCCGCTGATCGGTTTCCGCGCCAAGCTCCAGACCCGCGGCGAGGGCAAGTGGGCGATGTCGAGTGGCGACAACGCCAAGTTCGGCCTCAACACCGCCGAAATCCTCTTCGCCTGCGAGAAGCTGCGCCACGCGAAGCTGCAGTCGGCGCTGAAGCTCGTTCACTTTCACATCGGTTCGCAGGTCCCGAACATCCTCACGATCAAGAATGCGGTCGTCGAAGCCACGCGGTTCTACTGCCAGCTCGCGAAGATGGGTTTCCCGATGGGCTACCTCGACGTCGGCGGCGGTCTCGGCATCGACTACGACGGGTCCCGCACCAACTTCGAGTCGTCGATGAACTACTCGATGGAGGAGTACGCCCGCGACGTCGTCTCCAACATCCGCGAAGTCTGCACCGCGTCCGGCGTGCCGGTGCCCGACATCGTGAGCGAATCCGGCCGGGCCATCGTCGCCCCGCACTCGCTCCTCGTCGTCGAGGTCTTCGAACGCATCAACAAGCGCGAATCGCTCGGCCACCAGCATCAGCCGAAGGAGAAGCACAAGGTCGTCACCGACCTCGAGAGCATGCTCAAGAACAAGGGCAAGCTCGGCCGGCTCGAGCGCTTTCACGACGCCGTGCAGAAAAAAGAGGAGGCGTTTTCACTCTTCAACCTCGGCTACCTCGACCTCGAAAACCGCGCCGCCGCGGAGTCGCTGTTCTGGCAAATCTGCGAGCAGATCGCCAAGGAAGGCCGGAAGACGGGTTACCAGCCCGAGGAACTGCACGACCTCGATACGCTCCTGGCCGACCAGTACGTCTGCAATTTCTCGGTGTTCCAATCGCTGCTCGACCACTGGGCGCTGAAGCAGCTCTTCCCGGTCGCACCGCTCCACCGGCTCAACGAACGGCCGACGGTCAACGCCATCCTCGTCGACATCACCTGCGATTCCGACGGCAAGATTTCCTCGTTCATCGATCTGCAGGACGTGAAGGACTACATCACGCTCCACCCGCTGAACAACAAGCCGTACTATCTCGGCATCTTCCTTACCGGCGCCTACCAGGACATCATGGGCGACCTGCACAATCTCTTCGGCCGCGTGAACGAAGTGCACGTCTTCCTCGAGGATGACGAACCGAACGGGTTCTACATCGAGGAGGCCCTGAGCGGCAGCCGCATCGCCGACGTCATCGAGGGCGTGCAATACCAGCAGGAAGACCTGTGCCGGAAAATGAAGGCGCAGATCGACGCCGCGACCAAGAAGGACCAGGTCAAGCCGCGCGAGGGTGTGCGCATGCTCGAGCTCTACGAGAGCCAGATGCTCAACAAGACTTACCTGAACATCGAACCGAAGCGCGGACGAAAGAAGGGCTGAGCGACGGAGGCTGGGAGCGCGGACGTCCCCGTCCGCCATGATCAGACATACGGCCGCGGACGGCCGCTCTCTCAAGAAGGCGGCTTGCTCGCGCCCTCCCGACCTCATCTCCGGAGTTGCAGTCCCCCTGCCCTCGGCGCTCTCTGTTTTCCACTCGTTTCCCATGTCCACCCCTACCGTCGAAAACGTCGTCATCATCGGCACCGGTTGCGCCGGGCTCACCGCCGCCATTTACACCGGCCGGGCCAACCTGAATCCGCTGGTGCTCGAGGGGCCACTGCCCGGCGGACAGCTCACGACGACGAGCGAAGTGGAGAATTTTCCCGGGTTCCCGCACGGAATCGACGGATTCCAATTGATGCAGAACCTGCGTGAGCAGGCCACGCGCTTCGGCACGCGTTTCGAGCAGGCGCTGGTGACGTCGGTCGATTTCACCTCGATGCCGCGCAAGCTCATCACCGCCGAGAAAGTGATCCTGGCGAAGAGCGTCATCATCGCGACCGGCGCCTCACCCCGCATGACGGGCATCCCCGGCGAAAAGGAGCTCTATGGCGGCAAGGGCGTGACGACCTGCGCCACCTGCGACGGTGCCTTCTATCGCAAGATGGAGGTCGCCGTGATCGGCGGCGGTGACAGCGCCGCGGAGGAGGCGTTGTTCCTCACCCGGTTCGCCAGCAAGGTCTATCTTGTCCACCGCCGCGACACGCTGCGCGCCTCGAAGATCATGTCCGATCGCGCCACGAGCCACGAGAAGATCCAGTGCGTCTGGGACAGCGTGCCCGTCGCCGTCGAGGGCGTGGAGCAGAATGCCGTGAGCGGCCTGCGCGTCCGCAATCTCAAGACCAACACGGAGTCGGTTCTCCCCGTCCGCGGCGTCTTCGTCGCGATCGGCCATGTGCCGAACACCGCACCGTTCACTCCGCCGCTCGACGTCGACGCCAACGGCTACTTCAAACCTCTCCACGGTTCGCACATTCAAACCAAAATCGCGGGCGTCTATGTCGCCGGTGACTGCGCGGATCACGTCTACCGCCAGGCCATCACCGCGGCCGGCATGGGCTGTGCCGCCGCCATCGAGGCGGAACGCTGGCTCGCCGAACACGGCGGTTGATCCCCGGGAAGGCGGCTGAGCCCGGCCGCCATTCCTGTCGCCCGCCATGTCGCTGTCCGCCGCTCTCAGCTCCCTCCATCGCGACCTGGGCATCTCGCCGACCTATGGAGCCGACCGGCACCTGACCGCGTATGCCGAGGCCGTCGAAACGGAGTTGGAGCAGATCGCATTGAACGACGACGGCCGGCCGATCCGTCTCGTGCCCGCGGCCGCCGAAGCCTGGCGGCGCATGTCGGCTGCGGCTACGCGGGACGGAATCGAACTCCTTCCCGTGTCGGGCTTCCGGTCGATCGCGCGCCAAACTGAGATCATCCGGGCGAAACTCGAGGCCGGCCGGCCCCTCGACGCGATCCTGCGCTACGTGGCCGCACCCGGTTTCAGCGAGCACCACACCGGACGCGCGCTCGACATCAGTTCGCCGGGCCACACGGACCTTGAGGAGGCGTTTGAACACACGCCCGCATTCCAGTGGCTCGCCCGGCACGCGCCGTCGTTCGGTTTCACGCTCACCTACCCGCGCGGCAATGACCACGGCATCGGCTACGAGCCCTGGCATTGGTGCTGGCACGCGCGGAAAAGCGGGTAGACCCGGTGCCGTGGTCCGCGAGGTGTAGTCCTCGACCCGCGATGGCGCGGGGTGAGGGCACCCCGCCTACATGTAGTTCCCGGGCTGGTCATTTCGCTCTCGGTCCGGACCGGGTTCGGGCTGGGGCGCCGCCACCCTCACCGCGGATTTCCCGGATGTAACGCTACTTCCGGAGGATCTGCGCCACTCGCATCCTCGGCGAGCGGGGGGAGCGTTGATGGGCGGGAACGGCCATTTTCGTCCTGCAGACCTACTGCGACTTGGAATTATTCCAATTATCACTTGCGCCTTAGAACCATTCCAATTTGTTGCAGCCCCTCGTTACCATGACTGCATCCGAAAACTCTGAAGCGCTTTCCCAGCGGCTGGCCGACAGCGGGCTCCGCTCCACCCCGCAGCGCGAAGTGGTTTACACCGTGTTGCTGAAGAAGCGGGATCACCCGACGGCCGACGAAGTGTATGCGCGGGTGAAGTCGGAGCTGCCGACGATCTCGCTCGCGACGGTCTACAATTGCCTGGAAACGCTGGTGCAGTGCGACCTCGTGCGGGCGGTGAACTTCGAGCGCGGGCCGACCCGTTATTGTCCGAATCTCCGGCCTCACGCGCATTTTCACGACGAGAGCACGGGCCGCACCCACGACATCGATCTGCCGCCGACGGTGCTCACCGAGTTGAATCGCATCCTGCCGCAGGGCTTCGACGCGAAGTCCATCGAGATCACGTTTCGCGGGCAGGCCAAAGAAAGTAGCGAGCACCGAGCAGCGGGCAGCGGGCACTCCTGACCGCCCAAACCAAGCCGCTCCGCCCTACGCAGTCTCGATATCCGACCTACTCACTACCCGCTACTCGCCACTCACTACTCGCAGCTTCAGCGCACTTTTCCATGTCCTCGCTCGTCATCCAAGACCTCCACGTCGCCATCGGCGAAAAGGAAATCGTCAAGGGGCTCTCGCTCACGATCAACAGTGGCGAAGTCCACGCCATCATGGGGCCCAACGGCACCGGCAAGTCGACGCTCGCCAAAGTGATCGCCGGCCACCCGGATTACACCGTCACCGGCGGCGACGTCCTGCTCGACGGCGCCTCGATCCTCGAGAAGGAAGCCGATGAGCGCGCGCGGGCCGGCATCTTCCTCGCCTTCCAGTACCCGAGCGAGATTCCCGGCGTTTCCATCGCGAACTTCCTCCGCGCCGCGCAGCAGGCCCGGATGGCCGAGGGCGAGGAACTCGACGCCTCCGCCTACTACAAGCGGCTCTACGCGAAGATGGACATGCTCAAGATCGACCGGAAGTTCACGTCGCGCTCCGTCAACGAAGGGTTTTCGGGCGGCGAAAAGAAGCGCTGCGAGATCCTGCAGATGGCGATGCTGGAGCCCAAGTTCGCGCTGATGGATGAAACCGACTCCGGTCTCGACATCGACGCGCTCCGGATCGTGTCGGAGGGCGTGAACACCCTGAAGGGGCCCAATCTCGGCGTGCTCATGATCACCCACTATCAGCGGCTGCTGAACTACATCGTTCCGGACTTCGTGCACGTGATGTACGACGGCCGCATCGTGAAGAGCGGCGACAAGAGCCTGGCCCTCGAACTCGAGAGCAAGGGCTACGACTGGGTGAAGAAGGAACTCGTCACCGCCTGAACTACTCATCCCCGCGCCCATTCGCCTCCGTGCGATAACCTTCCCGCTGCCATGCCCACCACCGACACGCTTTCCAACGAACTCGAGCCCGTCACGATCGAGAATCCCGTCGCCGGCATCGACCAGACCAAGGGCGATTTCCAGTACGACGTCACCTATGAATTCGACGCAGGCACCGGCCTGACGGAGAAGACCGTCGACTACATCAGCGCGGTGAAGAAGGAGGCGCCGTGGATCCGCGAATTCCGGCAGAACGCGCTCAAGGTTTTCCGGGCCAAGCCCATGCCGACGCACTGGGCGACGAAGGACCTCGAGAACATCAATTTCGACAAGATCCGCTATTACCTCGCATCGGGCCAGAAGCCGAAGCGCACCTGGGACGAGGTGCCCGACGACATCAAGCGCACCTTCGAGCGGCTGGGCATCCCGGAGCAGGAACGGAAATACCTCGCCGGCGTCGAGGCGCAGTTCGACTCGGAGGCGGCGTATTCAAACATCAAGGACATCGTCGCCAAGCAGGGCGTGATCTTCGTGAATTCCACGGAGGGCCTGCGCGAGCACCCCGAGATCTTCCGCAAGTTCTTTGGCAAGGTCATCCCGACGGGCGACAACAAGTTCTCCGCCCTCAACAGCGCGGTCTTCTCCGGCGGTTCGTTCATCTACGTCCCGCCCGGCGTGAAGGTCGCCCAGCCGCTGCAGGCGTACTTCCGCATCAACGCGGAGAACTTCGGCCAGTTCGAGCGCACCCTCATCATTGCCGACGAAGGTTCCGAGGTGACGTACATGGAGGGCTGCACGGCCCCGAAGTTCTCGACCTCGACGCTGCACAGCGCGGTCGTCGAGCTCGTCGCGCTCAAGGGCGCCAAGATCCAGTACATCACCGTCCAGAACTGGGCCAACAATGTCTTCAACCTCGTCACCAAGCGCGGCGTCGCGCACGAGGAGGCCGAGATCAAGTGGATCGACTGCAACATCGGCAGCCGGCTCACGATGAAGTACCCGGGCGTCGTCCTGAAGGGCCGCAAGGCGCGCGGCGAGGTCATCTCGATCGCGCTCGCCAACGACGGCCAGCACCAGGACACCGGCGCAAAGATGATCCACGCCGCCGACGAGACGACGTCCAACATCGTCGCCAAGTCGATCTCGGTCGGCCAGGGCCGCAGCACCTACCGCGGCGTCGTCCACATCCCGAAGCATCTCAAGGGCTGCAAGAACAACACCGAGTGCGACGCGCTGCTGATCAACACGAACAGCCGCACCGACACCTACCCGGCAATCACCGTCCGCGGCGACCGCAACTACGTGCAGCACGAGGCCAGCGTCTCGAAGGTGAATGAAGAGATGATCTTCTACATGCAGCAGCGCGGCCTCACCGAGGGGCAGGCGATGAGCCTGGCCGTGAATGGTTTCGTCAACGATCTCGCCCGGCAGTTCCCGATGGAATATTCCGTCGAGCTCAAGCGCCTTATCGATCTCGAGATGGAGGGCAGCGTCGGCTGAACGCGGCCAGTGCGGCGTGCTGAGGGGCGAGTGACGCGTGCGTCGTCCGCCCCTTCTCACTCGTCACTCATCACAATTCACCTTCTGCCATGTCCGCTCCCGTTTCCTCTCCCGCCGCCACGCGTTCGCCGATCGGCAGTTTCACCGCCGAGACCTTTGCCGAGCACCTCGCCAGCCTCGGTGCGGTGCCCGCGTGGTGGATCGCCCGCAAGCGCGCCGCTTACGACACGTTTGCCCGTCTGCCCCTGCCGTCGCGCACCGACGAGGCCTGGCGCTTCAGCACGCTCCAGGGCGTTGCCCTCGAGGGTTTCCATATTGCCACGCCGGCCGAGACCACCGCCGCCGAGCGCCGCATTCCCGATCTTCCGGCCGCGCTGGCCACACCCGACCTCGCGTTTGCCAACAACCATCTTTCCGCCCGGTCGAACGCCGCCCGGCCGGCGGGCGTGGTCGTCACGACGCTGGCGGAAGCCGTCGGCTCCCACGCCGACCTGCTGAAGGCGCATTTCATGGCGCAGCCGCAGAAGCTGGGTTCCGAGAAGTTCGCCGCCCTGCACACCGCGTTCGTGCGCGACGGTGCGTTCGTCTACGTGCCCCGCGGCGTCGAAGTCGCGACGCCGATCGTGATTCATCATCTGGCGACCGGGCCGGCCTCCGCGATCTTCCCGCACACCCTCGTCATCGCCGAGGAGAACGCCAAGGTCACGGTGATCGATCTCTTCTATTCCGACGCCCGGCTCTCGCTGCCCGGCGGGGCGGTGTCGGTCCCGCACTTCGCGTGCGGCGCCAATGACCTCTACGCCGGCCACGGCGCCCAGCTCACCTACGTCGGGGCCCAGGCGTGGTCGTACGAGACGCTCTCGCTGCAGTTCAATTCCACCGTGGTCCGCCGCGACGCCCGCGTGCAGTCACTGAACCTGCACCTCGGCGGCCGCCAGTCGCGCCACGAGTCGCTGTCACAGCTCCAGGCTCCCGGCGCGTTCTCCGAGATGCTCGCGCTCACCGTGGCCGACGGCACGCAGGAGTTCGACCAGCGCACGCTGCAGATCCACCAGGCGCCCGACACCAAGTCCGACCTGCTGTACAAGAACTCCCTCCGCGACCAGGCCAAGACGATCTTCTCCGGCCTCATCGTGGTCGACCCCGATGCCCAGCGGACGGATGCCTACCAGAGCAACCGCAACCTGATGCTGAGCGAGGAGGCCGAGGCCAATTCGCTGCCGGGCCTCGAAATCCAGGCCAACGACGTGCGCTGCACCCACGGAGCCACCAGCAGCCGCATCGACCCGGAGCAGGAATTTTACCTTCAGGCCCGCGGCATTCGCAAGGACGCCGCCGACCAGTTGCTCACCTTCGGCTTCTTCGAGGAAGTCCTGAACCGCCTCGTCAGCGACGACCTTCACGCCGGACTGCGCAGCCTGATCGAAACGCAATTTGAGCAATAAGCGCAAAGACGCGAAGGATCGCAAAGGGAACGCTAAGGCTGATCTTCCTCCCAGGGCGAACTTTGCGAGATCTTAGCGTCTTTGCGCTCAGCTTCCTTTCTCCATGAATCGCGAACGCACCCTCTCCCGCGACGTCGCCGCGACCCAGAGTCCCTCCGGCGACAAGCAGACGCTGCCCTCGGGCTCGCG